>NZ_JAECVY010000013.1:0-71215 GCF_016055075.1 Thermoactinomyces sp. CICC 10522 | reverse complement strand
CCGAAGAAATGTAGCGGTTTCGTTCGAAGGGGATTATTCGACGGGAGTGGGTCAATTCTTTTTCGGCGATCCTGGGTCAATTATAGACCGGCGGTAACAAGTACTTATACTCATGCAGAAGGAGATGTTTTTTGGCATTTATACCAATATCGAAAACAAAATAAAATTCTTGGTGGAAAGGCTACCCTTCATGTAGATCGACCTTTATGCGGCTATTGCGATGAAAGACAAGGTGTAAAGCAACTTGTTGAAGAAGTTGGATTAGATGAACTAACAGTAATAAGTCCAAGTGGAATACAAATCATAAGATCTGATCCAAACTTTAAAAGAAAATCATGGTAGAGGGGAATAGAGATATGAGCGAGTGGAAATTTCGTATTTTAAGGCCTGGAGAAAAAAAAGTAATAACAAATCCGAGTTGGGATCAAATTAAATCAACATTGGATCAAATCGATGGATATCAGCTTGACAATGTTTCTTTGCTATCCGAAGAATTTGGCGATTTAATGGTTGCCGGGGGAGACGAAATAAATGGAATCAGACTATATTACGTTTCATATTTCTATGATGGTTATAACGCAGATTTAGTTAATCCTTCAGTATCAAAGGAAAATGAAGAACACATTAACATCACAGTTCAAAAAGTTGGGACTGACATACCCAAGCAATATCTTGTTGAATATGTTGACATGATTAAAGCTTTCAAACATTTCTTTGAAACGGGAGAGCTTACAGAAGATCAAGAATGGGAATGAGTATCAAAGAGATATGGAGTATCCAAGTTTGAGAATGGGCTTTTAATTGTAACGAAACGCCGAATCGCTTCATTGAAATAGCGGTTTCGGCGTTTTTTCATGTACTAAGGGGAGGCGTAATGATCTCATTTTCAACGGTTATTTTGCTTCTGCCCAACTCCCGAAGGATTGTCGTGACACAGACGGGGTTGGAACAGATCAAGATAGAAACAATGCAACACAGCTAAGAAATTCACCGGGGCGGTATCTGGTGGAGTTCGAGCTCCGGATGCTCCAAAAACGATGCGTGGTAAACAAGGGAATATTGGTATTATACCCAAAGAGGTAGCAGACAAGTTGCTTTGATTACTTTAGGGAAGCATTTTGGAAGAGCGTAGCAAATTCAAAATATGCGAGTGAATTTAGTGCAAGTAATGTTGCCAGAATGAGAAAGGGTAATGCCCCTATTGCGATCTCCGAACAGTGGTATGGTGATCATAAGAGTTATATTCTTCATCACAGAACACCTATCCAACATGGCGGAGATGTGTATAATTCAGATAATTCGTTCATTGTTTCTCCTAGAATGCACCAAGAGATTTTAGATAAGAGTTATCATTTTGGAAGTCAGAACTAAGGAATTAGTTAAAACTACATCGAACTTCCTAAAATGATCCTATGATCATTATCTGGGAATATCATAAAAGGCTCTTTTCTTGAAGGTATTTGGTTTTCAAAGATTGTTTGCAACTGAAGTTAAACCTCATATACGAGGAGGATATATAATGGCTGATTTTATTAAATCAAGAGAGGAATTAATAGAGGTCGTAAAAAAATTAATGAATGCGGAGTATTCCGAGGAGGAAGAAGAAAAGGTTTTTGATTTGTTGGAAAAAACAGTACCTGATTTTAAAAAAATGATGAGGTTAATTTATTGGAGTGATCGAGAGCTTTCACCTGAGGAGATTGTTGAGGAATCATTACATTATCAACCCATTATCACTCCACCATCTTCTGATAGTAATGAATAGAACTATGATAAAATGGAATATAGTCCAAAAAGCTCATTCCCTCCTTAATTTCGGGAATGGGCTTTTTTCAGATTATCTTTGCATGGGCTGTAGACTTTCGCAAGGTGGAATTGGGAAAAACAATCGCATTTAGTCAATCTCAATCCGGATTTAGCCAATTGCTTTTTTGGATCAAGGCCTTGATGAAAAAGCACTCCAAACACCAGGTGCTGTTTGGGAGAGAGTTGACAGGCTATTATTGGTTGAGTTTGGCCGAGTTTTTAGAGAAACACGGCATCAAGTTGGTCATAGTCAACCCGATGCCTGTTAAGGAGAGAAAAGAGTTGGACGATAATTCACCAAATGGATGGTACTCCGAACTGCAGGTTCCTGAAGGAATGCAATGCCGAACAAATAGTTCTGGCATGGAGAAAAGAGATTAAACGTTCTGTCGGCATAATGGTGTCAATTCGCTCTAAGACAATCAATTCAATTTGCGTCCGAAAACTTCATAAGTATGGCCTGATAGGAGGAAATGATATGTCTTTGGATGTTAGACAGTGGTTTAAAGATGTCGTTTGTAAAAATGAAGATGCATATCAGTTTGAGGTAGAAGATTTAGCTGAAAATTCCGTAGGTAATTGGGGGACGTTAGATTATCTCTCCTATCTGTGTTATACCATTGCGATAAAAAAATTAATATTGGAGAATGATGTAATTGGCTTTAAACAACAATTATACAAGTCTGGAAGATACTTTGAATTGTATATTCTCGCTGAACCGTTGAACGTTCCAAGCCATCCTCGCTATGTAAAGGGGGAAACCCATTTCAAAGGGACGGCAGATAATTTTGAAGGGTTATATTCAGCCTTGATCAGCCAACATCCGGAGTTGATTGTTTCCTTAGCGCATTTGCTGGGTTGGCGGGGGGAAGAGGAGGATTTCAAGATAAACGATCTGAATCCCGAAAATGGACATTTGGGTTATGCAATGAAATATATCATTTTGCAGGAAGACAACAAAGCGCGAGCTCATTTGGAAGCACTCTCCCATTTTCAATTGCATCGGTTTCAAAAAGTGGATATGGAGCAAAGAATGGCTGTCTTAGAGGGGATCTTGGACCAGGATCAGGAAAAGGTTCATGATGGTTTGAAGCAAATATTGAGACGACATAAGAAGAGAATCAAGCAAGCAGGCATATTAGGCAAATTTTATGCCAATGCTGTGGCCGGATTGGGTTGGTTGGCTCAATACAGAGGAATTAAAATCGAAATAAACGATAAGCTTTGCCCAAAAAAGATTTTTGAGTATCATGAATTTCCATATCCTGAATTGGAATGGATCCCAGAAGATCTCCGTGATAAGACATGGGAAGACCTGGTACAAAGAAGGTACTAAATTAGTTCTACGGTTTTGAGAGATCGGTGATCATATTTCTGAAATAGAAGAGGAATTTGATGTTTAAAAAAGGTTCTTACCAGCCGTTTGGTTGCAAGTAAGGACCTTTTATTTTTTATCCGTGGTTTGCATGTTCAAAAAGGAACGTTTCTTATTGTTTCGGGCGTGGGGAAAAGGTCTCTTTATTCTTGTTGGTATTCTAAGTGATCAATTGACTCATGTAAAATTTACATGCAACTCCGTGAGTCATATGGGAGACTGATGTCGAAAGGGGGTGTACCTTTTCGTATGTCTCAAAAAGGTGTCCAATTCGCTCTAAGACTATCAATCCAACTTGTTTGTTACACAAACACCTGCACATTGCGTCCAAAACTTCACAAACACAAGCAGTAGACCCAAGTGAAAAGGTTATGTTATATGGAGGCATCCTTTGTCAGAGCAAAAGGGGATGGATAAACTAGGGAAACTGAGTAAAGTAGCAATGCTGAACAATGTTTACAAGGCGAGCAAAGCCTCCAAAATGGGTCAGATGGGACGTATCGTTCAGGAGATCAACCGATGCAACATCATTACTGGTTTTTTGTCCTTGATCCGGAGGCTGTTGTTTAAGTGTTTAATAAGATCACGGTATCCGATGGGGAATCTGAAGTCTTTAAAAATACGGAAAAATGTTTTGTCTATCAACCAACGCCGAAATAAATGGCTTCCGTGAATGAACCGTTTTTTAAAAGCTATTAAGTCTGTAAAGTACTCCTTCGTAGATTTCATTGGCTTTTTTGTGTTTGTAGAAGGGAACGTGTGTTTGCCGCCGAATGTCTCCTACTCGGAACGCTTGCTCTGAAGGGCAAGGATGAACTTGTGGCCCGGTTTGCTATAGGAAGAGTAATGATTGCGTCTTAACGCCGAACTGCTTAAGTGGCTGTAGTTGATGTCTTGATGAAATCATACAATCGGTTAGCCAATCCACGCATTGGCATTTGTTCAAGAGGCAACCATGCATAATCCGTTACCTCTTCCTCCTGAAGTGCTACCTTTGCAATAGAAACTAAACGGTAAGCAAATCGGAAATCCGCATGCCAGTGTTCAGGCTCTCCCTTTCGTGGGTTGGCTGGGATCGGGTGCAAGTCGATATCAATAGGCACGTTTTCTGGTAGAATGCGTTTGAGACAGTCGGAAGGGATTCCTGTTTCCTCATATACCTCTCGCAAACTGGCAGAGACAAGAGTCGAATCTGCATTCTCGCAATGTCCTCCGGGTAGCAGCCAGGTGTTGAGAATTTTGTGTTTGATGTGTAGTACTTTGTTTTCTTCATTGAGGATGACCGCACTTGTCGTTACATGACCAGGTAGATGGGTACGTGCAGTTATATCGTCAGAAGTATTTATGGCTTCAAGTAGTGGTTGCAGGGATTGTAAATCGGAACGAGGGAATTTTTCTGTATACGCAATAATAGCTTCCTTAATATGGGATAATGGAATACTCATTTGAATTGTAGAGGATCCATCTCGGGTCCGACTTTCCTCCTTTTTTTGTTTTTCCTACGAACTTTATCGAAAACCATGACTCTCATATTTCAGGTATGGAGTATCTGAGCAATGGAACTACCCAGTTTCCCATATCCAATGACACAAGCATCCATCCCTGCGGGGACATTTCCACGACCTCTATGAGCATCTCGACAGAAAATGCAATCGTGCAGGGCAGGGGACTTCATTCAGTGCTAAATAACGTTGATACCCATTTCCTGTATCTTCATGACTTCCATGATACGTCTTGAAAATACTTCTGCCAGTTCATTTAATACCCCTGCAAAGTAGCCATCGGCATCAAGCAAGACGATAGGGGTAGATAAATAAAATTAGAAGAATTTATCCTGCTATGGATCGAAAGCGAACTGCGGCCTCAAAATATTGGGCAGATTGCACTATATTTGAGCTTCGTTAACTCTACCTTATCTATATATTAAACTTGTTTGCTGCACAAACAACTAAAAAAAACAAATTCAAAAATCGCCTCCAAAAACAAAGCAATCCACCTCATTATAGATCACATTTTTAGGTAGTTGTAGATCAACATTCCAGTCATTCCAAGAATGAGCCAAATGATCACATCCCGGTAGGTTAAGAATGTAACGCAAGCAATTATTTCTGCTATTTGTTCATGAGCTGCCGGATCAGTCTGATCGCATTGGCATTGCTTTATCAAGAGAGTCGGGAATAGGGGAGGATGACTGTTGTCATTTGCGAACGACAGAAAATTCCAAACAGATCTAATAGATGTTCAAAAACATAAAAGTTCGATAAAATATAGGGGAAAAGGCTTTTTGGATGGAAAACCAGTTGAAACGATCCGAAATTTGGATCTGAATAGGGGAGGTGTTCGGGGAAGCACATGCAAACTCAAAAAAGAGAAAAGGTCCGGTAAACAAGGATTGAAACATCTTTGGAAACTGCCGTGAGCGGGGCCCCTGTTGAATCAATATTCGTTCTGGTACTCATGGAATGTCAATGGAAGAGGATCATGTCGACAGGCTAACGATGGAAAGAAGCCAAGAGAAGGGAGAATTAAAAAATTGATAAAAGGGTTATATGAAGCACATTTGCCCGTCAGTAATCTTTCTGATTCAATAGAATTTTATAAGAAGTTAGGTTTAGAAATTGCTTATCAAAGTGAAAAATTAGCTTTCTTTTGGATTGAAAAAGGACGCAGTTGGTTAGGTCTTTGGGAAACAGATAAAGTAAACACACCTTACCATCCTTCATTAAGACATATTGCATTTCAAGTTGACTTTGAAGATATTCAAAAGGCAAAGGAATGGCTGGAGCAAAAAGGAATACCCGTACAAACAAATTTTAATTTTCCTCCTGACAAACAACCGCTTGTATTACCAAACAATCCGCAAGCTCATGCAGCAATTTATTTTAATGACCCGGATGGAAACTCACTTGAGTTGATCACCCCTTTACGATTAGACTTCGATGAAGAATTTCCAATGATGACATTGGAAGAATGGTTTAACAAAAATGCAAATTAACCCGTCCATCACCATCTAGTCAAGATTTCAAGCCAAGAAGGGTTGGAGGGAGCGAAGACCGATTTCGAGGCCGTATCTCTCATAAATGGAAAATGACTTGGGAACCACAAGGGTACTCAAGTCATTTTGTGTTTATACAGGAAACCCAGGATTAGAGTTGCACCTGTAGACTCGACTTTTTCATCTCAAATTGAACTTATTCATCCCATGAAAGAAATGTTACTGATGAAACAAGTAGATCTCTGTTGCCTTCCTCCAGCAGATGAAAGAGTAATAAGATTAGATCCCACACATTTTCATTTGATTAAAATGAAAATGACCTAAGCATCTTTTGACTGAGTTTTACATCTAATATAATGACCCCATACGCTTCCAGACGAAAGATAAAGTATAATGGAAGGAAGCAAGAAAGGGGTTATTTTTATGGGGCGGCGAAAATGGACTGCTGTGCAAAAAATGGAGATTGTGTTGGCTGGAATGGCACCTGGGGCCAATATCTCCGCTGTTTGCAGAGAATACGGAGTTGTGCAAACTCAGTATTACAAGTGGCGGGAGGCCTTTATTCAAGGGGGACTAGATGCCTTGAAAATCGGGATCTCCAATCGTGAGCAAGAGTTGGAAAAGGAACTGGAAAAGGCCAAAGTACTCATTGGTGAAAAGGAGATCCAGATTGAGATTCTCCGAAAAAAGACGAATTGGGGCCGAAGGTAAAGACCAGGGATTTGGTGCGGATCCTGCACGGCGAGGGGGATTCGGTCCCACAAATCACAGCTACCCTTCGCATCAACCGCACTTATGGGTATGCTCTGCTCAAGGAGTACGAGCCCAAAAAGCGTGAGCGTTCTGACGAAGCGGCGCTTCGTCAGAAGATCCAGGAGCTTTGTGGGGAGTTTCCTACCAACGGGTACCGCCGAATCCGGGTTTGGCTGTACAAGCGCTATCAGCTTCGAGTCAACCACAAGCGCGTTTACCGTATCATGAAAGAGTTAGGTTTATTAACCCGTTCCAAAGGAGGAACGGCGAAAAGAAAAAAGCAATCGGGCCGGATCCCGGTCACCGGCTCTAATCAGCATTTTCAGGTAGATATGACGAAGATTTGGTGTGGGCGTGATGGCTGGGGTTACCTGTTTGCCGTAATCGATGCCTATGACAAAGAAATTGTGGGCTATTCATTCTCACGGTTCTGTCGAACCGATGAGCTTCTTTCTGCTGTCAACCAAGCATTAGAAAAACGTTTCCCTCAAGGAGTCAAAGGCCGTGGCCTGATGATTCGCAGTGACAATGGCTGCCAAATGACCAGCTGTCGATATGTCAAAGCTCTTCAAGACGCTGGAATCAAACAGGAACGTACAGATTACAACAACCCAGATGCTGATGCGTACATAGAGCGCTGGTTCCGGACACTGAAAGAGGAAACCGTTTGGCTTCAGGAATACTCTTCCTTTTTGGAAGCCAAAAAGGACATTGACCACTACATCCAGTTCTACAATTCAGAACGGCCGCATTCTGCATTGGGCTATCTGTCTCCAAAAGAGTTTCGCCAACTTTTTACTTCAAATGCGGCTTAAATGTCTGGACTTTTTGGGTTCATATTGGGGCGTTTCAGGGGTGCGAAATCCGGTCGCGCTGATTACTGGAGCAAGGTATTTTAATTTGATTCTATATTTAAGGGGTAAACATTTTATGGAAATTAGAAAACCTAGTAATACAGAGATTAAAACTATTTTAAAACTCTCACCACAAGCTTTATTTGAGGGAACGATGGGTAGAATCCTACCAACAGAAGAAAAAATCCAGCAACTTATTAAGCCTCTTTTGGAGAAGGGTTGTTATTACTTAATAGCTATAGAAAATGATAAATTGCTGGGATGGATTTTAATAGGCGCAAATAAAGATCAATTTACTGATACTATGATTGGTTTTATATACGAACTCTATGTAATACAGGAGTTCAGAGGAAAAGGGATTGCTAAGCGACTGTTAAAAAGTGCTATTAATAACCTGAAAAATGAAGGTTATTCTGAGATTCGTCTGAGTGTTTTTACTGAAAACCATGCCATTCAACTCTATAGACAAATGGGTTTTTCTGAAAGAAACATCACTATGAGTTTGCAATTGTAACCCCAATTGTAAGCAACAATTGTAAAATACCCAATATCAGCAGTTGAAAATTCCCCACTCAGGTTAGACAATCTCTCCAGGAGGGGAGAAAATGATCCGAAATGGGGAATTTTTCATGATCAAACAAATGCAGCAAAAAGGCATGACGATCTCACAAATTGCCAAGGAGCTTGGAAGAGATCGAAAGACCATTCGGAAATGGTTAAACGAGGAAAAGCCAAGTAAATATCAACGCGTCCAAGCAAATTGGAACCCTACAAAGGATACATCTTTGAGCGGATGCAGGAAGGCTGGCAAAACGCAGTGGTCTTGTTTGACGAGATCAAGAGTCAAGGATATACCGGTAGCCTAACACTTTTCGCTACTGGATAAGGCCTTTGCGTAAAAGCACAGGCCAAAGGCCCGTGCAGCGTTTTGAAACGCCACCAGGGAATCAGGCCCAGGTAGACTGGGGCCAGTTTACGGTCAATTGGGGTGGAAAGAAAAAGAGGATTTATGCTTTCGTCATGGTATTGGGGTACTCCCGGATGATGTATTTAGAATTCGCTGAAAATGAGCGTCTGGAGACACTCATGGGATGTCATGTCCGGGCTATGGAGTATTTTGGTGGGCGAACAGAAACATGCTTATACGACAATATGAAGACCGTTGTTACTGGATTGGATGAAAGCGGTCATATCATTTGGAATGAGCGGTTTGCCGGCTTCGCAACTCACCATGGCTTTACCCTAAAAAGATGTGCTCCTTACCGAGCGCAAACCAAGGGCAAGGTAGAAAACGGAATCGGCTATGTGAGAAAAAACTTTTAGCCTCGTGTACGAACATTTACCAATCTTGAGAACCTGAATCAACAAGCCCGCTCGTGGATCGACACAATTGCTAATGTACGCTGTCATGGTACAACCTTTGAACGTCCCATAGACCGCCTTCTGAAGGAAGGGTTAAAGCCCTTCAACCCCATCCCTTACGGGATGGCCGAAAGATTCCAGCGAAAGGTATCAGTGGAGGCACTGGTTGCTTATCAACTCAAGCTGCATTTTTATTTTGGTTAGTGGATCTACTATGGCTTGATTTTATTCAAAAAAACAAATCTCTCTAAGTAATAACCGCTAATAGGGGTACCTCCAGCAATTAAAAAAATCCTATTCTAAGCAATCATCATAAGACAAAACCCCGCCGAAATAGGGGCCTTAATAGAGGCACTGACAGAAATACGCGGATTTACCACGCAGTAGCATAAAAAAGCAACCACCCCAACGGGTGGCAGGATGGTGCATCCCTCTGTCCTTTTGGTTAATGTGGCGAAGCCAGCTCCCTCTCCATCACCCAGACGACCCGTTCTCCCGCATGGTTTTCCGGCAGGTTGAAGAGTTCTTTCATCTCCACCTTGAGGAAGCCGAGGTGGATGGAGGTCCAGCCAAGCCGGCGGCAGGTGAGATCCAGGAAGTGTTCGGTGACTTCGCGGCCCAGGCCTTGGCCGTGCAGGTCCCGCCGGAAGATGAGGAAACCGATCCAGGGGAAGCCGTCCCTGGGGTTGTGCTTCAGGTAGGTCAGGATACCGGTGGGCGTTTCCGTCTCCTTTTCAAACAGACCAAGCATACATTCGCCAGGGTTCTCGTTCGCTTCTTTCCAGTCTTTCTCCAGCTTGGATAGGGGATAGTCTGGGCTGCCTCCCGACACTTGCAGAAAGAAGCGGTTGCTGCGGATCACGTCGAGGAAGGTGGGCAGTTCTTCCTCGCGGATAGGTCTGGCCAAGATGCGTTCGGTTTCAAACTGATTGATCATGCTGTCCTCCATTTTTGAAAACTCTCAATCAGTATAAAAAACACCGATTTTTTAAGCAATAACAAAATCAAAACAGGCTGCAGTTTCACTTTCAAAATGAAAATCGGTACTCTCAGGGGGGAGAAAATGAAAAGAACTGTGGTAATTACCGGAGCAAGTTCAGGGATTGGTGCCACTTGTATTAATTTGAAGTATTTAAAAAGTCTCTGAGCCTATGTATTGCTTTTAATATTTTTTCAATTTCATCTTTATTGTTTCTTTCTTGTCTTGCATGAAGAAGAACAGGACGAACTGATTCGATCGATCTGCCGAACTTATACATCCAATCATATCGGGGAACCATCCATGTATGAAAATGGTGTGTAGTATCTTCATTATAGAAATAGTAGACTTGTTCAATCCCTAAGACTTGACGTTGTGCTTTTCGAATCAGATGGAGGGTATGAATATAATCGTTAAGCTCTGCTTCTGTAAGTTCATCTAAACACTTAACATGCCTTTTTGAAGCTAAAATTACAAGACCTCGAACAGGATATGCGACATCTTGATGAGCATGAAAAAACTTTGTTTCATAGATTGTGCCACCATTTGGCTTTACTGCTCCTTCCACAATGGCACAGCTTAAACAATGAACAATAATCTTACGACCGTCTGCTAAGGTAATGTTCCTCAAATATTGCTCACCCCTGTTCCAGATTTATTATATAAACGCCCTCTACGATTGGCTTAAACGAGATACCGGAGAATAGAGCGGTCTGCTTTGCGTTCAGCTTGGGCATTAATGTTACGGACAGTGGATGGGGCGGATCTTCACCAACTTCTCCGAAACCACATGTAACCGTTACTTCCTTAAGATTTTGTAAAATCAAGATTATCCAGCAGATACTCCTCCGTCAATCACCATAATGTGTCCTGTTATATAGCTCGTTTCATCTGAGCATAACCAAGTGACTGAATGGGCAATATCATTTGGATCTCCTATTCGATTCATTGGTATTTTGGATTCATATTGACTTGGTGTAACCCCTGTTATGTTGAAAACCTGCTCCAGCATCGGTGTATGAACAGCCCCTGGACATATTGCATTGATCCGAATATTGGATTTGGCATATTCAAGAGCAGCGGATTTGGTTAAGCTGACAACTCCGCTCTTGCTTGCCGAATAAATGGCTGCGTTTGGAGTTCCATCCAAGCCATTGATGGAAGAGATATTCACGATTGCTCCAGATCCTTGTTTTAACATCTGACGAATTTGATACTTCATGCAAAGCCAGACACCTTTAAGGTTAATTGCCAGAGTACGATCAAAATCTTCCTCTGTGACATCTGCCGTAGGAGCCAGTTTTCCGCCGATCCCCGCAGCGTTGCATGCAAAGTTGATACGACCAAATTGATCGATGGTTGTTTGTATCATCTCTCTGACTTGTTCCTCTGCAGAAACATCTGCTTGAACTGCAATGGCTTCTCCACCCAAATTCTTAATCATTTCTTGTGTCTCCACAATCTTCTCTCTTGTGCGTCCGGCAATAACGACTTTTGCTCCTTTCTTTGCAAAAGCCAATGAAGTTGCTCTTCCTATTCCGGAACCGCCACCTGTAACTAAAGCCACTTTGCCAACAAATGGCTCCATTTGCTCTTCCCCTTTTCTCAATTAAATTTTTTATTTGTATGTGATCAGTAAAGAGACTCATCATATTCACTTCAATTAAAATATTTCCTTTGGGATCGGAGGGGAAAACGTGGATTTTTATTTTTCCTGATGAGTGGAGGACGTGGATGCAGCGATGGGACTATCTTCGTGTAAAGGACCGGGATGAAGTTATGGGGAGCTTAATTACAAAGGTCATCATTCCGTTTTCCTGAATGGCTGCAATCTGTCCTTGGTGCAAATCCACAATCCGTTTGACAATCGCCAGTCCGATCCCGGACCTCTTTTCGGAACGGGAAGGATCACCCGTTACAAACATCTGAAACAGGCGCCCGATTATTTGACGATCTACCTGCCGGGCAGTATTGCTCAATTTTATTACGCCATATCCGTCTTCTTGTTTCGTTACGATGATGAACTTTCCTGGTTTTTTTCCGTACTTCAGGGCATTTTGAATCAGATTGTCAAACATCCTGATCAGCAAAAACGGATCTGCCTGCGCCTGTAACGGATCATTACAGATGATTCTTTCTACATCCATTTCATTCAACGCTAACATGGCGTGATTTTCTTCAAGCAATTGGTTGATCAGTTCATTCAGCGAAATAAGTTGAAACGAGGGCTGAAACTGGTCATGCGTAATTTTCGTGAACTCAAACAACTGGTCCATCATTTGCTTCAGATTTTTCGATTTTGATAAGGCGATATCCGCATATTTTTTCATCTCGTCCGGAGTGAGTTGCGATTGGTCGTGAATCAGTTTCAAGTAACCGATTACCGAAGTCAGCGGAGTTCGCAAGTCATGGGAAATGCTCGTGATCAGATCGGTCCGCTCCTGTTCCATTCTTCTTTCTTTCTCCCAGTTTGCTTTCAGCTGCCTGGCCATTTCATTTACATGAGCAGCCAAAAAGGCGATTTCATCTTTTCCTTGCTCCTTGAGGCGCAGACGAAAGTTTCCCTTGGCGATTTCTGAAATTCCTGCCGTGACTTCCTGTAATTGTTTCAATTTTCTCCGTGTCAGGATGAGATAGACAACGATAAAAACAAGAGAGAAGACAACAACAGATAAGAGAGGGTTTCCTATCCAATATGTCGTAAGCCGGCCATGGGTCTCTTTACTTATGACGAGATAATGGATTTGATGATGAAAATAAAAAGGATGAATAGCATAAATTTCCCGAAACTGGGGAACGTTGCTCGGTTCTTCATTCTGCTGCGAAATTTTCATCAAGATTTGAGCCGGGTTCATCTGCTGCTCCGTTGCGTTGGCTGACCGGACCAAAACAGTTCCCTTTTGACTTATGAGACGCAGTTTGGTTCCGCTCGCTTCTGCCTTTTCATCCAAAATAAAGCGGATCTGCCTGGGTGGAGCCTGTTGGATCAGCGGTGTTATTTTCTTCAGTTCCATTTCCAATTCGTCTCTGCTTGGGTAATAGTAGCGTTTTTCCTGGTTGATATAAGCAAATGGTTCGACGGCAATGGCTGCCGCCAACATGCTGATGAGAATGTAGAGGATAAATTGTGCACGAAGACTTGCGGCTATTTTATGATAAATTTTCTCAAAAAAACGTCGGATCATCACGTCCACCTTTATTCATTGATTATGCCAGAGGGGTTGCACCCGGTAACCGACTCCCCATACGGTCTGAATGATTATCGGCTGCTTGGGGTCCAGCTCGATTTTCTCGCGGATTTTGCGAATATGAACCATGATGGTGTTGTTTGAGGTGGTCATCGGCTCATGCCAAACTTGCTGGTAAATCTGCTCGGAGCTGAACACAATCCCCGGATTTTTGCCCAGCAGGACGAGAATGTCAAACTCCTTTGGAGTAAGGAAAACTTCTTTATCATTTACATAAACTTGTCTGGTTGACAAACGGATCGTCACATGTTGAATGTGAAGCACATCGTTTTGTTTCTCAGCCGGAGAGAAGTGCAGAAATCTTCGTAAATGCGCTTTGATTCTCGCAACCAGTTCCAACGGATTAAAAGGTTTGGTCACATAATCATCTGCTCCGATGCTGAGTCCCTGAATTTTATCCATATCCCCGGTTTTGGCTGTCAGCATGATAATCGGCATCTGGAACTTCTCCCGCAGGCGAATGCAGGCTTGCATGCCATCCATTTCAGGCATCATCAAATCCAGGATGATCAGGTCGACAGGATGCCGTTCGGCCAGACCCAATGCTTCCCGGCCATTGGTGGCATGGAAGATCCGATAACCTTCATTTTGCAGATAAAGCTGGATTAACTGGCGTATTTCGTCATCATCATCGACAATTAGAATGGTGGTGTTTTGCTTCATGAATCCTTTTCTCCTTTTCATTTTTTCTCTGGGCATAGGAACGAATGAGCAAGAGAAGAAACATCACGGCGGCGATTCCCAGAGTGAGATGACCCAAGTCCCGGCTCAGTTTCGCCACGTATGCAATGGAATCCCCAAATTGATAACCAACCGTAAAGTAAATTGCTGTCCAGACAAAGCCGGCACCGTAAGAAAATAAAGCGTACCTCGGATAAGGCATTCGCAAACTCCCGGCGAGATAGGGGACAAGGTGGCGGATGACCGGCGTGAAATAGCTGAAACAAAGAGCAAAACTCCCGTATTTCGTCAATAATCGTTCCGCGCGGATCAGGTGTTTTCGAAGCTTTTTCTTGTTTAAAAGTTTATCATAAACCGTACTCCGGGAAACCCTCCCGCCAATATAGCCGATTGAGAGCCCGGAAATTACACCGAGATAAGTGACGGTGAAAGAAGGGATCGGCTGCAGAATGTGGTATGTTGAAACCAATCCTCCGGTCATGACAATCACTTCATCCGGAATCGGCACGCCCAGGATTCCCAGCCATAAAAAAAAGAATAAAGCAAAGCAGCCGTATTCCGATATCCAGTGAATCAGTTGTGCTGTTTCCAAAATGCTCACCTCCCCTGGCAGATATAGACAAAAGCAGGCGGAAGATTAAAGGGGACAAATTGGATGTCTACCTGTTGAAAGCAAGATTGCAGAAGCGGTTTCAGTTGTAAAGAGTATTGAAACTGGATAAAAACACCGTTTGGTGCCAGAACGTTTTTTATCCCATCCATGATCTCTCTTCTCAGGGTTGCCGAAAAGTTGGCAAACGGCAGACATGAGATAATCGCATCGGCTTGGCCCAGCCTGCGTTTCTCCAGTTCCTGCACCAGGAAACGGGCATCGGAACAATGGATCAACGCCGGGTGATTTCGCTTAAGCCAGAGACTCAGCTTTGGATCGGATTCAAAGATGACTGCCTGACCATCGGAGTTTAAATTTCGTTCAATTTCCAGCGTAACAACACCAGTACCCGCTCCCAGCTCAACTACTACTTTAGCCCGGGCCCAATTCACGGGTTTTATCAAAGTATGAACCAAAAATCTTGAACTCGGTGTCACACTGCCGATTGCAGCCGGTGATTTTGTAAACCGGAGAAAAAATTGAAGTCTTTGCATCAAAGTTTCCATGGTATTGATTCTCCTTTTGTGTCAGGTCGGAAAATCCGTTTTTGCGCTCATGATTCCCATGATAAAGTGCTGCAAACTATCATAAAGAAACGGGAGCCCCGCCGGAACCTGCCAAAGTAGGATTCAAACTCAGACCTGAGACTTACTTTTTTCCGGATCATTCGCCAGCGATTTCAGTCATAAAGAGGATTGAAACAGGATAAAACATCGCAGGGTTGCCGGAGTGATGAACCAAAAATCCTGACCCCGGTGTCAGCTACAGGTTAAACCGAAATTCTTAGCAAAACAGGAGAGGAATTCTTAATTTTTTCTTAAACGGGAAATAAAAAAAAATGACGCGGCGATCGCGTCATTCAAAATAGAAATGGTAATGCTTTTTACATCCGGGGTTAAAAGGATGGCGGCACTCAGGACAGCGTGCTTCTCCATTTAAATACTCGTGAACGGTCAATTCCGTCTGGCAGTTCCCGCATAATATCGCTTTTTCATGAAACCGGCTCCTTGGCCAGGGAACGGCTTGATGTCCGGCTGTTTCCTCATGGCATTGGTAACAAGGATAGTAACGCTCGCAACAGGCAAATTTGATGGCGACAATATCCAAATCAGAATGGTAATGTACACAGCGGGTTTTCTGGTCGATCGTTTTTCCGAAGATGATGGGTTTCATATGGATTCTTCCTTTATAATAAATGGTCTTGGTTTCATATATAATGGTAAAAACTTTTTTCCGGGAAAGAAAGTCGTCGAATGTGATTGATCTTTAGAGGACTCTGCTTTATGATTAGGTTGCCTAATAAAACAAGATACTAACTTTTCGATTCCGGGCTTAAATCAAAAGAAGCGGAGATGATCAAGAGTGATGAAATTGTCCCGATTTTTGCGACCCTATCGAATGTCCCTGATAATCGTGGTAACTCTTACTTTCTTGCAAGCCTTGTCCGACTTGTATCTCCCTACATTGATGTCGGATATCGTCGATACGGGTGTTGTGAACGGAGACATTTCCTACATCCTGAAAATCGGCGGCTTTATGTTGCTGGTGGCCGCGGGAGGGATGATTTGCTCCATCGTTGCCCGCTATTTGTCCTCCACAGTTTCCGCAGGGTTTGGCAAGGATGTTCGCAGTAAAGTTTTCAGCCACGTGGCTGCCTTTTCATTGAAAGAGGTTGATCAATTCGGGACCGCCTCGCTGATTACGCGAACAACAAATGATATTACCCAGGTTCAGCAAGTGCTGAACATGATCCTGCGCATGATGATCAGCGCTCCGCTGATGTGCATCGGCGGGGTGATCATGGCTGTTTTCAAGGACATCAAGCTCTCTTTTGTCATTATAGCGGTCGTTCCCGTTCTCGTCATGGTGATTTTTGCGATTACCAGAAAGAGTTTTCCTCTTTATCAAGCGATGCAGTCTAAACTGGACAAATTAAATCTTATTTTAAATGAAGGGTTAACCGGAATTCGGGTAATCCGTTCCTTCAATCGCACGGATCATGAAAAAAAACGATTTGATGAAGCCAACTCCGACCTGATTCAAACGGCAATCAGGGTGAATCAACTGATGGCGTCCCTTATGCCGATGATGATGCTTGTTCTCAATTTTTCCACCATCGCCATCATCTGGTTTGGTGGAATCCGCATCGACAGCGGCGCGATTCAAGTCGGGGATCTGATGGCATTCCTTCAATATGCCATGCAAATCATGTTTTCGCTGATCATGGTATCCATGATGTTTATCATGATTCCGCGCTCTTCCGCCTCTGCAGCCCGAATCAACGAAGTATTGGAGATTGTTCCCGACATCAAGGATGGGAAACAGGCCGCAACTGAAGAGAAAAAAGGAGTGATTGAGTTCCGGGATGTGACCTTTCGCTTTCCGTGGGCGGAAAAACCGGCACTTTCCAACATCTCTTTCAGTGCCAGATCCGGGGAGACGATTGCGATCATCGGCGGCACCGGTTCGGGAAAATCAGCTCTCGTCAATCTGATTCCCCGTTTTTACGACGTAGATAGCGGCAGCATTTTGATCGATGGAGTGGATATCCGCGATCTGCCACTGACTTCGCTTCGGGAAAAAATCGGTTTTGTTCCGCAAAAAGCAGTCCTGTTCTCGGGAACGATTCTTGACAATATCCGTTTCGGAAAGGAAAGCGCCTCGGAAGAAGAGGTGAAACGCGCGGCTGAAATTGCCCAAGCGGATGAATTTGTCTCAAAGCTGCAAGACGGGTATCAGACAGTGATCGCGCAGAGAGGCCTTAACGTCTCCGGCGGGCAAAAGCAACGGCTCACCATCGCCCGTGCCATCGTGAAAAAACCCGAGATTTATATTTTCGACGACAGTTTTTCCGCGCTTGATTTTAAAACCGAAGCGAAATTGCGAACCGCTTTGAAACAAGAAACGGCCAATTCGACGGTCTTCATCGTGGCGCAAAGGGTCAGCACGGTGATGGATGCCGATCGGATCATCGTCTTGGATCGTGGGAAAATCGCAGGGATCGGCAAGCACCAGGAATTGATGGATACTTGCAAAGTTTATCGGGAAATCGTTTTGTCCCAGCTTTCTGAGGAGGAAATCGCATGAGAGCCAATTTCGGAAGAGGCATGGGGAGAGGAAGCGGTCCGCAAATGGGGATACCGGTGCAAAAAGCAAGGGATTTTAAAAGAACGCTCTTCCGCCTGCTCAAATATTTGAAGCCGTATCGGATGCGCTTGGCCGTGGTTTTGATAATGTCGATTCTCAGTACTGCCTTCAGCATTCTCAGCCCGAAAATTATCGGGAATGCCACGACCAAGCTGTTTGAAGGGGCAATGCAGAAGATCAATCATGTACCGGGAGCCGCTATCGATTTTCACTATCTCCTTGATACTGTTTTGCTGTTGGCTGCTCTATATATTGTCAGCAGTTTGTTCAGTTATTTGCAACAGTACGTGATGGCGGGGGTGGCGCAGAAAACCGTTTATGAGTTGAGGAAAGAAGTAAATGACAAGCTTGCCCGCTTGCCGCTTCGCTTTTTTGATTCGCGGACAAACGGGGAAATTTTGAGCCGGGTTGTCAATGATGTGGATAACATCAGCAGCACTTTACAACAAAGCCTTACTCAGTTAGTTTCGTCCGTTGTTACTTTTTTGGGCGTAATTGTGATGATGCTGACCATCAGTCCGCTGATGACACTGGTCGTTTTTCTGACCATCCCGCTCAGCCTCATTGTAACCAAGTGGATTGCCGCACGATCACAAAAATATTTTGCCGGGCAACAAAAAGAGCTCGGGGAATTAAACGGACATGTCGAGGAAATGTATACAGGGCATATGATCGTAAAGGCATTTGGCCATGAAGCCAAGTCGGTTGAAACCTTTGACCGGATCAACGAAAAACTGTATCAATCCTCCGTCAAGTCGCAATTTATTTCCGGCATCATCATGCCCCTTATGCGATTCATCAGCAACATCGGTTATGTGTTCGTTTGTGTCGTCGGCGGAGTGCTCGTCACGAAACGGGCAATCCAAATCGGGGATATTCAGGCATTTATTCAATATGTCCGGCAGTTTTCCCAACCGATTATTCAGTTGGCCAATATCTCCAATATCATTCAATCTACGATTGCTTCTGCCGAGAGGGTATTTGAACTTCTTGATGAGCAGGAGGAAGTACCCGACAGCGAAAAAGCGGAAGAGATTTCCGATCCGGAAGGAAACGTGCAATTCCAGAACGTGACGTTCGGTTACAAAAAAGATACGATGTTGATCAGAAATATGAATATTGAAGTGAAAAAGGGGCAAACGATCGCGATCGTCGGTCCGACAGGGGCGGGAAAAACGACTCTGATCAATCTGTTGATGCGTTTCTATGAACTGGACGACGGCAGAATCACGATTGACGGTGTTGACATAACCCGGCTGAAGCGCGAACATCTGCGTTCGATGTTTGGCATGGTGCTTCAGGATCCGTGGCTTTTCAGCGGCACGATCCGGGAAAATATCGCCTATGGCCGTGCCGGAGCAACCGAAGAAGAAATCGTGCAAGCGGCCAAAGCTGCCCATGCCGACCACTTCATCCGTACTCTTCCTGATGGATATGACACGATTTTGAACGAGCAAGCCTCCAATATCTCTCAAGGGCAAAAACAGCTCTTAACCATTGCGCGGGCCATTCTCGCAGATCCGGCCATTCTTATTTTGGATGAAGCGACGAGCAATATCGACACGCGAACTGAAGTGTTGATCCAAAAAGCAATGAACGAATTGATGAAAGGGAGAACCAGTTTTGTCATTGCCCATCGTCTGTCGACCATTCGCAATGCTGATCTGATTCTGGTGATGAACAACGGCAATGTGATCGAAAAAGGGCGGCATGAAGAACTCCTCGCCCAAAAGGGACTTTATGCCGATCTCTACCAAAGTCAATTTGTCGGCACCACCGCTCAGCAAAAAGCGATCTGAAGCTGACTGCAGAAGTCGTCTTCCGTGGGTGAGGACGACTTCTGTATGTTTGTAACATGGTTGTATTTACCATTTGCAAATCAGTGACTTTTTTGCTTATGATAGTTAGTTGTAATCGATTACAATTACAATTTTTTAATGAAAATTTATACCAAGAGGCATGCTATTGAACAAGCCTTTCACAGTTGGACAAACGGAGGAATAGGTGTGAATATCATTTTCTTGTTAACCGGTTTGCTTATGGTGTTTATTTTGGCTTTTGTGGTTAGTAACAACCGAAAACAAATCAGATACAAACCGATCCTGTATATGCTGATCGCACAGTTTGTTATCGCTTTTGTTTTGTTGCACTCCAAGATCGGCGTGATTTTTATAAGTCTTGTGGCCAAAACATTTGAGCGTCTGATGGACATGGGGATGGAAGGGGTTAATTTTGTCTTCAGTGGGATCGAAAACAAGGGAGAGTCCACTTTTTTTCTCCATGTGCTGCTCCCGATTGTATTTATTTCCGTGCTGATCGGGATCTTGAATTATCTTAAAATCCTTCCGTTTATCATTAAGTATACGGGATTGGGACTTAGCAAACTCAATGGCATGGGCAAACTGGAAAATTACCTGGCCGTTTCCTCAGCCGTGCTTGGACAATCTGAAGTGTTTCTGACGACAAAAGAGCAGCTGGGGATGGTTTCCAGCAAACGGTTGTATACTCTTTGCACATCGGCGATGAGCGCGGTGAGCATGTCGATCATCGGTTCCTATATGACCATGTTGCCGGCAAAATATGTCGTTGTGGCGATTTTTCTCAACATCTTGTCCGCCTTGATTATCGCCAATATCATCAATCCTTATGAGCTGAAGAAAGAAGAAGATTTCGTTGCTGGTACACCAAACAGAGAAGGGAAAGCCGGATTTTTTGACGTCGTCAGCGAAAGCATCATGGACGGATTTAAAGTTGCCGTGATTGTTGCTGCGATGCTCATCGGATTTATTGCGCTGATGGCGCTGATCAACGCGATCTTCTCAGCGATTTTCCATATCACCTTCCAAACGCTCCTGGGATATGTCTTTGCGCCGGTCGCCTTTTTGATGGGTGTGCCCTGGCACGATGCTGTACAAGCTGGAAGCATTATGGCAACGAAATTGATCACCAATGAATTCGTGGCGATGATCAATTTGAAAGCGATCGCCGGCGGTCTCTCGGCGAAAACGATGGGGATCTTGTCCGTCTTCCTGATCAGCTTTGCCAACTTCGGTTCGATCGGAATCATTATCGGTTCCGTCAAAGCTTTAAATGAAAAGCGGGCTGATGAAGTTGCGCGATTCGGCATGAAATTGTTATATGGTTCTACGCTTGCTTCAATCTTGTCTGCAACAATCGCCGGATGTTTTCTCTGATTTTTGGACCAATCTGTAACGAGAACCCCGGGCTTGTGTTTTCGGACTTCAATCACAAGCAAAGGAGCGACTCCTTTAACGGAATCGCTCCTTGCTTCGTTTAATAAACGCCGACAGCCGAATATGCGTTTTTCACCGTATTTACCTCTGCGGAATTGGCTCCGTACAAATCGGTGGCAGCTTGAATGGCAGCCTGGCGCATCGAGGAGAAATTGGAACTGGAGTAGAGATAATAGTTCAGGGCGCGATAATAGATGTTGGCTGTTTTTGCCCGTCCGATCCCCGACACTTGCACACCGTATGCACTGCCGCCCTGAGCCATCAAATAAGCAGCTTTGTTGTTGATTCCGCTGTTGGTGTGCACGCCGCCGTTATCATCCGGGCCGGTGTAGCGATTGGCGTAGTTGTCCGGGTCGCCATATTTGGTCGGATCCGACATGGAGCGCAAAGCGTCTCCCGCAATACCCGGCGTATAAACATCTTCCCCGATATCCCAGTCGTCGGAATCGATCATCGCTCCGAAAATATCGGAAATCGATTCATTGAGCGCACCGGATTCACCTTGGTAAATGAGATCGGCAGTCGATTGGGTTACGGCATGGGTCAACTCATGGCCGATGACGTCAAGTCCGCCGGACAGGGTGCGGAAAGTGGTTCCATCGCCGTCTCCGTAGACCATTTGCGTGCCGATCCAGGCAGCGTTATTCCACTTGTTGCCGACGTGAACAGAAGAGATGATAGGTGCGCCTTTGTTGTCATAGCTGTTGCGCCCAAAGGTATTTTTATAGTAATCATAAACTCTTTCGGCATAAGCATGGGCATCGACAGCAGCGGGATCACTAAAGGTTGTGCTGGAGCTTCTGATCAAGGTGCCCGGAAGATTGGGGGAATAGTACGGAACATGTTTGGCATCGTAGGTGGCGATTTCAATGCCCCGGCTGGTGCCGTCAAGATAATAGTATCCGCCCGAATAGGTGACATCGAAGGTTTTTGTATCACCAAGCACGCCTTTACCGGTTCCGGTGGCATCATTGGCTGCATTGAATTTATTGATGACACTGCCGTTGGTCGCATCGATAAAGTAGAACCAGTATCCCGGTTTCGGCTGCACCGTCGACATTTTCACAAGGTAGGTCAGTTTATATTGGTCCTGATAGGGATAGATATACAGATCCGCCGAGGGTTGTCCAACGAATTCTTGAATTGTTCCAACTTCTTTTTGCAAAGCGGTTTCAGCTTGCCGGATTGCCTCCTCTCTGGAGATTTCGGCTTTCGTGGCCACATGTTTGTTTTCCAGTTCGGGGATAAACTGTCCGAAGTAAGAAGCAACATCACCGTTTTTTTGCACATGGATCGTTTGATCGGACCCGTAGACGGGAATTCCTTTGTAAACCTCACGGACCCGGTAGTGGGTCATGCCCAGCTCGTCTGTTTGCACCTTTATGATTTGAAAATGGGATTGGACATTATCCCGAATTTTAAACAGATTCTTTTTATTATTGAGATAGGTCCAGACGATATCCTGCTTGTTTTTTGTGCTGGGGGCATTCCATTTTCCCATAAAGGTGGGGGTTTTGTATTGCTTGTGATATTTGATCGGATCGGTCGGTGCGGCATGAGCCGGGGAGCTGGCAAACGGTATTGTCCCGAGAACCAGGGCCATCGCCAATCCGGCGGAAGTGACCAATTTCTTCATCGGCTTCACTCCTTTTATTAAATAATTTTTAATGATTAGTTAATACAATTTATATTAAAAATAAATGAACTGTTCGGTCAATAGTAAATTAGAAAATAGATTAAATTTATATATTTTATTAGCATTTCTATGCTTTCCGGCATTTTTCTGCCATTTTTCACTTTGCTCTGTTCGCGAAACAGCTGGTCGGGAGTAATTGGATTTGCCTGCTGATCAGTTGATCTTTTATTTGAAAACACAAATGCCGAAGAGAAGTCTGCTTCGGCATTTTTTCTGTTCATGAGAATGATTTCTTTGGCTCACGGGAACAAAGGGATGGATGAAGGGGAAGAGGGGGTGGCAAATGGTTCATTTCAGCATCTGATCCGTCATCAATAACTCGCTCCTTTTCTGCTGATCAAACAAGGATCGGTAATTTCCGGATTGACCGGACTAAAGCCTTTATTCGGTCCCCTGGCCAACATCTTGCCAAATGCCGGACAAAAATTGCGAAGAATGACAAAATAGGCGGCAATCTGATGGTGATGTCTCCCAAATGCGCGACAATTCCAGTGCAAGGGAAAGAGATAGTTCACATGTTGATAACCGGAAAGGAGCAGCTTCGGCACAATATCCCATTCGTTTGCCACTCTCAAACTCCGGGAAATGGCGCGGTTATAAGCGTTGACGAAGACAGAGTCGCCGGTTTTCGGAGAACCGAAAGTAATTACGACAGGTTTAACGGAAAAATTGAGTGCCAAGTCCAAAGCGGCCATGGTGGCGATTGCACCACCCATGCTGTGCCCGGTTACATAAACGGTTTTATGAGGAAATTTCCTGAGGCATTTAAGAACGGTTCCGATAATTTGCCTTCGCAGCGGAGGAATTTGGGGGTGAGAGGATCGCTGATACAGATCAGTCCAGCCGGAATGGGTTTTGCCAGGGCCGAAGGGGAAACGCTTTTGCGCGATTTGCAGATCAATGAGATTATCCTGGCTTGACTCAGAACCGCGCAGAACCACAACGATTCTTCTTTGCGAATGAGCGATAAATCCGATGGCTTCCGGTGCTTTCAGCGGGGCTGTGAGAACCTTTTTCGCGAAATGAAAGGATTCACCTGAGATGATCGGCAGTTTGGGCAGTTGATGCTTCCGGAATTGTTCCCTGGCCTGCCAGCAAAAACCAGCCATAAGCAGCAGCGTTTCATGAAGCTGGGCAGCCATCTTTGCTTCAGCTCCTTAATCTCGGGCTATAGATCGAAATGTAATATATTTTATTCCGGCTGCTCATGTTATTTCACAATCAATGAAAAACAGTTAATCCGACTGTTTGTTGTCAAGTGAAGGAATTTCCTCCCCGATGAAGATCGCTTCCTTAAAAAGCAAGGCGAGATCCCCGGAAATTTGGCGAAGATCCACCTTGTCGGGATCTTGTTGCAAAACGAAGTCAATCGCCCCGGAAACCATCCCGGACAGTGCGCTGACGGCCAAGTCTCGGTTTACGCTCCGGCATAAGCCTATGCTCATGTTCCGGATGATCTCATATTCCAATGGATGAAAAAGGGTTTTCATGATGTTGTCCCATCTCTCTTTTATCTCTTTCTGCGAATCCTTTGCGTTTTTCAGGATGGTGACTACATCACGATGTTCGTTGCATGCGGACAAAACATGATAAATGCTGTTGTAAGTCCGTCGATAAATACTTTTTTCCTCGGGAGAAAAAATTTTACATTTGGTGATCTTTTCATGCACTTCATCCGCCTGCTCAAGCAGCACATCCAATTTGGAATGATAGTACTGATAAAAGGTTCCGTATCCCAAATCAGCTTCATCCATAATCTCTTTAACATTGGTATGATGAAAGCCCGGTTCCAAAAACAATCTGAGCGCTGCCCGGCGAATCGCATTTTTTGTTTTGGCTTTCCGCCGAAGCTGTCGGTTGGGTTTGGTCATCCTCATCACACCTCTTCACCATTGTTCAGAAATCTTTATTCTATTGACAAAAATACAAAATTGTACGACAATTATTATAAAATGACATGGTTATCAATATTGATGCGGATCATATTATCGAAAATTACAAAATAATTAAACCCCATTTTCTTACTCTTGGCAACGGAGGGGGAACTCGTTTGTATTTCGACTTTTCAGATAAAGTTAACTGCCTGCGGCGCAAATTGGAACTTTTTATGGAATCGGTTGTTTATCCGAATGAAAAAGTTTATGAAGATCAGTTGAACTGCCAGTCTACACGTTGGCAAAGCCCCCCGGTCATGGAAGAGATGAAAGAAAAAGCCAGGAAGGAAGGGTTATGGAATCTGTTTTTGCCTGATCGCGAGTACGGGGCAGGGCTGAGCAATCTGGAGTACGCCCCGCTTTGTGAAATCATGGGGCGGTCGTTAATCGCGCCGGAGGTTTTCAACTGTTCTGCTCCAGATACAGGAAATATGGAGCTTCTCTATCAATACGGCAGCCCAAAACAGAAACAGAAATGGCTGCTCCCGCTTTTAAATGGAGAAATCCGTTCCTGTTTTTCAATGACGGAACCGGAAGTTGCTTCATCTGATGCAACCAACATCGAGACGCGGATTGAACGCGATGGTGACAGTTACATCATTACGGGGAGAAAATGGTGGTCATCCGGTGCAGGGGATCCCCGTTGCCGATTTGCCATTGTGATGGGGCTGTCCAACCCGGAAGCGCCCAAATACGAGCGCCATTCGATGATCATCGTTCCGCTTGATACTCCCGGAGTGGAGATTATCCGTACGTTGCCGGTATTCGGATATGATCATGCCCCCCATGGACATGCCGAAATCCGTTTTAATCAGGTTCGCGTTCCAAAAGAGAACATGATCTGGGAAGAAGGAAAAGGCTTCGCCATCGCCCAGGGGCGTCTGGGTCCCGGGAGGATTCATCACTGCATGCGCCTGATCGGGGTAGCGGAACGGGCATTGGAAATTTTGTGCGGGAGGGTGCAGAGCCGGGCGGCTTTTGGGAAACCTCTGGTGGAACAAGGCGTCATTCAGCAATGGATTGCCGATTCCCGAATCGAAATCGAGCAGGCCCGCCTCCTTACACTGAAAGCAGCGGCCATGATGGATCGCTATGGAAATAAATCTGCGCGCAAGGAGATTGCCATGATCAAGGTAGTTGCGCCCAATGTCGCTCTACGGGTACTGGATCGAGCCATTCAGGCTCTGGGCGCAGCCGGTGTATCGGAAGATTTCCCTCTTGCCGCTCACTGGGCAAACACCCGCACGCTGCGTCTCGCTGACGGGCCTGATGAAGTGCATCGCATGTCGGTGGCGAAGCTTGAATTGAGGGAGCAAGCCCGCAAACGGGGAAAAATCGATCAGGAGTGATTGCCATGCACATTCATGAATTGTTCAGTCTTAAGGGAAAAACAGCGATTGTGACCGGCGGGGGACGCGGGCTCGGGGAGCAGATTGCCGTTGCGTTGGCGGAAGCAGGAGCCGACATTGTCGTCTGTTCACGTAAAATCGAAGCTTGCGAAAAAGTCCGGGACCGCCTTAAGGAAAACAGAACGGAGGCTTTGGCTTTATCTTGTGATGTGACTGATCCGGACAGCGTCGAACAGGTGGTTCAAGAGACGCTTGCTGCATTTGGGAAAATCGACATCCTGGTGAACAACAGCGGTGTTTCCTGGGGCGCCCCGGCTTTGGAAATGCCGCTGGAAAAATTCAAAATGGTGATGGATGTCAATATGACCGGAACATTTCTGATGTCACAATCCGTCGGGAAACAGATGGCAAAGCAGAAGGCCGGCAAAATCATCAACATCGCATCGGTGGCAGGTCTAAGCGGAGCTGATCCACGTGTTTTGGATGCGGTCGGTTACCATGCCAGCAAAGGGGCCGTGATCTCCTTTACCAAGGATTTCGCCTGCAAAATGGCCGAATACGGGGTCAATGTGAATGCGATCGCGCCGGGCTTTTTTCCGACCAAAATGTCCAAAGCGATTCTTGAATACCGGGGACAAGCCATTCTGGAGCGCACACCGCTCAAACGTTTCGGTTCAGAACACGATTTGAAAGGAGCCGCGGTCTATTTGGCTTCACCCGCTTCCGATTATGTAACGGGACATGTACTGGTGGTCGATGGCGGAGCCCACGCGATGTGATGACTGGATCAGAAGAGGGGATGAACCGTGATTGAATCGGAGATAAGAGTCCGTTTTTGCGAAACCGATGCGCTGGGCCATGTGAATAATACAAGTTATTTCATCTACTTGGAACAGGGGAGAACCGAATTTTTTGAAGAGATTGCAACCTTTGCTGATCTGAGCGATTGGCCATTTATCCTGGCCCATATCCGTTGCGACTTTCTGCAGCAGGCATATTACAACCAACGGTTAACCATTCAAACCGGGGTCTTGCGTATCGGCACGAGAAGCGTACATCTGGGACAGCAAATCCTGGATCGCGAAAGCGGGGAAGTGATTGCCCGTTCGGAATCCGTCATGGTTTATTTTAATTTCCTCCGTCAACGAAGCGAGCCGATTCCCGACGGATGGAAGGCCAAATTGAATGCGTACTCCATCTCTTGGCCGGAAAAGAAGGAGGAGACATGAGTAAGGAAACCATCCCTGTCCGCCAGGGGGAAGAATTGAACGAAAAAAGACTTGAACGTTTTTTGCGGGATCATTTTGACCTTGAAAACGCTCCGCTTGAGATTGAACAATTTGCCAACGGCCATTCCAACCTGACGTATTTAATCCGAGTCGGGGCATGGGAAGCGGTGTTACGCCGCCCTCCTTTGGGACCGACTGCGCCCAAAGCCCACGATATGGGGCGTGAATACCAAGTACTGAAACGGTTGCACCCCGCTTTTCCGCTGGCACCGAAACCGCTCGTCTTCTGTGATGATCCGGAGATTGTGGGAGCGCCTTTTTTTATGATGGAACGCCGCAAGGGAGTTGTCGTTGAAACCTCTTTGCCTCCGGATATTCCGCCGACTCCGGAGAAAGGGCGCCAGTTATCCGAACTGATGGTTGATGCATTGGTTGAGTTGCATGCCATTCCCTACAAGGAAGCGGGAATGGTGCAAATCAGCCGCCCGTCAGGTTTTCTCACCCGGCAAGTGGAAGGATGGATCCATCGCTTTCACCGGTCGAAAACAGAAGAGATCAAAGAATTGGATTCGCTTTCAAATTATTTGACCTCCCGGATTCCCGCTTCACCCGAACCGACTGTGATCCATTATGACTACAAGTTTAATAACGTGATGTTTGATCCAGGCCTTACCAAAATGGTCGGGATTTTTGACTGGGAAATGGCCACCGTCGGGGATCCGCTGGCCGATCTGGGCTGTACGATGAGTTACTGGATCGAAGAAAGCGACCCCGATTTCCTGAAAAAAGCGTTTGGCCGGGATCCGGTGACAGTGTTGCCCGGATTTTTCACCCGTAAGCAATTTCTCGAATGTTATGGGCGAAAGAGCGGGCAGGATCTTTCCACGATCCATTATTATCTGACGTTTGCTTATTTTAAGCTAGCCGTCATCTGCCAGCAAATCTATTACCGCTATCAAAAGGGACAAACGGCGGATGAGCGTTTTGCCAAAATGGGAGAGCTTGCGAAAGCTTTGATTCGGTTTGCCTGTCAGCATGCCAACGGGCATCAATAGGAGAGAAAAAGATGGGAAAAGTACATCTGGTGTCACGCAAAGAGGATCTCGATCAGGAGCGGGTGCGGGGTCAGGTGGTTGTGGTGCTTGATATTCTTTTTGCCACTTCAGCGGTTGTTTCGGCGCTTTCTTATGGCGCACGCGAAGTGATTCCGGTTTGTGATGAATGGGAAGCCCGGCGAGTTGCAGAAGGAAAAGAAACGTACTTACTGGCCGGGGAAAATCAAGGGAAATTCATCGACGGATTTTTGAGTCCCTTTCCGAATGACTGGAAAGAGAAACTGCGCGAAAAAACAATTGTTCTGTCGACGACCAACGGAACGGTTGCCGTGCGAAAAGCGTCTCAGGCTTCTACCGTTTATATTGGGGCGCTTTTGAACAGTTGTTTTATCGCAAAATATCTGACAACCAACCATCGGCACCAGGAGATCGTGATCCTCTGTTCCGGTTCTGGGGGAAGGTTTTCACTGGAGGATTTTTATGGCGCCGGTTGCCTTATTCATTATCTCCTCCGATTTGATGAAACCTGGCAATCATCCGATGCAGCCAGATCCGCTTTGCTTTTGTACCAACACCATCCCGATCCGCTCGCTCTTCTGTCGCTCTCGCGGGTGGGAAAAGGGATGATTCGCCACGGATACGGACGGGAAGTTGCATTTGCGGCACAACAGAATTTGTTTCCGTTGATTCCCCGCCTGGATCAGGGAGTAATCCGCCCATTGGCTTTCGGTTAAGGGAAATCCAAGTTTATGGAGGGAAAATGATGTTGACGAAACATTTCGCTTTTTGGCCTCCATTGTTGCCGAAAACACTGACCGTACCGAAAACGCCGGTTCATGACAATTTGTTTGTCACAGCTAAGCGATATCCCGACAAAATTGCGATCATTTATTATGGCGGAACTCTTACCTACCGGCAGCTGGCCGACGAAGTGGAAAAAGTCGCAGGATATTTGCAAAAGCGTCTCGGTGTGAAGCGCGGTGACCGCGTCATCATCTACATGCAGAATGCACCGCAATTTGTGATTGCCTGCTACGCCGTCTTATGTGCAGACGCGGTGGTTGTTCCGATTAATCCGATGAATAAGACGGGTGAGCTGGCTTATTATCTGAAAGATTGCGGGGCGGAAGTGGCCTTTGTCGGACAGGAACTGTACAAGCAGGCTGCACCCCTCCTGGAAAACGGGGATTTGAAACGGATGATTGTCGCCTGTTACTCCGAATATGCCCGGCCAACTCAGGAACCGGATGAATTGTTGCCCGAAGAAGTAAAGCTGACGCCTGTCGCGTTTTCGGACAGCCGGATTGTGAATTGGCGGGATGTAATTTCCTCTGATCTGAGACCGGATCAAAGCAGAGCTAAAGACGATGACATTGCCACCATCCCGTATACCTCGGGAACGACCGGCAAACCGAAAGGCTGCATCCATTTGCACCGGACCCTCCAGGCCAATATCTTCAGTGCGGCCGTCTGGGTGCATCTTACCTCTGATTCGGTCGTTCTTACCTGTTTGCCGTTGTTTCATGTGACAGGAATGGTCCATTCCATGCACTCGGCGATTTCCTGCGGCGGAACGATGGTGATCATGACACGCTGGAACCGAATTTTGGCAGCAGACTGGATCGAACGGTACCAGGTCACGCACTGGACCAATATCAGTACCATGCTGATCGATTTCCTCTCGCAACCGCACATTTCCAAAAGGCGCTTGGATTCGCTTGTATCGGTGGGAGGAGGAGGAGCATCCCTCCCCAAGGCGATCGGAGAAAAACTGGAAGCACTGACCGGCCTTCGCTATATGGAAGGGTACGGGCTGACGGAAACGATCGCCCACACGCACTTCAATCCGCCAGGGCGTCCCAAATTACAGTGTCTGGGGATCCCATCTTTTGATGTCGATGCCCGGATCATTGACCCCGACAGCAAAACTGAACTCAAAGAAGGGGAAGAAGGCGAACTGGTTGTCCACGGACCTCAGGTCTTTGCCGGTTACTGGCGGCAACCGGAAGAAACCGAACGGTCGTTTATTCAACTCGATGGCAAGCGCTTTTTCCGCACGGGGGATATTGCCCGTTACGACGAAGAGGGATATTTTTTCATTGTTGACCGCCTGAAAAGGATGATCAATGTTTCCGGGTTCAAAGTTTGGCCGACCGAAGTGGAGTCTGTACTCTTCCATCATCCGGCGATTCAGCAAGTGTGTGTGGTCGCCACGCCGGATCAAAGAAGAGGAGAAACAGTCAAGGCGTTTATCATTCTGAAGGAAGAGGCGGATTCCATCAGCCCGGATGAAATTATTCAATGGGCCAAAGAGCGAATGGCTGCTTATAAATGCCCCCGCCAAATTGAATTTGTCAAAACATTGCCGATGACCAGCAGCGGAAAAATCCTGTGGCGCGAGTTGCAGGAAAAAGAGTTTGGCAAAACAACTTGAAAATTGAGGATTGACTCGTATGGTCCGGCGTTGTATATTGGTGAAGTAATTTAATATCCTATCCGTTAGGTGAGGCTCCTGTACAGAGAGACGCTACTGCCCAAAAATGTCGAGAGACGCCAATGGGTCAACAGGAAAGATCGGCTTAAGGTCTTTTCTAATGTAGCTGGCATAGCCTATGCTGTACAGTGCTAAAACTCAACGAGAGGACAAATTGGGATGTCGCTGAAGATTGCTTGTTTTGCATGAGCAGTTTTTCAGGGACTCTGTCTGCATGGTGCTAACATAAGCCTTCACGCCCACGCCTCTTGTTGGGGAAGTGAAGGTTTTTTATTGCTCACAAAAACGCTCTGTTTCAAAAAGGAGGTGGAGAACATTCTTACAGACGATCCATTACCGTTACCGTTATTCAGACCTTCACTAGACCATGGCAGGCGGGGATGTTCTCCCTTCCTGCGGCAAAGCTGCAAACAGAGGTGAGCATGATGCTGAACATCTACCAATCCGATCCAAACGGCTCAATCAAAGAGATTCATGAATTCCGGCCGGGATGCTGGGTCAACCTTACCAATCCGACGGATGAAGAAATCGATCAGGTTGTGCAGGCGTTAAAGATCCCTGCCGACTTTTTACGGGATTCCTTGGATGAAGAAGAGAAATCGCGTATTGAAAAAGAGGATAATTGCCTTTTAATCATTGTTGATATTCCCATGACTCAAAATGGTTCCCGGGAAGAACGATATATCACGCTCCCCCTCGGGATGATCGTAACCGAGAACTGTTTTGTCACCGTCTGTTTGAAGGAAAACTCGATTCTGGAACATTTCACCGGCAACAAAGCCAAAAACTTTTACACATACATGAAAACCCGCTTTGTTTTGCAACTGTTGTCGTTAATTTCCACTCACTATTTAAGCTATCTGAAAAAAATCAATCGCAAAACGAACGAAATCGAGAAAGAACTCCGTCAATCCACGCAAAACCAAGAGCTGTTTTCCCTGTTGAATCTGGAAAAGAGCCTCGTTTATTTCACCACTTCGTTAAAAACGAACAACATCGTGACGGAGAAATTGCTCAAAAGCCAGTATTTAAAAATGTATGAGGAAGACCAGCATTTGCTGGAAGATGTGATCATTGAGAATAAGCAGGCAATCGAAATGGCGGAAATCTACAGTTCCATCCTGAGCGGATTGATGGATGCTTTTGCTTCCGTGATCTCAAACAATTTGAATCATGTGATGAAAATATTGACCTCGATCACGATTGTTTTATCATTTCCCACCATGATTGCCAGCATCTACGGAATGAATGTGCCATTGCCTTACCAAAATCACCCGCATTCCTTTTCGGTTCTTATGGTATTGTCCCTTGCCCTTTCTTCGATTACCGCCATTATTTTTTGGAAAAAGCGTTTCTTTTGAAACCCGCAATAAATCCCGGCTCCGTACACAGGGCCGGGGTTTTTTTGCTGAAGAGTTTGCGATACGATCTCAAATTCAAGGCAACGATTTCCCGTTATCAAGAGTTGGAAATGTTAAAATAGAGGTATACCGATTCAGAAAGGAAGGGCGAGCAGATGAAAAAATTTCGGGCGCTCCTGTTGGAAAAAGAGAACGGGAAAGTGATCTCCCGGCTGCAAGAGTTGGACTTGTCCGCCTTGCCGGATGAAGACGTGCTGATTAAGGTTACATACTCCAGTTTGAATTACAAAGATGGATTGGCTGTCACAGGGCGGGGAAAAATTATCCGGGACTATCCTTTTATTCCGGGAATCGATCTGGCCGGGATCGTGGAGGAATCGCGTTCACCGGCGTATAAACCGGGAGATGCCGTCATCTTAACAGGCTGGGGAACGGGAGAAAGGCATTGGGGCGGCTATGCGGAGTATGCCCGGGCCAAGGCAGACTGGCTGGTCCCGTTGCCTGAAGGCATGAGCCTGAAGCAAGCGATGGGATTGGGAACTGCCGGATTAACGGCAATGCTGTCCGTGATGGCATTGGAAAAGTACGGAGTCCAAAAGGACCGGGAAATCGTCGTAACCGGAGCAGCCGGAGGAGTGGGAAGCATATCAGTCGCTCTGCTCGCAAAGCTTGGATATCATGTAACCGCTTCGACAGGGCGGGAAAGCGCGCATTCATTTCTGAAAAGTCTCGGAGCCAAACAGATTATTGATCGCGAGCAACTTTCCCGGAAAGGAAACCCATTGGAAAGCCAGCGCTGGGGAGGAGCAATTGATACAGTCGGAGGAACAACACTCGCCGGAATATTGCGCGGCATGTCCTATTATGGTACCGTAGCCTCTTGCGGACTGGCGGGCGGCAGTGATTTGAACACCACGGTTTTCCCCTTTATTTTAAGAGGTGTCAAGCTGATCGGCATCGATTCCAACACCTGTCCGACAGAAATCCGGTCAGAAGCATGGCGAAGATTGGCCGCATTATTACCGGAAGAAGTGCTGCAACCGATTGTCGAGATTCATCCTTTAAGCCAGATCCCGGAACTGAGCGGGCAGATTTTAGCAGGCAAAATCCGCGGCCGAATCGTGATCGATGTGAAATCATAAGGGGGATTCTTTCTTTAAAACGAAAAAATTTGATTGGCAGCAGGCCTTCAGGAATGGAGAGCCTGCTTTTCTTTTACAAGGGAATATCCGACTCCGAATAAGCGCATGATCATCTGGAAATATCTAATCGAGAACAAATCTTTCTTTGTGAGATTCCTTCTGAAGAAAACAGATGGCGCAGGTGTGGAAAAATGTCATTTTTTAAAAGCATCTTCTCAAACAACCGATACGGGAATCATAAAAGCAAAAAAAATACGTTGAAAGGTGAAAAAAAGCCTTTCAAAAGCTTAGAGGACAACATCCGCTATATCAAGGAAGCGGTTTACAATACGGACGATTTAAAAGAAAGAGAGGTCGATTTTTGTAACCGTAAAGCCATTTTGCTCTATATGGAACCGATGTGCAGCCACCAAAAACTGTACGACTATCTGATTGATCCGATCCAAAGGACCATCAAAGAGGATCTCGAAGAGGTGATTCTTTCTCCGGAACTTGAAATAGCGGAAGATCTAAACCACGCCATCTTCAAACTCTTGGACGGAAGTTGCGTGATCTTGCTGGAAAGGGAAAAAAGGATCTATATTGCAAACGTCCCCAACACGGATAAAAGGGGAATCGAAGAGCCGGATAATGAAAGGGTGGTTCGCGGCCCGCACTATGGGTATGTCGAGGATTTGTCAACCAATCTTCGACTCTTGCGAAAACAGATTCAAAATCCCAATCTGGTCATCCGGTATTATAAACTGGGCAAAATAACGAGAAACAAAATTGCGGTCGCTTATATGCACAATCTGGCCAATCCGGAACTGGTTGACAAAGTGGATCAGCGTCTGCGTTCCATTTCCAGTGATACCATTCTTTCTCCCGGTTTTTTGCAGGAATATATTGAGGATCATCCTTTTTCACCTTTTCCGCAAGTATTGAACACGGAACGTCCTGACCGGACGATGGCCGCCCTGATGGAAGGAAAAGTGGCGATTTTTTCCGAAGCCGATCCGACTGCCCTGATTGTTCCGGTCACACTGTTCACCTTTTACCAAACGCCGGATGATTACCACAGCCGCTGGATCGTCGGCTCTTTCGTGCGTTTGATCCGGTTATCCGCGTTTCTGATCTCGTTCATCCTGCCGGCGGCCTATATTGCGATTGTGTCGTATCATCCAGAGGTATTGCCTGTCGATTTGGCATACAATATTCAGGGTACATTGCAGAACATTCCTTTCCCGCCGCTATTGGAAGCGCTTTTGATGGAATTGACGGTTGAGTTGATCCGCGAGGCCGGGATTCGCCTCCCCAGCCCGGTGGGGCAAACCATCGGCATCGTAGGCGGATTGGTGATTGGAGATGCCGTGGTTCATGCGGGGTACGTCTCTTACACGATGGTCCTGGTGGTGGCGGTTACGGCCATTTCTTCCTTTTTGGTTCCATCCAATGACATGAGTACTTCCATCCGGGTGTTACGTTTTCCCCTGATGTTTGTCGCTTCCGTGTTCGGGGCGATCGGGATTCTGTTCGGGGTGATGTTTCTCCTGATTCACTTGGCGAAACTGGATAGTTTCGGAACTCCGTACATGGCTCCGGCCATGCCGTTCCGTCTCCGGGATATGAAGGATACGTTTGTCCGGCTGCCGATCTGGAAGTTCAATGAGCGCCCGCAAGAGGCGCATCCGCAAATACTCAGGCAAGAATGGAATTCGAGAGAGTGGGAGAATAATGAAGAACAACATTGAGATCACCCCAATCCAATTAAGCTTTACAATCATGCAGGCGATGTTTGGGGTGGGGTATGTATCCCTGCCGCATGACCTGCAAGAGGTAGCCAAGGGAGGAGGGTTTCTCTCCGTTCTCTTTGCCGGTTTCCTTGTACAGATTTTGCTCATTATTCTCTGGGCTTTAAATAAACGCTTTCCTACCAAAACCCTTTTTGATTTTGCTCCGGTGATTTTGGGGAGATTTTTCGGAACAGCCGTTTCCTTGCTCTATATCATCTATTTTTTGCTCACCGCCAGTCTTGTATTGGACTTATACACCCTCATCAACAAGGATTGGGCGTATCCTTTGACACCGGGTTGGTTATTGATGTTGCTGATGATCCTTACCAGCATTTATTTGGTAATCTCCGATTTGCGGATTATTGCCCGCTTTCTGGTGTTTGTCTCTTTCCTGCTCATCGCCAACTCGTTCCTGGCCATCTGGGGGCTTCAAAACGCCAACTATTTATACATTCTGCCGATTGATGAAGCGGGATGGATCAATATTGTGAAAGCGATGCATGATGCGGTGATCGGCATGCTGGGGTTTGAGCTGATTCTCGTAGCCTATCCTTTTACGGAAGGAACTGACAAAGACAAGTTGAAAGCGGCTTCGTTCGCGCTCTGGGTAATAGTTTTCCTCTACGCGTTGATCACCTTTACCTGTCTGGTTGTCTATTCCCCGGAAGAAATCCCTCTGATCTCGGAACCGGTCATCCACCTGCTTAAAGGTTATCGGTTGCCGATGATTGAAAGGCTGGATCTGTTTTACTTATTGCTCAATGCCATCGCGGCAGCCACATCGTATATGGTGTATTTGTATATGTCCACCAAAGGAATTACATCTCTTTTCAAGCGGGTGAAGTACAAATGGGCCATTTTGCTGACTGCTGCTATCAGTTTTGTCATCGCGCTGTTCCCGGAAAACCGGTATCAAATCATGCAATTCAGTAAGATTTTAAGCTTTGTCAGCTACTTGTTTATTGTTGCCCTTCCCGTATTTCTGCTCATCGTTGCGCTTATTAGAAAACAAAAGGAAGAGGGGGTGAATATGTGATCCGAAAGCGCCTGACACCATGGATGTTGCTCCTGTCCCTTATCTTCCTCTCTGGCTGTTGGGATATCGATTATTTGCGTGATTTCCGGTTGGTCGTTATTGCTGGATTTGACCGAAATCCCGATGGGAAAATACTGGAGACGGTAGCGGCTCGCTATCCTCCTGCTACCTTTGAGGCCGGAAGTCCCAGCAACATCACTTTTGAAGGGATCGGAAGTTCGATCCGGGAGGCGAGAAAGAATATCATCATAAAAACGAACGGCAGAATCCGAACCTCGAAAAACCGGACCTTGCTTTTGGGGGAACGATTGGCCAAAGAAGGAATCTATGATGTGCTGAATGTCTTATACCGGGATCCAAAATCCGCACTCAGCGCTCACATCGCCGTGACTCACGGCAGGGCCAAAGACATTATCGCGATTAATCAGATCGGTTCAACCCTGATCGGGAAATACATCGACGAATTGATTGAATCCAAAGAGACGAGATCGATTGTGGAAAAGCATAACATCGAGTCCATATTCGCCTATCTGATGGATCCGTTTCAAGATTTTGCCATCCCCTATCTGACCAGCAACGGCAAGGATGTGAAAGTCGCCGGAATGGCCATGTTCCACGGGCAGCGAATGACGGGAATTCTCACTCCCGATGAATCAATGCTCTACCTGATGATGAAGGGAAAAAACAAGAGTGGCTGTGAATTAACCATCAAAATCGGTCAAAATGAACGTTCGCTGCAACGGAATTTCATCTCGATTGATATACGAAAAACGAAACCCAAGATGGATGTAAAGGTTCATGGAAATAAGATAGACGTCACCCTTGTGGACAAACTCAAGGTAGAAGTGGGAGAATATCCGCCGGGCCAATTGGATCAGGAAGAAAATGCCAAAAAATTGAACAGCCAGCTTTCTGCGATTCTTACCAAACGGATGAATTCGCTTCTCGGGAAAATGCAAAAGGCCCATTTTGACGGTTTTGGAGTAGCACGGCATTTAAAGGCGTTTCACTATGAAGACTTCAAGAAGATTGACTTTGAGAAGGAATTCCCCAATATTCACTTTCAAGCAAAGGCGATTGTGGAAATCACGGACTACGGAATTATTAGTTAGAGAAAGGAGAGCTGCCCCGTTCACCCTTGGCCCGTGTAAACATCAAACACGAGCCGGGCCAGTTCCCCCAATCCTTTTTGCGCTTCATGGTAATTCAGACCTTCGCTGAGCGCGACCAGGATGAACGCGCGGGAACCGATATAAAAGATGCCCGAATCATGCAAAATACGGGTGACCATTCCTGTCTTATGAGCCATTTCATAAGGCGGAATGCTCCCCACGATATCTGTATTTTTCGAAGGAAGGAAATAGGGGAAGCAATCGTTTAATTGCTGTTTTTTGAGGATTTGCACCATCTCCTGGCTCGCATGCCACGAAATCGCTTTGCCGGTGGCCAGGGCTTTGTAAACGCGCGCCATATCTTCGGCAGTGATTTGGTTTATCCCTTCCGGATTTGCCGGGAGAATCATCAGTTTGTTGTAAAAAGTGCTTCCGGTCATCCCCAGCTCGTTCATCGTTTCCCGAATCACATTCTTGCCGAGCAGATCGATCAACAGATTGGTGGCGGTATTGTCGCTCTGAATAATCATCAAAGTGACGAGATCCTTCACGGTGAAGCGGGTGCCGGGCGTCAGGTGTTGCAAAACCCCCGAACCGCCGACTTGATCCTCTTTCCGCAAAATCACTTCCCGACTCAATTCCAGCGCCCCGCGATCTGCCTGACGATAGACCGCAATCATAATCGGGACTTTGATGATGCTTGCGGAATAAAACGTTTTTGCTTCATTCCAGCTCCAGCGTTGTTCGGTATGAAGATCCTCGATCCAAATCCCCCACGTACCGCCAACGCCGGTTTTCCAATCATCCAGCTTTTGAGTTAACTTTTGAAATAAACTCAAATTGATCGCTCCATTCCCTGTTGGTATCTGTCTATTCCTATTATAAATGAAATTTCTATTTTACAGATTTGGCTTGAACCGAAGATTTATTCAAGCATCCATGATAAAGTAAGCAATGAAAAGATTTTACATTAAGGGATGAATGGACAGATGACAGCAGAAAAAATCGCACAAATATTGGATCGCGTCCGTAAGGAAAACCCGCTGGTTCACAATATCACCAATGTGGTGGTGACCAATTTTACCGCAAACGGACTGTTGGCTCTTGGCGCATCACCGGTGATGGCTTATGCACATGAAGAAGTGGCGGACATGGCCAAAATCGCCGGCGCCCTTGTCTTAAACATCGGCACATTGAACCGGGAAACGGTCAAAGCGATGATCATCGCCGGAAAATCAGCAAACGACCACCGGATCCCCGTTGTTTTTGATCCGGTCGGTGTCGGAAGCACTCTGTTCCGGACTGAGATGGCAAGAGAAATTTTGTCCAAAGTGAAAGTTTCAATCATTCGCGGCAACGCAGGGGAGATCGCCAATCTCATCGGTGAAAACTGGGCGATGAAAGGCGTGGACACAGGTAACGGCAGCGGAAACACCAGGAAACTCGCACAACTGGCTGCGCAGCGATTAAACACGATTATTGCGTTGACGGGCGAGGAGGATGTGGTTACGGATGGTCATGAAATCCATATAATCCGTAACGGTCATCCGCTCTTAACCAAAGTAACCGGCACCGGATGTCTGTTGACTTCCGTCCTGGGTGCGTTTGCCGCCGTCGAAAAAAATCATCTTTTGGCTTCGGTCAGCGGGATCGCCGTATATGGCGTGGCCGCAGAAATCGCTGCCGCAAAAGCAGGGCATGAGGGCCCGGGAAGTTTTCAGTATGAATTTTTGAATCAGCTCTCCAAGATCACGGAAAAGCAAATTATCCAATACAGTTCGACGGAAAATACAACAGTCATAGAATAAAAAGCATGGCTCCTCACCCCGGAAAACAGGGAGGGGAGTCATGCTTTTTATTCAAACAGATATACAAACGACCGAAAAAGGACACATCTCTCCCACTTTAATTATAAAACAAAATCGGAATCAATTACAGACTGTTTATTCTTGGAGCTAAGTTCTAGAATCTATACAGTAAGAGATGCTCCATGGCGCAATTGGCGGCAGATCAAGTCTAAAAAAGGGGAGAAGTGAATGAGCTCCTATGTTGTCAGTTTTCAGGAGATGGATAAAACGCAACTTTTGCTCGTTGGAGGAAAGGGGTTGAATTTGGGGGAACTGGCGAAGATTCATGGAATACAAGTGCCGGAAGGATTTTGTGTTACGACAAAAGCTTTTCAAAAAGCCCTCGAACAAAACGAAGCGTTCCGCGCATTGTTGGATCAACTCACATTGATGAAAGCAGAAGAGCGGGATCGAATCAGGGAAATCAGCAGCCGGATTCGGAAAATCATAATGGAAGCAGAGATTCCTTCCGATGTTGAGAAAGCAGTTGCTCACTATCTCGCACGATTTGGCAACGAACATGCGTATGCCGTGCGGTCCAGTGCAACGGCGGAAGATTTGCCGCATGCCTCTTTTGCCGGTCAGCAAGAAACCTATTTAAATATTATCGGAAAGGAAGCTATTTTGCGGCACATCAGCAAATGTTGGGCTTCCTTGTTTACGGATCGTGCCGTGATCTACCGTATGCTAAACGGATTTGACCACAGCCAAGTTCATCTGGCCGTAGTCGTTCAACGGATGGTGTTTCCACAGGCTTCAGGAATTTTATTTACTGCAGATCCGGTTACTTCCAATCGAAAACTGCAATCGATCGAGGCTGGTTTTGGACTTGGAGAAGCTCTTGTCGCCGGTTTGGCATCTGCCGATTGTTATAAGGTGCAAGAAGACAAAATTGTCGAGAAGAGGATCGCAACCAAAAAATGGGCGATCTATGGACTGAAAGAAGGCGGAACGGAGACACGGCAGATCGATCCTGATCAACAAAAGATTCCGGCACTTACTGACCAACAAATTTTCCGACTGGCACGCATCGGGAGACAGATCGAAGCATATTTTGGTTGCCCGCAAGATATCGAATGGTGTTTGGCTGACGATACATTTTATATCGTCCAGAGCCGCCCCATCACCACTTTGTATCCCATCCCCGAGACAAATGATCCCGGCTATCGCGTTTATGTGTCTGTCGGCCACCAACAAATGATGACCGATCCCATAAAACCGTTGGGATTGTCTTTTTTCCTGTTAACGACTCGTGCGCCCATGCGTGCAGCCGGCGGAAGGTTGTTTGTTGATGTCACACAGATGCTGTTTTCACCTGACAGAAGAGAAATGTTATTAGATACCATGGAACAACATGATCCGCTCATGAAAGACGCACTGATGACCATCATCGAGAGAGACGAGTTTATCAAATCGTTCCCAAAAGATGCGAAAGAACAAAGTCTCGGCAAAATCAATAAGGGGATATTGTCTGCGGGTTTTCAAGGCCAAATCGAAAACGATCCGACCGTTGTTTCCGATTTGATGAAACGCACTCAAACAGCGATTGAAGAGTTGAAGCACAACATCCGGAAAAAATCAGGACCGGATTTATTTGATTTTATCCTGGAAGATATCCGGCAATTGCAGAAGCTTTTATCTGACCCCCAAAGCATAAGGGTGATTCGGGCCGGGCTCGATGCTTCATCATGGATCAATGAAAAAATGAATAAATGGTTGGGTGAAAAAAACGCTGCGGACACGCTTTCGCAATCCGTGCCGAACAATATTACTTCGGAAATGGGTCTGGCACTATTGGATGTTGCCGATGTAATTCGCCCTTATCCGGAGGTAATCCATTATTTACAACACGTAAAAGATGATCGCTTTTTGGATGAACTGGTTAAGTTTGATGGCGGGCGGGAAGTCAGGGAAGCGATCCTTGCTTTTCTCAACAAATACGGAATGCGCTGTCCCGGAGAAATCGATATTACCAGAACCCGTTGGAGCGAAAATCCAACTGCACTCATCCCTTTGATTCTCCGAAACATCAAAAACTTTGAGCCTGGCGCCGGTAAACGAAAATTTGAACAAGGACGGCAGGAAGCTTTAAAAAAAGAACAAGCGTTGTTGGGCCGATTGAAGCAATTACCGGACGGGGAACGAAAAGCTGAAGAGACAAAACGAATGATCAGCCTGCTCCGGAATTTCATCGGTTTCCGGGAGTATCCAAAATACGGCATGATGAATCGCTACTTCATCTATAAGCAGGCGTTGTTGAAAGAAGCCGAACAGCTTTTGCAAGCCAAGGTAATCCGTGAAAAAGAAGATATTTACTATCTCACTTTTGAAGAACTTCGCGAAGTCGTGCGTACAAACAAACTGGATTACCGGATTATCAGCAAACGAAAAGACGAGTACAAACGATATGAAAATCTAACCCCTCCACGTGTGATCACATCTGATGGTGAAATCATTGCCGGCAAATACAAACGGGAGAATCTCCCGGCCGAAGCGATTGCGGGCCTGCCGGTTTCTACCGGAGTGATAGAGGGGAGAGCGCGTGTGATCTTAAACATGGAAGATGCAGATCTGGAAGAGGGAGATATCCTGGTCACAACCTTTACTGACCCCAGCTGGACACCCTTGTTTGTATCCATAAAAGGTCTGGTCACCGAAGTTGGCGGACTGATGACCCATGGAGCGGTTATTGCGCGTGAATATGGTATACCAGCCGTAGTCGGTGTAGAAAATGCCACCAAACTGATAAAAGACGGGCAACGCATTCGGGTGAATGGAACAGATGGCTATATCGAAATATTGTGATTGCTGAATACGTGCGAATTTAATCAATAGCACTCAATAAGGAACCGGTTGAAAAGTTTGTTCCAGGCCGGGTCGTGACACCCTTTAACCTCCCCGCGTTTCGCGAATGGTGAGTCAAGGTGTATCACGACTTCCTGATTTGCTTAACTTTCATCAGGGTTCTGTTGGGCAAAAAACGGGCGCCCGAAATAGAGAGAAAGCCATAACAGATTAAAAATGGCAACCGCATATTTCGCCCAATGCGGCCAGTGCGCAGGAGTCACGTATCCTTCAATGATGCCGGCGATGATAAACATCGGAATCACGCCGGCCATTAATTTGATCGTGACCAGTCCCTCGCGGATCAAGGCATGCTTCCTTGTAAAATCACCGGGGACAAACAGGCGGTATGCCAGAGAAAGCCCTGCTGCTCCGGAGATAAAGATGGCAGTCAATTCAATGACACCATGGGGCAAAATAAATGCCCAAAACGGGTAGTCGCCTCCCGCCTGACTGTACAAGGCGGATAAAGCCCCCAACAGCAATCCGTTCATAAACAAGCTCCAGATCGTTCCAATTGCCAAAAATATCCCCATCGCGAAACAGGTAAAGGCCACTTGGATATTGTTAATCATGATTTGACTGGAAACGATCGCATCATTCCAGTCATTTTTTCCGATATTTTGAGGATCGATGTTTCCCGCAAGGTCTGACGGAAGGAAAAAGGCCGCCGCATCATGATTCAAACAGATAGCAACAAAGGCAAAAAGAAAACCGGCAAACAGAAGAAGTGCAGCTGTAAGCACAAAAAAGCGGCGCTCATAAAACAATTTGGGGAATCCGTCACGATAAAACAGCCAGACCTTTTTTCCGTAGGTTGTTTCAGGGGCACCATACAGGATATTGTGAGCTCTCATAACCAGTTGTCGCAGTTCCGCTGTGATTTCATGCGAGGGAAAGCAGGTTTTCGCATAAGCCAAGTGCGCGGAAATTTGCCGGTACATTCGGCCGAATTCATCAATTTCTCCCTTTGTGCAATTGCGCAGCGACTTTTGCCCCAGAAATTCCTGCAAACGTGACCAGGTTTCCTGGTTCTCCTTGATAAATTGACTGAGCCGGTTTGATGTGTTGGTCAGGGACAATCTAACCCCTCCGATTAACTGATGAACGAATTGTCAATGTTTTTCCTATTTATTTTCCTATATAAAGATATTGTATAATGTGAATGTGAATCAGAAGGGGGCTAAAATGAAAAACATTGTTACAATCCAAACGCCTGAATATGTTCAGGTTCCCTTTGAGACTGCGGGGATTGTCAGCCGCGGGATCGCAAAATTGGTGGACTTTTTGGTTTTAAGCGTCATCCTTGTCCCGTCGAGTTTGATCAGTTTTGCGTTCCTGGCAATGGGGGATGACCCGCAAAATACAGAGTTATCAATCCTCGCGGCGCTCTTCTTTTTCATCACGGCCGCACTTCCTCTTCTTTACTTTGTTTGTCTGGAATACTGGATGAATGGCCAAACCATCGGAAAAAAAGTGCTCGGACTTCGTGTAATACATGACCGGGGAGGAAAAGCATCTTTTTCTGCCGTGTTTTTGCGGAACCTTTTGCAATTGGCTGATCTTTTTCCCGGTTTTTATGTCAGCGGAATGATCGCGATCTTTCTTCATCGGGAAGAAAAAAGAATTGGGGACATGATCGCCGGAACACTTGTCGTGATGGAAAGAGAGAAGCACCAAGTGTTGCATTTTCAAGCATCACCGCTCTTTTTGAATGAACGGGAGGTGGAAATTTTACAGAGACTGTCCCCGATCTCCCCGGAGCAATACCTTATGCTGGAATCATTCTTAAGACGCAGAAATGAATTGCTTTCACAGGTCCGAAGTGCGATCGCCGAACAATTGATTAAAAAATGGTGGCCTGAAATTGAAACAAAAGCGGGATGCGAAGAGGAGTTTTTGGAAAAAGTTTATCTCTATCTGCGCAAAAACATCTATCCGGTTCATCTGCCGAAGATTATCCCGGCTTTGATAATTGGAAAATAATGCTGGTGGCACGGTCAAAACCGTGTCATCTCATTTTATACTTTCTCTTTGAAGCAGCATATAGTAAGAGTAAAGATCAAAATTGGGGAGCGGAACAATGTCAGAGGATCTGTTGCACCTGTTTGAAATCTTCGATAAAAATACAGGCTGGTTTTTCGATTTTCTCGTAATCACGTTCTCGATTTCCATCGCAATCTTAATCGGAATCTATCTATACCGGTTCGCCTCGGGGAAAAGTGATTTGATGGGCAGAAAAACCGAGGAACCGACCCAGGATAACCAGGTCACTCTTCTGCAATTGGAATCTTGCCGCAAGAAAAATGAAGAATTGGAGAAAAAGCAGGTTTTGCTGGAACAGGAAGTACAGGAATTGTTAGATCTTTTGAAGGAAAAGGAACAGGAGTTGAGCAAAAATGCCGTTAACCTCATGAAAGCGGTACAAGAAGTGGAAATCCTGAAACAATTATATGAGGAACTTGACGCCAAGTACGATGACGAAACTTACACGATGTCGCAAATCATGTACACAGCGGATGAAGTGGCAGCGGCGATCGCCAACGAGGAAAGGTTCAAGCAAAATCGCGATGATATCTTTATGAATTTACTGGACTATCTGGTAAACACCTTAAAAAACTTTCGGGATAAGAATCCGCGGGTCATCATCCATGTCAAGCACCCGAACCATCCGGGAAAGTTGACGCACTATGCCCATTCCAGCGGACACACCCACCGCGTCAAGATTTATGAACCGCCCCTTTACGGAAGTGCTGCCGGCAGAGCCTGGCGAACACAGGAGGTTTATTATGCACCGGATGTGGAAGATCAAAAGTATGAGTATGATCGCAAAGAACATTCCCGAAAAGTGTATCGATCCATTCTTTGCATTCCGTTAAAGGCAGGTGTTGAGCACCCGAATATTATCGGGGTTTTGTCGATTACGGGCACGCCCGCCAATGCGTTTGAAAAGATTGAAATTGAACGGGCGTTGCTCTTTGCCAGTTTGATCTATCCGCTTATTTATATTGATCTGAAACAGGAAGGGAGGTTGCCTTGATGGGATGGTTTCGCACACTCCCGCCGGAAGAGCGAAAACGCCTGAACAAACTTTATCGTGAAGGATCAATTTCAAGAAAGCAGTTCATGCAAAAAATGAAAAATGGTTTTTTCGACCATGAACGGCTCGCAGTGAAGGAGAAATTTACCCGGTTGATGCAAAAGCGGGACTGGGAAGAAGAACCGGAGTTTTAATTGTGGTTAAGAGAGGCGTGGTGTTCTTGAGAGAGCACCACGCTTTTGTATAAATTTGATCAATAGCGAAAAATATATATTGAGTATTCGCAATTATTCATTTAAAATAATATCGAAAACGTTTTCGGAGGAATAAGATGAAGGTGACTATTAAAGACTTGGCAAGACTGGCCGGCGTATCGATTACCACTGTTTCCAGGGCTTTAAACGGCTATAAAGACGTGCGCCCGGAAACGAGGAGAAAGATACTGGAACTGGCTAAAGAATTGCACTACCGGCCCAGCGGGATTGCGCGCAGCCTGGTGACAAAAGAGTCGAAAACACTGGGTCTGATCATTTCCGGGTTTACGGGTTCGCGCAAAGGGCATCATTTTATGTTTGACATTATCTACGGGGTGATTGACCAAGCGACAGAATGCGGCTATGATGTGATTCTGGCAGCCACTTCACCGCACCAGCAAAAAGCTGTGCCATATATGGAGCTCTGCCAGCGCCGCCAGTTGGATGGAGTGATATTTTTCGGGGCGAGAAGGAATGATGTCTATCTCCATGAAATCATCAATGCTTCTGTCCCCTGTGTTTTGATTGATGTTCCGATCGTGTCTGATCGTTGCAGTTTCGTTACGGTCGATAATCGCAAAGCTGCCCGGTTGGCAGTTGATCATCTGCTCTTGCAGGGACACCGTCGAATTGCCATGATTAACGGACATCAGGAAGCCTATGTCAGCGAAGAAAGGGAAGCGGGGTTTCGTGAAGCTTTGAAACAAGCGGATTTGGATGAGCCTCTGATCGTTTATGGTGATTTTGAAGAAGAGTCAGGGAGGGAAGGGGCAAAGAAACTACTGGAGACAAATCCGGATCTGACAGCGATTTTTTGTGCCAGCGATTGGATGGCGATGGGGGCAGTAAACGGCCTTCGGGATCTGGGCAAGAGAGTGCCGGAAGAGGTATCGGTCATCGGGTTTGATGATATCGAATTGTGCCGCTATGTTACCCCGGCTCTCACCACCATTCACCAACCGCGCTATGAATTGGGAAGCAAGGCGGCCAAGGAACTTGTCGCTCTGCTGCGGGGGGAGAAAGGAAAAGGGATTGTGCTCGAGCCTGAACTGATTATTCGCAATAGTACAAATTGAAGTTGATCCATTTTTTGAAAACGTTTTCGAGGAGAGACCGATCATGAACCACATCATTAAGGAAGAGGATATCTTCTTATTTACGGACGGCCAAGGAAATATCCCTGTGAACAGCCCGTGTGGTTACGGACTTTTTTACCGCGATACCCGCTTCCTCCATCATTTTTCCTGGGAGCTTTCCGATATTCCCATGATCTCGCTTTGTTCAAAAGCGGCGGGCGCAGAAAGCGAATACCGGTATACCAATAAGGAGGTGATGCGCGGAGATTCTCTGATTCTATGGCGGGAGTCATTGGAGTTGGTACATCGTCGCCGGATTTTTGAAGGAGTGGTATATGAAACGTTTCATTTTGTCAATTTGGATCAGCGTGCAGTAAACACCCGGCTCAAACTGACCGTCGGAGCCGATTTTACCGATATGTTTATCATCCGGGGTTTTAGCACGGGAAAACGGGGTGAGGAACCGGACTGTCAGGTGCTCGATTCAGGACTCCGCTTTTCTTATAAGGGATTGGATGGCAGAGAACGAAAAACGGAGATCGTATTTGATTCGCAGCCATCCGCCATCAGGCAAAATGGATCTGTGGAGATTCCGCTTTCCCTTCATCCGGGAGAAAAACGGGACATCGGTTTTAAGATCATTCCTTATCTGGACAAGAAGCCGCATGTGCTGGATCAGACGGAGGCCCAAACACGCCTGTGGACCTCATATCGCGCATGGATGGAGAAAATGCCGCAGCTGGAGTCTGATCATCCGGATTTCAACGCAATGTTTCAAACCGGTTTGCATGATTTTCGAATGCTCTTGACCGATGTGGGGAACGGAAAATTACCCGTGGCAGGATTGCCTTGGTTTGCCGTTCCGTTCGGACGGGACAGTTTAATCGCGTCGTTGCAGTCCCTTTTCATCGATCCGGAGCTGGGCAAGGCGACGATTCGCACGATGATGCAGAAACAGGGAACCCGTCTGGACCCCTGGAAAGATGAAGAACCCGGAAAGATTTTGCACGAAATTCGTTATGGAGAGTTGACGGAAACGAACCAGGTTCCGTTTTCGCCTTATTACGGTTCGGTAGACGCAACCCCTTTGTTTTTGATATTGATTCATGAGATTTACCGTTTTACCGGCGATTTGTCATTTGTGCGCGAATGTGCGGAGTCAGCGAAAAAAGCTTTTGCATGGATTGATGAATACGGGGACCCGGACAACAGGGGATACACCTCATATGCCTGCAAATCCGCCAAAGGAATCCGGAATCAGGGGTGGAAAGACTCCGAAAATTCGATCGTCCATACGGATGGCACATTGGCGGAAGCGCCGATCGCTCTCGTCGAAGTGCAGGGGTATGTTTATTGGGCAAAAAAAGCGTGGGCACGCTTATTTGAACAGTTGGGTGAAAGCTCTTTGGCCAGGCGATTGGAGCGAGATGCAAACCACTTGCAGAAAAGGTTTCTTCGTGATTTCTGGATGCCGCAAGAAGAATACATGGCCTTGGCTCTGGATAAAGACAGGCGCCAAGTGGGGGCAATCGCTTCCAATGCCGGTCATTTGTTAATGAGCGGGATTTTGGATGAAGCAAAAGCGGGATCCGTTGCCCGGAGGCTGTTGCAACCGGATTTGTTCAGCGGTTGGGGGATACGGACGCTCAGCGCGGAACATCCTGCATACAACCCGATGAGTTATCATAACGGTTCGGTTTGGCCGCATGATAATTCGCTGATTCTGCTGGGGTTAGTCGAATGGAATATGACCGAAGCACTCAGTTTGCTTCTTGATGGTTTGATCGCAGCTTCCGCCCATTTTCCGGAGCGCCGTTTGCCTGAACTTTTCTGTGGATACGAACGGAGCGGGGGATCCCTTATCCCTTATCCGGTTGCTTGTTCGCCACAAGCCTGGGCTGCCGGAACGGCATTTGTGATGCTCCGGGCCATGTTAGGTCTTAAACCGGATGCCGTTCAAAAGAAAATCGTGCTGACCCCCTCCTTGCCTGCAAGTATAAACCGGCTGAATGCGAATCGGTTGCGGATCGGGGAAGGGGAGCTGGATGTCAGCCTGTACAAGAGCGGGGACACCGTCTACACTGCTGTTAAACGAAATACAACCGGCTGGGATGTCATCATAGGTTAGAAGGTTCGGCATGGAGTTTTACGGAGAGTATTCCCTGAATGGACCTGTGACCATGTTCAAGATATTTTTCAACCGGAAATTCGTGTTTCCACAGCTATATGAGGAGGTTGAAATATGAGCCTTTTCAGACAATTCCTCGCGATCCTGTTACTGACTTCACTGGTGTTGACGGGATGCGCCGCAGGGGGATCAAGCAGCAAAAAAGAGATTCGAATCGGGGCTGCTCTCTCTTCACCGGCGGAAAAACAAATTCTGGAGGCGCAGGTCAACGAATTCAAGAAAGAGCATGCTGGCGTGGATGTCAAGATCGAGTCGCTCACGGATGACTACCTCAAGGAAATCCAAACCATGATCGGAGCCCATAAGGAACCGGATATTTTTTATCTGGACAGCATGTATGCTCCTGATCTCATCCGTTATCAAGTATTGGAACCGCTTGATCCTTATATAAAAAAAGAGAAAGTGAACTTAAATGATTTTGAGGATTCACTGGTCCGAGCTTTCCAAAAGAACGGCCATACTTACGGGATTCCCAAAGATTATAATACGCTCGCTCTTTTTTACAATAAAAAAATACTGAAAGAAAAGGGAGTTGCCGTTCCAAAAACATGGGATGAACTGCGTGCGGCAGCAAAAGCGTTAACGACCAGCGAACATAAGGGACTAGTTATCAATCCAGAACTCGCGAGGTTTCAACCTTTTCTCTATCAAAACGGAGGAAAGGTGATCGATGACCAAGGCAAACCGGATCTCAATAGTCCGCAAAATCGGGAAGCCCTGCAATTTTTCACTGATTTGTTTACGAAAGATCACAGTGCTGACACCCCGAAAAATATGGGATTTCAATGGAGCGGAGACGCATTTGCCGAGGGGAAATCCGCGATGGTGATCGAGGGAGGCTGGCTGATTCCGTTCCTCAAGGAAAAGGCTCCGGATCTCGACTACGGGATTGCGGAACTGCCGGTCAAAGCAGCCGGAAAACCGAATTCCAACCTGGCGTTTACGGTAGCTTACGTGATGTCCAAACGGAGTGAGCATAAAGATATCGCGTTTCAATTAATCAATTTCCTCACCAGCGAAAAGGGGCAATCCTATGTGGTGAAAAGCGGGTTAGCCTTGCCGTCCCGAAAAGCGATGGGAGAAAAGTTCATTCAAACCTATCCTGAACGGGCCGCTTTTGTCAACGGAGCGAAATACGCCCAGCCCTTCCAATACGGCGATGCCGGGTCCGCCTTGGTGGATGCTGTCAACAAGGCCGCCGAGTCACTGGTATTGGGACAAGAACATGATGTAGCCAGGGCGTTAGCTGCGGCAGAGCAACAAGCGAACAAAAAACAATAATCAAAGAGAGCGCTTTTTGCTCTCTCTTTTTTCATCAGGCGGGGTGAAAACATGAAACGGAAAAAGCGCTGGACGAGCGATCCATTTATGGGTTATCTGTTCGTTTTGCCGGCAGTGGCCTGTTTATCCGCATTTTTTATCGGTCCGATCCTTTATGCCTTTTATCTCAGCTTTCAGCATTTTTCTTTCCTTAATCCCGAATTGTCCTCGTTTGTCGGGTTGGATAACTATTTGCGCTTATTTACAGATCAGCGATTCCATCGCGCTCTCTGGAATACCACGCTTTATTCCCTGGGAGTCGTACCGGTTCAAGTCAGCCTTTCTCTGTTATTGGCACTGATCGTAGACAGCAAGATCAAGGGGAAAACTTTTTTTCGCGTTACTTATTTTTTGCCGACCGTCACTTCATCTGTAGCCGTTTCCGTTATGTTTCTCTACCTTTTCAAAAAAGAGGGTTTGGTCAATTTATTTCTGTCCCAGTTCGGGATTCAGGGAAGAAGCTGGTTGATGGATGTTGATTTTGCTTTGCCCTCAATCATGCTGATGGCGATCTGGACGACAGTCGGGCAATTTATGGTGATATACCTTGCCGGCTTGCAGGAGATTCCGCAAGATTTGTACGAAGCGGCAAGAGTGGACGGGGCAGGGGGATGGCGGCAATTTTGGCATATTACTTTGCCGCTTTTGAAACCAACCACTTTTTTTATCGTTGTGATGTCCATTATCGGGACATTTCAGGTATTTGACCAAATGTACATCATTTCCAAAGGGGACGGCGGCCCTTTGGACGCCACTTTGACCGTCGTTTTATACCTGTATAATGAAGCGTTCAAGCAATTTGATATGGGTTATGCTTCAGCCATTGCCTTTTTCCTGTTTGCCGTTATTTTAATTTTGACAATCATCCAAAGGAAAATTTTCAAGGATGAGACTTATCAATAATGCGGAGTCGAGGAGGATCAGTTTCCATGTGGAAAAGAGCGGCACGAATATTCCTTTACATTATCGCCATCGGCTATGCCTGTATCACACTTTTTCCGTTTCTGTGGTCGTTTTTCACTTCGCTTAAGTTGACTCCCGATACAAACAAATGGTGGGTGCCTGTATCCAGATTGACCATGGAGAACTATACGAATTTGATCTTCAGCCATGAATACCCCTTTTTTCAGTGGTTTATCAACAGCTTAATTGTCGCCGCTGTTGTCACGGTGGGGAATCTGATAATCAATTCAATGGCCGGGTTTGCATTGGCAAGAATTCCGTTTCGGGGCAGGTCATTTTTGTTTTACCTCGTCCTGGGGATTATGATGATTCCTCCTCAGGTTATACTGGTTCCGATCTATATTCTCCTAAGCAAATTGAATTGGGTCGATACCTATTATGGTCTGACCATCCCCTGGATGGTAAACTGCTTCGGCATTTTTCTCATGCGCCAGTTTTTCCTATCAATTCCCAGGGAGTTGGAGGAGGCGGGTTTTATTGACGGACTTTCACGGTGGGGCGTTTTTTGGAAGATCATTTTGCCCCTGAGCAAACCGGCTTTGGCCACACAAACGATTTTCATATTTATGGGCAACTGGAACAGCTTTATGTGGCCCAATCTCCTGGCCAGTTCAGAAGAAATGTATACTTTGCCTGTCGGTTTAAGCACATTGTACGGGGAATATAACGCTTTCTGGAATCATATTCTGGCCGGAACAATGATCATGACGATTCCGATTATCATTGTTTTCCTGATTTTCCAACGCCACTTTATCCGAGGGATCGCAACCACCGGAATAAAATAGGGTAGATGATTTTCACAAGAGGTCCGATTAATTAATCGGACCTCTTGTGGTTTTAATACGATTTAAAAGAAAATAATTTCTCAAAACTATAGTTAACTTTTTCTAACGAGACAGAGACGAGAGAAACAGAAGATATGAATAAGAGGAAACCAAAATTTTGCCAAAGGAAGAAGATCAGATTTACATACCGTAACAAAACAAATATTTTGTTACGGTATGTGAGGGGATTACAGGGGATCAGGAGGCGATTTTTCTCCTATTCATCTCCTTTTATCCCTGTTTATGTAATCCGAAAACACCCATATAACCCCGGTTTCTCTGATCATCATTTCCAACCTGAAGATCTCTCTTACAGAAACTGTCTTCAGTTTTTTCAACCGCAAAATATTACTCGGCAAACCGGCTGATGCTTCTCCCTGTACATGCGATAATCACCATCTTGCTTCTGGCAGCATTTATTCATGGTGGCATTCCGACGATTGGTTGTATCCTGTTTTTAGCGCAAACCAATTTGCAAAATACATAGTTCGGATAATTCTTTCAACTTGACTTATTCCCGGTCTACCACTATTGTATTAGACAAATCATTTTCTGGAGGGCTTACAATTGGATAAAAGATATCAACTGGATCTGACGATTCAAGACTTGAGACAAGCTAAAAATATCATCCAGCGTGCCGTTGACCGCTTGGAGCAGATCAACCACAGTAAGAGTTTCACTCTTAATAACCTGGCAAATGACTTAAAGGATTTTATTGAAGAATTGGATTCTGATGAGGAATTTTAATTGGTATCATAGTTTTTCGGGTGCCGAATGGATCTTCTTCATCCCTGGTATCCTTCCGGCCAATCGGGGTAAATATATCCTTTTAAGATTCTTTCTTCCTTTATTCCCGAAAATAACAACCTTCTTATTTCGATTCTAAGGCCGTTTTTCTTATTTCCAATACCCAAACCTATCAAAAAAATAAAAAGGCTCTAAACCCGCTTAGAATCGCTCTGGCGGCTTGATTGGATAAACATTTGCAAAAACAGAACAATGCGTTATTATATTAATGTAATTGTTCGTTTTTTATATCGTTTTTTCTCTTTCGATCCACCAATCGTTCACTTCTCATCTCAGGAGGTTTCTTATGAATAATTTAGGGATCTGGAAGACTTTATTTTTGGGATTTCAACATGTACTGGCCATGTATGCCGGAGCAGTTGTTGTTCCCTTGATCGTCGGGTCTTCCTTGGGAATGAATCAACAAGACTTGGCTTACCTGATTTCGATTGACCTGTTTACCTGCGGAATTGCCTCTCTCTTGCAAGTGGCAGGCGGGCGATTCCTCGGCGTCAAACTCCCGATTATCCTGGGTTGCACGTTTACTGCCGTCCCACCGATGATCACCATCGGCAAACTTGAAGGATTACCGGCAATCTACGGTTCCATCATCGCTTCCGGAATCATCGTGATGATCGTTTCACAGATTTTCAGCAAGATTGTCAAGTGGTTCCCGCCTGTCGTCATCGGTTCGGTCGTCACCACGATCGGCGTCTCGCTGATTCCCGTAGCAATGAACAATGTCGCAGGCGGACAAGGTTCGCAGTCCTTTGGAAAAATCGAAAATTTGGGTTTGGCTGCTCTCACCTTGGCCATTGTAATTTTGCTTAACCGCTTTTTCAAAGGCTACATTCGCTCGATTTCCGTTTTGATCGCCATGATCATCGGCACGGCCGTGGCTTGGGGATTGGGAATTGTTGACTTTACCTCCGTCAGTAAAGAAAAATGGTTTCAACTCGTGGAACCCTTCCATTTTGGTTTACCGCAGTTTCACCTGTCCTCCATCCTTACGATGACCCTGGTTGCCATCGTCAGTATGATCGAATCTTTGGGTGTCTTCATGGCCCTGGCCGACTTGTGCGAAAAAAAATTAAGCGATAATGACGTCAAAAAAGGTTTCTTGGCAGAAGGATTGGCCTATGTGATCGGCGGGATGTTCAACTCTTTTCCCTACACCAGTTTTTCGCAGAATGTCGGTCTTGTCGCCCTTAGCAAAATCAAATCTCGTTCAGTTATTGTCGCCGCCGGTCTCATCTTGATGGTTTTGGGGTTGCTTCCCAAAATCGCGGCGATCACAACCATTGTCCCCAATGCGGTCCTGGGAGGAGCAATGGTACCGATGTTTGGAATGGTTATTACTTCGGGAATTCGCATTCTCTCCACCGTTGATTTCAAACAAAACGAGAATTTGCTCATCGTTGCCTGCTCCATCGGCATCGGACTGGGAATCTCCGTCGTTCCCTCAGTATTTAAAGAAATCCCCGAGTCCATCCGGGTAATCGTGGACAACGGAATTGTCATTGGCAGCTTAACGGCCATCATCCTCAACCTCATATTGAACCGAAAAAAAGAAACCGCACAACATGTCAACACTCCCCAATCTGCTGCAGAAACCTTATAAAATGAGAAAAAGGAGAAGGATTTTGATCCTCTCCTTTTCTTATTGGTCAACGGCTCAGCTTGATCAAGATAAAATACTCGCTAAAGTTCGCTTTTGACGGAGAAACGCTTTGCCATCTCGTTCAATCGGTGAAGATCCCTGTTGGTTAAGGTGATTTTCACCGCCTCGATATTTTCCCTCAGATACTTTCTTCGTTTGGTCCCTGGGATGGGCACAATATCATCCCCTTGAGACAATACCCAGGCCAAGGCAATTTGCGAAGCAGTTGCTTCCTTTTCTCTTGCGATTTTTTCAAGCTCCGTCACTAAGTTCAGGTTCTTTTTGAAGTTTTCCTCTTTAAATCGTGTGAAACGACGTCTGATATCATTCTGCGCAAAGTCATCGTATTCCTTGATTTTACCTGTTAAAAAACCATTTCCAAGCGGGCTGTAAGCGACAAGGCCAATTCCTGAATCACGGGCGACCGGCAGGATTTCCTCGACGTCTCTGTTCCATATGGAGTATTCCGTCTGTAAAGCTGTGATCGGATGCACGCTGACGGCACGGACTAAAAGATCAGCATCCACATTGGAAAGCCCGAGGAAGCGGACCTTTCCTTCTTTCACCAGATCTGCCATGGCTCCCACTGTTTCTTCGATCGGCACATTTGGATCCGGCATGTGCAGATAATAAAGGTCAATGTAATCCATCCCGAGCCTGCGCAAACTGCCTTCAATCGCTCTTCTTACATATCGGGGATGTCCGTTCAGCCCTGTTATATCCCCTTGTGCGTTGCGGACCACTCCAAATTTGGTTGAAACAATCGCTTCTGATCGGCGTCCCTTTAATGCTTTGCCAACAAGGATTTCATTTGCTCCCCCAACACCATACAGATCAGCTGTATCGAAAAAGTTGACGCCAAAATCAAACGCTTGATGAATGGTGGCAATCGCTTCCTTTTCATTTGTCTCTCCATAAAATTCGGACATGCCCATACAGCCGAGTCCGATAGCGGATACTTCCAAACTCCCTAATTTCCTTCTTTCCATCACCATTCACCTCCCTTGTCTCCAAACATGCTTTAAAAATATAGTTTATATTTCAAAAAGAGAATAGACTTTTTCTTCTCGTTGAGTTATCCTTATACTCAGAGTATGCCCTGAAACAGTCGCGTTTCGGGGCATTTGTTGTATAACGGTAAAGATCGGATCAGCCAATGCCTCCTTATACTATTCGAAATTTTCGTGTGTATGTATTGTAAACTGATTTGCATTTTGAATTAGTTTAGGTGAATATTAGGAATTGGCATTAAATAAATAAGGATCCATTGATGGGAGTCCGTTCATGTATCCTGACTGTGAAATCGTCCAAGCAGACGGAACTCAATGAGCGATTGAACTGTGGCTAGATCAATAAGATGAATAATAGGTTCGCTTAAGGAATCCCCTATTCATGTATAATAAAATCGGGTGATACCGCATGGAGAATTTAAGAAACAAAAAAATATTAATTGTAGATGATGAAACGGAAATCAGAATTATGATTGAAAGATTTTTAAGAAAAGAGGGTTTTTTTCGCATTTATACAGCTGCCGACTGCGCTACAGCCCTATCGATCTGCCGCACAGGCAATCCGGATATTGCCATTCTCGATGTCATGCTGCCTGATGGAGATGGTTTCTTTCTTTTGTCTTCCATCAGACGTTTTTCGGATATGCCAGTCCTTTTTCTCTCCGCCCGGGGTGAGGATGAAGATCGGTTGCTCGGACTCGGTTTGGGTGCGGATGATTACATTGTGAAGCCGTTTCTGCCGCGCGAACTGGTATTGCGTCTGATGGCGATTTTAAAGCGAGTCTACTCTTCTCCCGTGGCGGAGCGTCTGCCTGTCTTCCAATTAGGGGAACAGATCATTGATTTGAATAGCGCGGTAGTGCACAGGAATCAAAATGAGATTCCATTGACGGCAAAGGAGCATGCTATTCTTGTAAAATTGTATGAAAACCAAGGTCGAATTGTCACAAGCGATGCCTTGTGCAAGGCTGTCTGGGGAGATGACAGCTACGGCTACGAAAATACATTAATGGTCCATATCAGACGGGTACGCGAAAAAATCGAGCCTGATCCCTCCAAACCGCTCTATCTTCTCACCGTCAGAGGGCTGGGATATAAACTGCTGGTTAAGGAGACAAGTTGAGTGGAAGGAATTATTCGCATATTACGCCGGTTTGTCACCACGACCATCTTTGTTTCGATATTTCTACTTATTTTTAACTTCGTACTGCTGGGCACACTGGTGTTCAAGAAATTTACCCAGCGCCCGTCTCCGGAAGGCGTGCTTAAGCAAGTGTCCCAAGGCTTGGTCAGACAGGACGACAGCTATCACCTCGATGAGCATGCCGCCAGGCTTTTGCAGCACAATCAGGCTTGGGCCATGTTACTCAATGAAGATGGACACGTGCAATGGAGCTACCATCTTCCTGATGATGTTCCTCGATCCTACAATCTAGTCGAGGTAGCCAAGTTCTCGCGTTATTATCTTATGGACTATCCAGTTTATATTTTTCAATATGGTGATGACCTGGTTGTGGTGGGGTATCCCAAGAAAAGCTACTGGAAGTATCAATTTAATTTTCTTTCCGATTGGTTAAGGTCGGTACCCCAGCGGCTTATACTGCTGTCATTCATAAATGTGGGGCTGGCTCTCCTGATCTCTGTTGCGATTGGCACGCGTCTCATAAGAGGGATACGTCCACTTGTTACTGGAATCCACAATCTTGCCAAGGAGCAAATGGTCCAGTTAGATTCCAAGGGTATATTCGGTGATTTGGCCCGGAGTATTAATTCCGCCTCAGCTAAGCTACAAAACAAGACGGCTGCATTGAAGGCACGGGATGAAGCACGCTCCAATTGGATTGCCGGGATTTCTCATGATATCCGGACTCCACTCTCAATCATTCTCGGCTACGCAAGTGAAATGGAGGATAATTCAGATTTGCCGAAGGATCAGAGGCATCTAGCTGGTATCATACGGCGTCAGGGCGAGAAATTGCGCTCGCTTGTAAGCGACCTGAATCTGGTCTCCATGCTTGAGTATGAAATGCAACCTTTGCATTTAAAGCCCATTCGACTATCGGTTTTAGCGCGACAGGTTGCCACGGATTTTTTGAATAACGGATTGGATGACCGGTACAACATTGATTTGAAACTTACTGTTGAAGCAGTTCAGATCATCGGGGACGAGAAATTGCTGCTTCGGGCAATTCATAATCTTGTCCAAAACAGTATATGTCATAACCCTCAGGGTTGCAAAATCGTACTGGAAACCTCTCTATCCAGGGACAAATCCCAATATTACTTTATCGTAAGAGATAATGGACGGGGAATTCCACGGGAACAATTGATGGAAATTACCGAATTGCCCTATTCATCAAAGAGAAAGCGGGCTACCCGGGAAGGTCACGGTCTGGGGCTTCCCATGGTGTCAAGAATTATGCGGGCGCATCACGGTCGCCTTATTCTTTCAAGCGGCGTGGAACAAAGAGGTCTAAAAGCAGTTATGCAATTCCCTGTACAATCGAAGATATAAAGTGATCGTGGTAACCATTTATCATTAAAAAGTCGGTGGCATGGAATTTTGCACAACCAGTCAGATTGTCTCATCATGCATATTGTTTCGCATGCGCAATATTATTGTTACATTGGAAGGAGCATGTCGCGGACGGACAAGCTCCTTTTCTATCGAGTTGATAATTAAATTATTATTTCTATACATGAGATTACCCAGCCATATTTTTTTATCAGAAAATACCTCTTATGTGCAATCAGGATGATACAATATCATCGCTCCTCAACCAGCGAATAGACATCGATGCAAAAATAATAATGTAAGCCATATTCACCATCCAAAACAGAATGTTCTGTATATCAGTCAGCTTATTCTGGCTCAGCACGCACATGCCAATGGTGAGTAGCGAGAATGGGAAAAATATGCCCAGCTTGGCAGTATACATGGCCAGACCAATCAAGACCGCACACAGATTAATGCCGATCGGCGTAGCAAAGCTGCGGATCCTTAACGACAGTCCCAATTGCAGAGCGCTAATAGACAGAGAAACGTACCATCCGCGTATCGTCCAGCCTATAGTCTCTACAGGGAAAGGTCCGGGTAAGGTGAAGAGGTTACCTGCAAGCCAGTAGAGTGCCATGAAAAGTGCTTGAGCGAACAAAATTAAAATGCTGACAACAATCAATTTGGCTAGAAACACACTTGCGACTGATACTGGAGAGTCCAAAATCATATTCCAATTTCGGTTCAGATGCTCCAGCCTGCATACATAGGAACAGCAGATGGCGATCAGGATAGGAAGGAAAAACTCACCATAAAAAAGGCTGACCTGTGTCCACAGGCTGAACCAGCTATTTTGCAGGGCACCTTGGTTAAAATAATAATTCGTACATCCAATCAGCAGGCTTATGACAGGAAGTACAGCGAGTACAAGACCGATACGAGAATGCCGCAATTTAAGCCATTCAGCAGAAATACTCCGTTTCATCAGTTCCCCTCCTCAGATTTCCTTCCGTGTTACGTGGATGCTTCCAGCTATATAGAACAAGACGGTCATAGTCAGTGCGGCCACTAAGATCCCGGGGCTTACAGGTTGTGCTATATACTTACCTGAAAACTCAGCATATTGATAAGTAACCGGGCTGAGATCCAAATAATAAGACCAGATAAAGATATGTCTGGCAGTGGCAGGGAACAGTCCGGCAGTCATTCCGATGAAGCCGCCAAGCATGCCTAAGCACAGCGCAAAGGCCTGGTTTTTGATGGCAAAAGAAATCCATTGATGAAGTGCCGTAACTGCTAAAGTCGTCAGTAGGGTTCCCCAAATGAACCGGATCAGTAATTCGATAGGAAGAGGATCGGAAAAATGCTTTAACAGTCCAAACACGATCATGAGTATAGTCTGTGCAAGGATGCCATACAGGAGCAGACTATTGGTGCATATATACTTCGCTGCGTAGAGATGACCGCGGCCCACATTGGTAGCAACAAGCATTTTCCAGGTCGCTCCCTTGTGCTCCATATCACAAATCCGGGAGACGACAATGACCGAAATAATCGGCATAAAAAGTCCATTCATGGAGGATATATTAAAAATGACAGATTCCCAGACGGCTTGATCCGGATTACTGGCAATGGATCGGCTGATGGACATGAAGGCCCAAAACATCTCCACAACAAGAAATAATGTAATCATGATCCATATTTTTTTGCGGCGGATTTTGAAGTATTCAAGTCCTAATATTTTGATCACAAGCTCCTCTCCTTTCCCGTCAACTCCAGGAAAATATCCTCCAGACTTTTCTTCTGCTCCTCGATCCGTATGACAGGAATGTAATGTTCAACAAGCAGTCTGTTGATTTCCGCCACCTCCGTGTCCTCAAGATTGTCGAACTCAAGCCGGCTGCCGCTTTGGACCGGACTGTAGCCTTGAGTGAGAAGCAGCTGCTCTGCTTTGGAATTGTCTCCGGTTTTTATAAAGATGGCGGTTCTGCTTTTTTGCCGCAGGCTTGCCATACTGCCCTGGAACAGCAGATTTCCTTCGCTGATAATGCCTACTGAAGTAGCGATCTGTTCGATCTCCGAAAGCAGGTGGCTGGAGAGCAATACAGTTATTCCATAACGTGCGGGCAATGATTTGATGAGCTCCCGGATTTCACCAATGCCTGCGGGATCAAGACCGTTCGTCGGCTCATCGAGGATCAGCAGCTTGGGGAAGGAGAGCAGGGCCATAGCGATTCCCAGCCGTTGCTTCATTCCGAGCGAATATTGTTCAGCTTTTTTGTGTTTATGATTTTCCAGCCTTACGATACGAAGCGCCTCATGTACGTTTTTATCTGGTACGTTTCGCAGACGCTGCATGACCTTCATATTCTCAAGTCCTGTTAGATGTCCGTAATAGGAGGGAGATTCAATCAGCGATCCGGTACGTTGCAGAATGGATGGGCGATGTTTGCTCATCAGGCTTTCCCCGAAAATTTTGATTTCCCCTTCTGAAGGCTTGATGAGTCCGAGCAGCATTTTTAGTGTAGTTGTTTTCCCCGCTCCGTTTGGACCCAGAAACCCGTAAATTTCTCCTTCTTGAACGTGAAGATTGACTTTATTTACACAATTAATATCCCCATATGTTTTGGACAGACCTTGTGTTTGCACAATAACTGAGGTACTCATATGAAAGTCAGCTCCATTCATTTCTTTTTAGATTTTTCTCCCTTTGGTTCAACTGTAATAAAACTACCTTTCCTCAGTCTGAAGAGAACCTTACACCAAGCTTAAATATTGGCTTAAACTAGAGTCTGTCTGGTGAATCAGTGCAAGTTCCAGATACCGGGAAATTAGAAGTGTTATTTACAGAACATTCAACTGTATGTACCATAAACCAATTTGCGTTTTGAATCAGTTGAACTGAATGTTATGGAAATAGTGTTTTTAAGTATTTTCCTCTTTGTCTATTTTGTTAAGTTCTGATTCCTTTTAATTAGTGATACAAACGATATGTTAAACTAATAGTAGAAAGAGATAAAAATAAAAGGGGATGAAACGAAACCATGCATCGTTTCCTGATTGTAAATGCAGATGATTTCGGCTTATCTGACGCAGTCAACCGTGGCATTGTTGAAGCTCATCAAAACGGGATTGTGACCAGTACCACGATCATGGCCAACATGCCCGGGTTTGACAATGCTGTCAGCCTTGCCAATGAACTGCCTGATCTCGGCATTGGCTTCCATTTTAACCTTACCTACGGCGCCCCTCTCCTTCCCCCGGAAGAAATCCCCTCGTTGGTTGACGATCAGGGGAACTTTCGGCCGATCTCAAGAGAAACAATCGAAAACTGGAAGACGGAAGACATTGCCAAGGAATTGGCCGCCCAATGGGAGAAAGTGAAAGCATCCGGGATCAAGATTACGCATTTGGATTCACATCATTATATTCAGATCATGCCGTCTGTCCGGCCGTTATTTCTTGAATTGGCAAAGAAAGAAAATTTGCCGACCCGGCATACGTTTACTTTGAACTTTCAAGAAATGAATATGCCCCTTGTTTCCAAGCGCTCAGAACTTCCTCCTTCCCACCCTGCTACGACCAAGTTTTTTATCGGGGATATTTATTTTCAGGAAGACAGGTTGAACAAGCTTCTGGGGCATTTGGAAAATCTGTCTGAAGGGCTGACTGAACTCAACTGCCACCCGGGTTATATCGACGATGATTTAAAGCGCCTGTCCGCCTGGACCGATTATCGGGTCACTGAATTGCAAACACTGACTCACCCGGAAGTGAAAAAACGCGTGCAAAAGTTAGGAATTCAACTGGTGCATTTCGGAACGGCCCGCCTTTCCTGAACAGACCGAGCGGCACTCTTTCTTGCGTGAGTGCCGCTTTTTCGCCTCAATCATGATGCGTTTTCCCCGATGCCGCCAATTGGATCATCATCTGTATTTGTTCCCCGGTAATCCGTTCGGTTGATAAATCGGGAAGATGATCAACCGGATAAAAAGCTGCTGCTTCCGTTTCGATGCTGCTGGACGGTTGGCCTCCGATCAGTCGTGCAAGAACAAAAATTTTATAAATGGAATACGGAGAAGGCGGGTGGTTGTACCGATTCCGATCCAAGATTGCGAGGATCCGCTCCGCCTCCACCTCATATCCGGACTCCTCTTTTACCTCTTTTACGATGTTCTCTCCCAAAGACAACCCGGGTTCCGCCCATCCCCCAGGAAGTGTCCAATTCCCGTCGCTCCTCTCTTTTACCAACAGAATGTGCTGATCTTGGAGGATCACTGCTCTCACGTCAATCTTCGGTGTCTGATAACCGGTTTCGTTCAAAAAAAGCCCTCTTACCCTTTTCATGGATGTTTCCGAATAGCGGGAGACCATGCATGCACTGATTTCTCTTAATTCCCGGTAGCGTTCCCGATCAAAGGGATCTTTGCAATAAGCCAGGCCTGATTGGGCAATCGCTTGAATTCGCTTTGCAATTTCCAGCCAAAAAGGTTCCATGCTTAACTCTCCTTTTTTGTATAGAAAAAAACCCACCATATTCATATGATGGGTTTTATCTGTTCAATTCCAAAAACGGGACCGGTCGGAAACTGAATATTTGACATACCAGTGGCTGTCAGGAGTCTCATTGACCAGTCGGAAGAAATAATAGCCGTCTTCGGGAACGGTATAAGGGGAATCGGCGTGGGAGACAAAATTGTATGCATTGCCAATACGGGTTTGCACAAGCGTCCCGTCTTTCTTGTAAAGTTCAATGCGAATATCAATATATTCACGATCAGCCAGATTGTCATTTTTAAAGTAGATCTCGCCCGCTTTGGCATAAAATACGCTTGTGCTGTGTTCTGATGTAACCACGGCTTTGCCTCTGACAAACGTAGCCGCATAGGATTGCTCGGATGACAAAACAAATACGAACAAAAACGCCAACAGACCTGCCAGTACCTTTTTGATCTTGTCCACCCCCTGTATTTAATTATTCGAATAACAGTCTCTTTTTGTGTCCGTGTCCCGGAATTTGATCAATTCATTTTGTCCGCAAAATGCTCCGCTGCCAAGCATAGATAATAAGCAAGACCAGTCTGTTGATTTTCAAGCATTTGACGATGGAAATCATCATCCAAAAAGAAGCGCGTCATTGCAGCAAAATCTCGCGGTGTTTCAATATGGTGACGTTGTTTGAGACCGGCTACATGTGAATCGATCAAGTGCTGAACATGGCTGTTAGTATGCTTGATCCCGCTCGCAAGGGCGCGGGCCATACCTGTGATGAATTGTTGGGCCTTTCTAGCCTCTTCATTCATCTCCTCGGGAACGATCGGTTTCTCTCCCAGGTCGTGGCCGTAGTTCTCTTTTAAATATTCAGTCTGCTCACGCATCGCGTTACGCCATTCTTCTTCCGTTTCAAAACCTTTAAACATGTCTGCTTGATCCATGGGTTCTCCTTTCTCGGCAGAGCGGATCGATTCGTTGATTGTTTGAATCAGGTCTGCTGTTCTTTCCATACGAGCCTGCAGCAGCCTTTTTTGCTCTTTCAGTATCCTTATCCGATCATGCTCGCCAGTCAAAATTTCTTTAATCTTCTTGAGAGGAAAGTCGAGTTCACGGTAAAACAGTATTTCCTGCAAACGCTCCAGTTCTTTCCTGCCGTAGAGGCGATAACCGGCATCGTTCACCTCGCAAGGCAGCAAAAGACCAATTTTATGATAATGATGCAATGTTTTCACTGTCACGTTCGCGATCTTTGAAACCTGTTTAACGGTATAGGGGTAAGTCCGAGATACGTGTAAAAATATACAGTTATAAATGGAAATTTGTCCCAAACCACAATAACACCAGCTCCCTTGCCTGTTTCACGTTAAGGGAGCTGGTTAGTTTATGACTTGCTATTCCACAATGCTAGTTGGCAGGATTAATTGTGGTTCTGGGGGCTCAGGTGCATTGTCCATGTCAATTACATAGTCACCAAAGCGCTTAATGTGACTGGTCATGTAAGGACTCAAAGTAGCCACGGCTTCACTTTCGATTCCGTATCCGTCTCTGGTCAACCCCCGTAACATGGCTGTTAAGTCCACTACATTCTGAAGAATAACTGCGTTTGCAACAAGATCATTGTACTTAATCACCTTTTCTTGCTCTTCCGGATGATTATCAGCAATAATGCTTTCACCGCCGAAAAGGACATGACGGAACTACGGGGGTATTTCAGAAGATCGCCAGGGGAAATCATCGAGATCAAACAGGAACCGGAGTATCGCTATGTAGCCTACAAGTACAAAGGATATAGGCAGGAAATGAAGTTCCTGAATGAGTGGATCAAGGTCGAATGCAGCGAAATCTTGAAGGAGTATCTCAATCGAGAAAATTAAGGTTCAACCGCTGTAGGCAGCCCACGAAAATTAGGAACAAAATATTTTATGTAATAGGGTTACTGACCTTGTAGTAAGAACAAATTGATAAATGAAAGACAGTATTTTCTTTATTGGAGGGTCAGTAACCCTTTGTATTATTTAGTACAGCGTTTCCTTACAGTTATTAGCACTCATGGCGATGGCGGCGGTGGTGACGACGGTGGTGGCGGCGATGATGACGGCGGCGCGGGCAACAGAATCGGAAGCAACGACGGTGTCTTCTTCTGAAACACATACCGATCACCTCCTTTCATAGAACAAAAGGAAGTTTGATTTAGGGTAGGGGAAGAAATGAAAAAGGATGGAGTAAAAGCGGGGAAGTAGATGGAAGTAAAACTCTTTCTAATATTATATGTTTTTGGTTAACGATTGGTGCTGGGTGTCAGCATTCTGTCACACCCAAAGGGAAATCATCATATGATGAACTAGATCATTAGTATACAGGGGAAAGAGACCGTATACGATGATGCGACGTATCTTTAATGGAGCCCCATGATAGCCAGCTCATCAGCCGTCCATAAGGATGGCTTTTTTTCTGTGAAAATAAATCAGCACACCTCTTTTTTAAATCTTTCGCAGAAGCCGCTTTAACCTGAAAAAGGCAATAAAAAGCCACCACGATGTTAATTCGTGTTTTTGTGAATATTCACTTCTCCTTGTCTTGATAGTTCCAAGTCTGGAAATTCACTCGAAAAATAATACCATTTTTCTGTCCGTGATCATCGCATTTACCATTCGATGTCGACATAGGGTTGTCCGCTGAGTGAATTTATACAGTTTTTGTTCCAGGGTCGAACCACTATAAAAGAGCGCGTAGTTCTTCTCTGACTTGGTGTTAACAAGTATGGTCTGGAAATTCAACATGGAAACATTTTCATGTCTGGGTTGTGGCTATTCGTTTGTCATGACAGTTTTTGTTTGAAATAAACAAAAGAACCACCCAGAGAGCAGACGTTATTCGTGGGATGGAAACGCGGTCTAGGAAGATATCGGTCCAAAAATCAATGGATATAGGATAAAAGCACTTTCCCTTTGGATTTGATTACATACGATTCCACATCGGTAAGAATCGTTCGATAGGTCTGAATCGTTTTTGGACTCATTTCCTCCTGTCGAGATGGGATAAGAACGCATCGTAGAGTTTAGCGCAACTTTTCGTTTCAAGAAAAAGAAGCGAAATTTGCTTCCATCTCCTTGACATTTTATCATAGGATGATCAAAAAATGAATCAAAATTTCGAATAAAGGGATGAAGCGTCAGAACCAAATCACCCCGAAACCATAAGGCTACCCAAGCGATTGGGCAGCCTCCTTTTTAGGGGGTTCTCCAGTCATCGGCGGCTTCCCTCTATCTCTTCAACAGTTCGATCAAAATCTGGGCTAGTCCAATCATCACCATCACTTGCTCCCGGGTGATATACTTGTTCACCATGGTATCGCCCCCTTCGTTTTGTCCGTACATTATACATTACCGGCGGGAGGAGCATTTCGCACAGCCGGAGACGAAAAAAATCGATTTTCCTTTCCTTGTGGAAGGAACATTCCCCTCCTATCAATGGATTCTCGCTCCAATGTGGGGGAGAGGTTTTTTGTAGCTGCCCAAGTATTTCGGGCATCTTATTTCATTAGCTCAACAACAATGGAGATGATGGCCAAGATACGCTTAACTGTTCCCAAGTCACCGGTTGTCGCATCAAATCAATCCTTTGGATAGAAAAAAGGACGCCCGCAATTGGACGTCCTCTCATTACTATTACACGACGCTAACAGGGGTGTGCGCGCATAAAATCGCGAAAAAATCCGTTCACTATTTATGCACAGTGAATAAATGAAAAAGGACATAATGAGCAAAAAAATTCCCTCATTTTATATATGGGGACCGAATGAGCCAAAAGTGACATAACGAACAAAAATCATGAAAAAAATTTTCCCACTCATATACAATAAGCACAAAAGTGCTCTAAAAGTGACATATGGATCAAAAAGTGACGCAGAATTAATGTGGCCAGATTTGGATTTACCTCGGATTAACCCCTTATAGTTCAACAATTAGAGAAGACCTGCTCGAAAATCTCAGTAATCTAATGAATTTGGGCAGTCCCTATATAGCCGGATCTGACATACCAGACACGCCCTAGTTGGATAGCAGTTTCACAATTTTATTTTAATTCATATCTTAATTTGTACCCTTATTGTAAAAGGAGGTTATGAGGTGAAAACAGTAGGTCCTGTTTGTAAAAGATTTGCAGCCATACTTGGCGGAACTCCTCAAATTGTCAATGGTGTTTGTACCGTAACCCGGATTATCCCCCATCATGTTACCATTGAAGGTCGTCGGTCTAAATCGCCTTTGACATTGGCAGCTTTATTTTCCTTTGAATCGATCGATAAAAATGGGCGAGCTTTAAATCTTGGGGAAACTCATATTTTACAAAAAGACGTCAACCGTTTTATCTCCGCATTACGAAAACGAAATATTCTAGTAACGGCTTTGCATAATCATTGGCTGTTTGACAAACCTCGGATGATGTTTATCCATTGGCAATCTGTAGAAAATCCCATAACTTTTGCGCAAAAAACAGCTGAAGCACTTAAATACGCGTTGGAAAAAGGTGGAACATGAGATCGCTAGCTCAAGCATGTCCAAACCTACTGTCATGCCGTTTCTGATGTGGATTGGCTTGTTTTCGTCGACAGCACCATTGTCCGAGCTCATCAGCAGCCGCAGGCGCGCCAAAAAAAGGGGGATCCTCGCTTCCAAAATGAGGCACTCGGACGAAGCCGTGAAGATCTGACGACAAAAATTCACCTCGCTTGTGACGGGAAAGGTTGTCCGCTTGCTTTTACCCTCACTCCGGGTCAGCAACATGATTGCACCCAATTGCAAGCTTTGCTCGACTCGATCTGTGTTCCCAGTTTCGGAAAAGGAAGGCCTCGTAAGAGGCCGGATCATCTCATTGCGGACCGTGGTTACAGCTATCCGTCCTGTCGACTTCTTCTGCTTAAACGGGGCATTCCTCATCAATCCCGGAACGTAGGGATCAGGCTGAACGCCGGTCCAAAAAAGTCGAAACGTGATTGAAGGCTGTATTACTCGTCTGAAACAATGGCGCGGCTTCGCCACTCGTTATGAAAAACGGGTAGCTTACTTTTTTTGCTGCCATCGGCTTGATTTCCCTGATGATTTGGCTCAATTAGTGATTCACCAGACACGCCCTAGTCGTTTTTTTCATTTTTTGGGCATATGGCGGCAAATGCCTTACATAATCATATGATTAGTTACTAACAAGAATGGGGTGGGACTATGTCCTATACGGATAATTATGAAAGAGACATCTATGGGATAATAGCTTTTTGGGTACAAAACAATTTTGATCACGGTCGATTTTTTGATAGAGAAATAAGCCATTATGAAGTGGAACTAGCCCGTACGAACCAGTATATGATTCAGCATTTGGGAACGATATTGGAAAAAGCAAAATCAAAAAAAGCGGATGTCGGAACTTTGATTAATGAAGCTCAACATGCGACACATGAATTTCACAGTTTACTCACCTATACGCTGGATAAAGCTTTACGGTGTGAAGTCATTATTTCAACTCCACAATCACTTCTCGATCATATGATACGGGAAGCAGAAGAGACTGTGTCAGTCTTTAAATTACTACAGACTGGTAAGCGAGTTTCACCAGCCGACGCAACCATACATGAAAATTACTTTTGGTTGAGGCAAATGGCGGATCATCTTAGCTTTATAAGCCATTATTTAGATACATCAAATTATGAACTTCATGATCGGGTTAGACAAATGACAAAAAAATTTGAAAACCTATTTCTCCAAGCAAATGCACTCAGAACAATGATACGCCGTCCACGTAATGAGGTGTTACCGGTTTTACACAACTTCAACCAAATGGTTATTAAAGAAGCTAAAGATCTCGAAGCATTTAAATTGGAATTAGACGATCTAATCAAACGATGTGCTGCTGTTACAACTTCACCGCCAGATTTATTAGAACATATTGCCAGGGAAGCGCATCACTTATGGAGAAACTTAGAGGATCAGGTTATATTATAGCGCCCCTCTCTTAAATCTTCTTTTCTACCAATGTGAACATCTACCCATACAATTTTTACTCGATAATGGTTGCTTTAATCCAATTGCATGTCAATTAAGGCGAGAAGGTTATTACATAGACCCAGACGATCTGAGTGCACTCAGCCCTTATCTAACAGAACATATCAAGCGATTTGGTGATTACGTAATCGATTTACAAGAACCGCCTCAGCGCCTTTGATGGAAAGCTGGAATTAAAGCTAAAAACCACTTGAAGGCTCCTAGACCCCTGTTTTTATACATGAAAAAGAGCTTCCCTTCTCGGGTAGCTCTTTGTGTATTTCAGGGTAATGGCTTGGAACCGGCACAATTATTTATTCATCATTTAAGGGGTTACCCGTGTCGGCTAATAACTTGTGGTTTACATCCGTTCTTCACTAATAAGCTCAACGGCTTTTCTTAGCTCTCTTTCCGATGGTGTCGTATAGCGCCGGGTCGTTTCGATGGATTCATGACCGGCGAGCGCAGCCACATTTTGAATATCCACGCCTTGATCAATTAAGCTTTTGCAGAAGGTATGGCGCAAGCAATGGGCAGATACTTCTTTGTCATCCAAGACAAGGAAGTATTTTTTTAATTGGTCATGGATCCCCTGGCGTGTAATCGGCGCGCCTTTGCGGGTAACAAAGAGGCGGTCGGTTACGAGCTGGCCGCGCTGCTCGATCCATTCCTTATAAGCGGTAATCAAATCGGGATTCATGGAGACCATGCGACATTTACCACCTTTTCCGGCAGTGACCAATATCTTTCGTCCACCGTCATCAAATCCAAATCTTTCACTTCGCTGATCCGCAGGCTCGCTCTTAACAAGATCATGATCGTCGCTTTATCGCTTGCGTTTCCATTCGTTTTTGACGCTTTCGACAGAATGAAGAATTTTGGCCACTTCTCTTCGTTCTAACCAGCGCGGAGCCTCGTTGACCTGAGAGGAGCGCTTGGTTTTCACCTTTTTCGTGATATCAACCGGAGCCAGACCCGTATCAATGAGAAAGGACCAATAAACTTTCAGGGAGGAAATTCGCTTATTGATGGTGGCCGGTTTCAATTTTTCGTTGGTTTGCATGTGTTGCTTCCAATCTTGGACATCCAAGATCGTAATGTCTTTTGGGATGAAATCGACACGATTGGTTTCCATATACCATTTCTCGAAGAGTCGACGGGTCGGAGATAGGAAACCCTTTCCTTCTTGTTTGAGCCAGGTTTCAAATTGGTCTAAGTAGTTGATCATGATCACCTCATCGGTTATGTATTCTGTAAAAGTTAATTTTGCCTTCATTACATCGTATTCTGTAAAGTAAATTCAATGGGTTCGGATAAATTTTGTTGACAGAATACATATTCTGTAAAGTTTTTTATTCCCGAATTCGCTCCTCCTGATGGGGTAGGGGTAGAAGGAGCATCCGTCGATTTTGGCCACCATTTACCCAATAAAACGCCATCTAAGACTCAAGTGTTCAATGATAAATGCTCCAAAACAATGAGGCGATCGCTTCCGATATTAGCTGGAGAGCAATCGCCTCATAAATTCTAGGCTATATTTATATGATTAGTTACGTGTGTTGAGGATCCAAGTTACGCCGAATCTGTCTGTTACTACTCCATGTGCTGGGCTCCAGGGAGTTTCTTGCATCGGCGAAACTATTTGACCACCATCTTGCAATTTCCAAAATACTTCTTTTGCTTTTTCTGCATCATTCAACGGCATGTATAGGGTTACCTGAGATGATTTGATTTTATTTGGTGGTAATTCATCTGAAAGCATAAAATCCGTATTACCCACTTTTAAATGTGCATGTTGTACACGTTCATTCGCATCATCAAGAACAACTGTAACAATTTCTGCATCCAATGCGTTTTCATAAAAATTAACAGCTTCTTGTCCATTTCCATCCAAGACTAAATAAAAGTTAAATCCTAAATTCATAAAATTCACCTCAATATATAAAGCTCGCACTATGCGAACATCTTCGCTAATAGTTCCTCAAGACGATCATGTGTAGATTTTGCGACCTTAATGGCTACGTGATTGATCCGCATATCAAGTTGGGGGCGACTTGATGAGCGCCTGCACAGTTATGCTAACACTTTTTCGAGCTGGTCAAGCATTCTCTGCCAACCATGAATCGCTCCGTTTTTCGCTTGTTCATTTTTGAATCCAGTTTGTTCAAGATGCAGATGGGTAGTACCGTCCGGAGCTTTTTTCAAAGTCCATGTAACCGTTGTATTTTCCGAACCGCTTACCCAAGTGTAAGATAACTTCTGAGGCTCGTCCACTTCGAGTACTTCGCAATCTATAATTCCATTCCACCATTCTGTTGGCTCGGTCCGAAACTGAAATTTATGCCCAACGACCGGTTTAAAATCATTATCCATCCCTATCCATTTCGCGAGGGTATCCGAATCTGTTAAGGCAAACCACACCTGCTCGATTGAACTTTTAAAATGAAAATCTAGTGAAACATCTGGTTTCATTTTTGTTCCTCCTGAATCCTCTTGTAGTAAATCCTTTAAAAGCACAATTCTTTCTTTCCAGAATTTCTCGTAAAAAGATACCCAATCCTGAATTTCTCTCAACGGAGCGGCATTCAACCGATACCGCGTTTCCCTACCAACTCTTCGGTCGGTTACAAGACCGGCGTCTTTAAGGATAGCCAAATGTTTGGAAACCGCTGTACGCCCCATTTGAAAATGAATCGTTAATTCATGAAGAGGCAATTCTTCCGCATCTGCTAACAGACGAAGCAGTTTACGCCGAGTTGGATCAGCAACGGCGGCAAAAACGTCCCGCATTTGACCTTTTTTCGTTCAAATCACCTCCCCCTTATAATCATTTCCTAAAATGACACCGATTAATTAGACACCATTTGGTGTCGTATTCATTATAGGACACCGATTAGTGTCATGTCAAATCCTATTTATTGGTAAGATCACACCAAAACTGCCTACCTTCACCCCTATAAGGGGTAGAGGGAGCATAGAGCAATTTGCCGCCATTTGTTACCGCCGGTCTATAATTGACCCAGGATCGCCGAAAAAGAATTGACCCACTCCCCGTCGAATAAATCCCCTTCGAATAATACCGCCAAATTTCTTC
>NZ_JAECVY010000012.1:0-74245 GCF_016055075.1 Thermoactinomyces sp. CICC 10522 | reverse complement strand
AGGAGCTTATGGAGGCTCTTCAGAGTCTGAGTGACAAAACGCCGGGATGGGTCAATTTTAAACCGGCTGAAGTGGGTTAATTTAATTCCGGCGTTGACAATTATCGCTGGGTGACGTGCCCGTATCTGTTGCAGCGTCTCTGCCGCGATCTGCAGTTGATCGGTGTTTGTGATAAACAAAAAATACCTTTTCCACTTGACTTTTTCGGCTTGCAAAAAGAGGAAGCCATTGTGGAGGACACAGGGGAGAGTACGATCTTTTTGGAGGAGTTATCTTTCAATGTAAAGGTGGAACCGGAGATCATCGGGCAGCTGATTCCCTTTCTTACTTCCTTGATCCGCCACGAATTCATGCAATCAGACGTGGTGAAGCGTCTTACCATCATCCATGATGAAGAGTTTGCCCACTTCGCCCGTTACGGGCTGCCCGTCATGTCCCGGAACAAGCTGGAGGACGAAACCAAGAAAAGTGAAAATCTTTGGCAGGAAGAAACGATTCCGCCGGATTCCCTCTTCTACACCCTCCTGATCGCGCGGAACGGGAAAGAAGAAGTCATCGAAGAGCTGGCCGACCATTTGAAGGAAAACGTGTATCTGCAAGTGGGAGGAAACGAAACGGTCGGCCAAGGCTGGATGGTCACAAAATTGATGGGGAGAGTGGGATAGGATGGCACTGTCACAAGAGCGGACACGGGAACAGACGCTGGATCAGCAGCGTGCGGCCTATTCACTGGAAACAGTGGATGATGTTAAACAGAAGGTGGAGCAAAAAAAATCTCAAGAGGGGGATCAAGGTGATGAGTATGCCGGTTATGTGGTTAATTTGGCCGGAAGCATCCTGATCAACGGATTGGGGCAAGCGTTGGCCCAGTTGCGTGCGGCCGCGAAGAACAAAAAAGATGATCCGCATGGATGGCTTTACCGTCATGTGCACTTGTGGATCTGCGAGAAGCATCCCCATTCTCCGTTTCATGGGAAAAAGGATCTGCTTCAAGCCCTGATGACGGGCAGCCGCCAGGAGTATCAATGGGCCTTGACGGAGACCATGGCTTTTTTGGAATGGCATCGCAAGATCGCCGTAGCCGAACTGAAGAAGATTGACAGCGGCGGCGGGGAGGAAAAAAATGACGAAGCGTAATTTGAATGAGACCTTTCTGCCTTTATACAATCGATTGTCTGTTGCATACAGCCTCACAGAATTAAAGCAGAATCCTCATGCCGGGCTGTGGTATGAGAAATTTTGCCATCAGTGGACATGGGATACGGATAAAAAGACGGGGGAGATCATCGGGGTTAAACTCGATAAAAATAAACGAAAATGGATTGAAACCGTGACGAAGGCTCCGGTGGGGGATGAAAAAAGAATTTCGCAATCGGTAGAGCGGCTGAAGTGGTTGGTTCAGGAGAGAAAAGGCGAGTTTTTTCACATGAAAACCACGTCGCGATTGATCCCCGGGATGGGGCGTTCTCATCCGGTGGAAAACGGGATCATATGGCATCCCACCTTGGGCGTGCCTTATCTGCCGGGTTCCTCGGTTAAAGGGTTGGTGCGGGCTTGGGCAACATCCTATGCATCGGAAGGAACAGATGAATGGCGGGAAAAGAACGAAATTATCTCCCGCATTTTCGGTCCGGAAGAGTCGGACAGACGAGCGGGAAGTGTCATTTTTTTTGACGCGTTGCCCATCCGCCCGCTTCAGTTGGAGATGGATATTATGACACCACATTATCAGGAATACTACAAAAACCCGAAGCAAAATTCCCCGCGCGAGTGGGAGTCACCCAATCCGATCCCTTTTTTGACCGTGGCGGAAGAGCAACCATTTATCTTCGCGATTGCTCCCCGGCGGTTAAATGACAAGCATGATCTGGATAAAGTGATCAACTGGCTGAAAGAGGCATTGGTGTGGATCGGTGCCGGAGCCAAAACCGCGGTCGGTTATGGCCGATTTGAGGAAATAAAGATCTGAAAATAGCGTCGCCGGTCGGGAGTGGTGCGAAAAACTCCAGGGATCGGCGACATTTTTTTCTCGCAGATTCATGTGTTTTCTTGCTCCGGCCAAGGTTTGAATAATGGCCTGAAGGGAGGGATATCTCCAAGTATCCGGAATGCCGGAAGTATATGGATCGAGGCTGGCATCATGCCCAATTTAATTTCCGAATGGACGACACTCGAATCGCAGAAATCTTCCGAGGTCCTGCACCCAGCAGATCGGGAGGCCCCCTTTCGGTGGAACCTCCGCTTGAAGGGGATCCGGTTCCAGAGTTACCTGAAATTCCGACAGAATTCAGTCCCGGTTTTTTTGCAGATACTCAAAATCAACCTTGGGCTCCGCTTAATCAAGGCAGCCCAGCCATATTCATGCTCTGTTTTCCTGTGAACAATCTCCCTGGCAGGGAAGCTCGAGGTTATTGACAAACCCGGCAGAAAAAAACGCTGGGTTAAATAGAAGAAAATAAAGAAGAACGGACGGCAAAGAAGGGTGCTCCTATGGGGCCCTTGCTCATCCGGAAAAGGAGCAAGGTCATTTTCTTGATGTTTTGGCACATGGCAGTAAGGAGAGATTGCTCTGTAATTCTGGCAAGCTCCCTCATCCGTGCATGGCGAAGTTCGTGCAGCTCTTTTCCATCCGCAAACCTTCGCCCAATCGTCTCTTTCCTCTGTTTGTAAAGCGTTTTTCCCCGTTTACTTAACCGGTGCTGACGAACCCACTCCTCGGTATCTTTCCATACATGTCGGTTGACGGTTTTCACATGGTTTTTCGAGCGGGGGCACCGGGATAAAAACGGGCAATTCCGGCCTGTTTGGGATCGGTTGTACTCGCGGGATCCTTTGCAGTTGATTGCGGTAAGTCTGTTCGTGTTTTTCCGGACATAAGTAAATATCAGGCATACGTTGTATTTGAAACTTCCTTGCCGATGGCAGTGGGTTTGAAACATTGATAAAACCATTGACAAAATGTAAAATAAGGGCTGTCAAATAAGGGAATGTAAAAACACGAACCGGTTGGTAGTCCGGTTGCATCGGAAACGGAGATTTCCGGTGTCAGTAACCTTCCCCCCTCGGGATGTCCATCATTCCCTTGGTGAACGTACAAGAGGGGGAGCGATGGAAATGAAACTCACTGTTTTTTTCAATGGCCAGTTTTGGGTGGGGGTCATCGAGCAATGGGATGGGAACCGGCTGAAAGCGGCTCAACATATTTTTGGCACCGAACCCAATGATGAAGAAGTGATGCTCTTCGTCCAAAGGAACATGCTTCACTTGATCGCGGAAGCCAAGGAACACGTTTCCGTCTGCCGTAAGGAGAAAAAGGCGAATCCCAAGCGGTTGGCGCGGCAAGCAGCGAAAGAAATGAAACAAAAAGGTGTTTCCACTTACGCGCAAATGGCGATAAAGCAAGAGTATGAAAGGCGCAAACAAGAGCGCAAAAAGTCGGCGAAAGAGCGAAAAGAAGAGCTGGCCGTGAAAAAATGGGAGTTGAAAGTGCAAAAGAGAAAAGAAAAACATCGCGGCAGATAAAATCGAGTAGAAGTGGGCGGCTAATCCCCCCTGGGGGTTTGCCATCCATCCCAAGTTCCCTGACAGGGGAGCTTTTTTTATGTCCGCCGTAATTGATCAAAATAGCGGGAGATGATGACGAAATCGGCCGATGCACCCTGTGGGGGAAGTTTGTGAGGGACTCGGGCGATTGACAAACATCGCCTGGGAAGATATGATGTGGTCGTATAATTGTATGCACATGCAATTATATTGTCGGCATTCACGGCGCATATAATCATGGGTAAAGTTTTGCGGCTTCTGACTGACAAAGCGGGGTTGATCAGAAGCAGCCCCGGTTTGGGGAGTTGTCCGTTTTGGGATCATCATTGGATGGAATGTTGATCAGCGCCCGTCAATGAATGAGAATGCCTGAATACCTTGAATGAACAACATACCACATGAAGGAAAGGGGCTCACAAAATATGAAGCATGCAATTATGAAAAAAGCCGGCTTAAAGGTATCGCGAATCGGTCTGGGAACCAACGCCGTGGGTGGATATAATTTATTCAGCAATATTCAAGAAGAGAACGGCAGAAAATTGGTATATGAAGCACTTGAGCAAGGGATCAACTTTTTCGATACGGCGGATGCCTACGGGTTTGGCCGTTCAGAAGAGATTTTGGGGGAAATTCTGCATGATCAGCGGGACAACGTTGTGATCGCTACCAAAGGCGGAATTGAAAAGCTTGACGATGGAACGATCCGCCACAACAACAAGCCGGAATATCTGCGATCCGCTGTGGAGAAAAGCTTGAGGAGATTGAGAACCGATTACATTGACTTGTATTATATCCATTATATCGATCCTGAAGTGCCTCTCGCCGAGTCCATCGGTGAATTGAGCCGTTTGCGGGAGGAAGGGAAGATCAAAGCGATCGGCGTGTCCAATGTGGATTTTGGCCAACTCCGGGAAGCAAATGCCGACAACCATGTCTCCGTTGTGCAGTTGCCTTACAATATGTTGGATCGAACAGCGGAAAAAGAGCTTCTTCCCTATTGTGTGGAGCATGGCATTTCCTTTGTTCCATACGGTCCGTTGGCGTTCGGCATCTTGGGAGGGAAATACACCCGTGATTTCGTTTTGGAAGACGGGGATTGGAGAAAAGATGTTGCTTTGTTTGAGCCTGCCAACTTCCAATCCATTTTGCACAAAGTGGAGCAATTAAAGCAAGTGGCTGTGGAAAAAGAAACGACTGTTGCCGGTTTGGCGCTGGCGTGGCTGTTGGCGCAACCGGGAGTGGACACTGTTATTCCGGGCGGCAAGAGACCGGAACAGGTGGCGGAAAACATCACGGCGGTTCAGGTGAACTTGAGCGGGGCCGATCTTGAACGCATCAATCAAATATTGGCGAACTGACTTCATTGCAAAGACTGGAAAAAGGCGTCGATTGCGACGCCTTTTTTTATTTTTATTCATTTGTTTTTTTCATGATTGTGCACAGGTCCATCAGAGTTTCGATATGCTGTTTTTTTGCGAAGGAGGTGACGATCACTTCTTGATAGGTTGGCAGAACTTTTGCGAGCTGTTCTTTCCCTTTTTCGGTCAATTTTGTGTAAACGCCGCGGCGGTCAGTGTCACAAATGTGTCTCCTGAGCAAGCCGCAACTTTCATCTTCCAGACGGGAAACCAATCGGGACATGGCGCTTTGGCTCAACCCGGCTTCATTGGCGAGCTGTTGCAAGCGCATGCGGTAACCGGGTGCTTCGGACAAAATAAGCAAAACATGAAACTCGCTTAAAGAGAGTTGGTGTTTTTCTTGCAGGAGACGTTCAAGCTCATGCAGTACTTGGGTGTAGATTTTGTGCAAACTCCTCCATTTTTTTACGATCTCTATTTTCGAAAGATGATCCATTTTTTTCACCTGCTTAAACATACGTAGTGGTACGATGAAATGAGCGTTTGTTATCTAATAACTTGAGCTGTATTCCTTTACAATTCTAAAGGGTTGATTTGCTTTTTGCAAAAAAACATCTTGTGATTTTCAGGCGCATCCAGCGGCGAAAAACGAAAAAAAGTATACACAACGTCGCCAGCTCTTTTCGGGATTTAAGGATTTCAAATCAATGATCCCTTTGGAGGTAACGGAGTGTAGGCAAGAGTTTATTTATCATCATGAAGAGTATAAAAATATCGGATTATTGCAAACGTAAAGAAGGAAGTCATGCTAAAATAGTAGTTGGATTCAGAATTATCAGCACAAAGGCATGGAGGAGAAGGAGAGAAAAGGGATGTTTAACCTTAAAAGATCGCTTCCTGTGGCACGCTTGTTTGTCTTGGCCCTGATACTTACTCTATTTGCCGCCATGGCCCCTGGTTTTGGCGTTGTTCGTGCAGCAACGGTCACGGTCGATTCTTCTGCTGAATTGATGAATGCGTTGGCTTCCGCTAAGCCTGGCGACCGGATCGTGTTGGCCTCCGGAATCACTTTTTCCGGCCAGTTTAAGGCGACTGCCAGTGGCACTGCTTCCGCTCCGATCACGTTGGAAAGCGCCGATCCTTCTAATAAGGCGGTATTGAAAGGGAATGGAACCGGGAGCGGCTATGCTCTGCAAATCACCGGGGATTACTGGAATATTCGAAACGTGAAAGTGACGAATGCGCAAAAAGGAATCATGTTGGATCATGCGAACCATAATTTGCTCGATGCGGTGGAAGTCTACCAAATCGTGGATGAAGGAGTCCATTTTCGTGACGGCAGCTCTTACAACACGCTGCAAAACTCCTATATCCATGATACAGGCAAAGGACAACCGGGATTTGGCGAGGGAGTCTATGTCGGTTCTGATAAAGGGAAATGGTCAACGATCAACCCTGCGTCAGATTATAACCGTGTCGTTAATAACACGATCGGGCCCAATGTCACTGCCGAGCATATCGATATCAAGGAAGGTTCGACGGGAACGGTTGTCAGCGGAAATATTTTTGATGGCAGAGGCATGACGGGGGATAATTATGCGGATAGTTTTATTGATGTGAAAGGGAATGATGTCACAATCAGTTCCAATGTCGGATACCGGAACGGCAATGAGGTTATTGCCGATGCTTTCCAAGTCCATCAGCAGGTATCCGGTTGGGGACTCAACGCGGATTTTAACGGCAATACCCTCTACCTGGATAACGCCTCCTGTTATGTTGTCAACGCAGCCAGCGGGACAAGCGCCAGAGCGCATAACAACATCCGAAGCCCCAAAGGCAATATGTACCGGGGAAATGTCACCCAATACTAGACTTTTGGGGGTGGAGGGGCATGATTTAAATGTTGAGTTTCGCTGCCGGATGCAGCAGATCCATTTACGTTTTTTCTGTTGACATGAATCATTGTCGTTAATATAATAAAACAAAGTAAATTGATAAGAATTAATCTATTGAACCGACCAGACCACTGGAGGTCCAGATCCTTGCATCGATTGTAGGTGATGGGACCTCCTTGTTTTTTATGGACTGAAATGTTGTCCTCATAAGGCACCCCAAAGCAATCAGAATGGAGAAGTTTGCCCTGGCATTTGACGAAGACAAGATGAAAAGGAGGGCCGTATCGTTGAGCAGACAAAATACCCATAAAAATGAAGTGCTCGTAAGAGTGTTGTCTGTTGTTACTGTTGTTATGATCTTTTTTTTCTGGGCGATCAGTACGGAGCGGAAATGGATTGATCCTGTTTTCCTGCCTTCTCCGCAATCAGTGTGGATTGCTTTTTTGGACCTTATACATAATGGATACAAAGGGGCTTCTTTATTCAACCATATTCTTGACAGTCTTAACAGGTTGTTTCAGGCGCTGGTTCTTGCGCTGATTACTGCCGTTCCACTCGGATTGATATCTGGATATTCAAAATATTTTCGTGCGATTTTCGATCCTGTTATTGAATTTTACAGACCTCTTCCGCCGTTAGCTTATTATACATTGCTGGTATTGTGGCTGGGGATTGATGATAAATCGAAGATTGCGCTCTTATTTCTGAGTGCTTTTGCTCCATTGTTTATTGCAACGGTATCAAGTGTGCAGAAGGTTCCTCAAGATCGAATCAATGCAGCCAGATCGTTGGGGGCTTCAAAGTGGAAGGTATTGGTTTACATCATTTTTCCAAGTTCTCTGCCTGACATTATTACCGGGCTTCGCACAGCGATTGGAGTCGCTTATTCGACTTTGGTTGCGGCGGAAATGGTCGCGGCCACTTCCGGAATCGGGTGGATGGTATTGGATGCAAGCAAGTATTTACGCAGCGATATCATTTTTGTGGGAATTATTTTGATGGGAGGAATTGCCGTCATCATGGACGGATTGATTCGCTGGATTCAACATCGTCAATTTCCGTGGATCAAAACCCCGGATTGATTTCCATTCAGACAAACAAATTCTAATAATGTCACCAGGAGAAGGAGAGGAAAGCCCGGATGTCTTTTCAAAAAAAGAGCAAATGTTTACTTATTATTCTGTTTTCTTTCTTGATTCTGTTTACGGCCGCTTGTTCCAATCAGGCAACATCATCAGCATCACAATCAAAGTCGGCACCGAAAGAAATTCGTTTGGGGTACCAAGTTTCACCAAGTGCTGAACTGTTAGCCAAAGCTTCAGGTCTGCTGGAGAAAAAATATCCAGACATCAAAATCAATTGGATTCAATTTGATTCAGGACGGGATGTGAATACCGCAATTGCAAGCGGCAGCATTGATTTCGGACTCGTTGGCACCCCTCCTGCCGCCATCGGCATTGCCAAAGGATTGCCGTACAAAGTCTTTTATGTACATGACGTCATTGGAGATAGTGAAGCATTGGTGGTCAAAAAAAGTTCAGGCATCAAAACGCTTAAAGATCTTAAAGGTAAAAAGATCGCGACGACATTTACTTCGACATCTCATTTCAGTCTGCTGGGTGCGTTAAAAAAGGAGGGAATCAACCCTGAAAAGGAAAAAATTACAATTCTTGATATGCAACCACCCGATATTTATGCTGCATGGAAAAGAAATGATATAGATGAGGCGTATATCTGGCAACCTACACAAGATAAACTCATTCGTGAAGGAGGAAATGTTATCGTAACCTCCGGAGATTTGGTCAAAAAGGGGGTGGTCACGGCTGAAGTAGGGATCGTTCATAAGGATTTTCTAAAAAAGTATCCTGACATTGTTAAGGGATATATATCTGTCTTAAATGAAGCAGTCGGTGATTATCGAACGAAACCAGAACAATCTGCTCAGTTACTTTCTAAAGAACTGGGGATTTCTCCGGCAGAAAGCTTAAAAACGATGCGACAAATGATTTGGCTGGATGGTTCGCAACAGAAAAAATACTTTGGAGAATCCGGTCAAACCGGGGAATTGGCAAAAGTATTGAAGGATACCGGAGACTTTATGGTTACACAAAAAGCGATCCCGTCTTCTCCTGATCTAAAAACTTTTCAACAAGCTCTGTTAAGTGATTTATACAAGTAAGGAAAAAAGGAGGGGAGGTTGTGTCAATCGCATCTGCCGTATTACACAAGGAACCCGTAACCAGTTCCCCATTGATTGAAGTAATGAATTTAAGTTTAACTTACCATGGCAGAAACAATAAATCGAATGTTCTGGATAATATAAATCTCCAATTATACCAAAATGATTTCGTATGCGTATTGGGACCGTCAGGATGCGGAAAATCATCGCTGCTGAATGTGCTGGCCGGATTTGTTAAACCGACGACTGGGGAAGTGATCATCGATGGTGAAAAGCATAATAAACCGAATTCTGATGTCGGAGTCATATTTCAGCACCACAACTTGTTCCCGTGGTTAACGATTGAAAAAAATATCGAGTTTGGATTGAAAATGAAATCTGTTCCGAAAAGCGCTCGTAAAAAGATCGTTTCCAGGCTGTTAAAAATGGTGGAACTGGAGTCTGCGGCCAAAATGTGGCCCCATCAACTTTCGGGAGGGATGAAACAAAGAGTCTCCATAGCCCGGACACTTGCAACTGATCCAAAAGTGATCTTGATGGATGAACCTTTCAGCGCACTGGATGCCTTGACCCGGGAGAACATGCAGAGACATCTGATTGGAATTTGGGAAGAAACGCAAAAATGCATATTTTTTATCACCCATGATGTTGAAGAAGCGCTGTTATTGGGAACGCGGATTTTGGTTATGCATCCCAATCCCGGAAGAATCGTGGTCGATATGTTAAATCCGTTGCGACAACCTGGTAAATCAAGGGAAGAGATTAAAGAATTAAAAGAATTTAATGAGCTTAGAAATCATTTCATTTCCAAGATAAGAAGCTCTTGAGTAAATCGACAACGGGCCATAGTCAATTGAAAGGAGTATGAAAATGTCTGATCATTCCCGTCCGCTCAAGTTTGAAAACCGTGAAGATCGTGAAGGTCCGCGTATTCTTCGCCGTCTGCCGGAAGGCCTGGAGGAGCGTCCCTACCAGTTGTTTGAAGTCAAGCCGCTCAGTCCGATCATTGGTGCTGAAATCGTCGGCTTGGATCTGGCAAAGCCAGTCACACCAGAGGTACAAGCTGAGTTAAATCGGGCATTATTGGAGTGGAAGGTTCTGTTCTTCCGCAATCAGCCAATCACCAGTGAGCAACTGCTCGCTTTTGCCCGTCAGTGGGGTGAACTGGAAATACACCCGTTTTACATCAACAAGCACTCAAAAGAAATCGTGCAATTTGCCAGGGACAAAAAGCAAGCCGGTTCCGAGAACATATGGCATACCGACGTCACTTTCCGTGCCAATCCTGCCAAAGCTTGCATATTAAGAATGATCGAGGTTCCACCGGTTGGAGGCGATACGTTATGGGCTGACATGGGGGCCGCATATGACAATCTTCCTGATGAGATTAAGGAACGAATTGATGGCCTCACCGCTCTCCATGATTTCACTCCTTCTTTCAGCCGTTTACTGTCCCCGGAGGAGCTGGCTGCCAAACAGGCAGAATTTCCGCCTGTTGAGCACCCGGTTGTTCGAACCCATCCGGAAACGAGACGCAAGACGCTATTCGTAAACCCGGCGTTTACTACCCGGATTCCCGGTCTGGAACCGGAGGAGAGCGAGAAACTGCTTCAGTACCTGTTTCGTCAAGCCCATATACCCGAGTACCAGGTGCGCTTTCATTGGGAGGTGAATTCGGTCGCCTTTTGGGATAATCGTGCCACCCAACATTACGCGGTTTCTGACTATTATCCTCATCCGCGAAAAGCAGAACGTGTGGCAATCGTCGGTGATCGGCCGTTTTAAGGGAACGAAGGAACCGGGCGGTGGCCCTGACCAGACAACTGATTTGTAAACCAGTTGACCCTTGCTTTTGCAAGGGTTTTGTTTTTGAAATGGAACTGTTGGAAAGGAATGTTCGTTTTCCGGGGCCCCGGTTTCTGTTTTTTATCGTATGCTTTGAGGCCTGAGGATCAAGGGGAGCGTGCGGGGAGTGACTTCATCCCCATAATGTCACCGTTGGCCGCTAAGTTACCTAATCGTACCTATCGCACCAATCAGTAACAATGGCACAAAAAAGTGCGTACTTCCTAATCGGAAGCAGGTAATGCATAATAAGGATCGTGGCTGTCCGGCAACCGCCGCCATTCAAGTGGTCAGGAGGTGGAAAGCATAGAAGATACAGACATGAATCTTTGTTGGAAAGGATCGCAAAAGCAGGAGTGCAACGGCGGATAACCGGCCGTTCGCAATAGATGGAATATTTATAATCAACTCTCTTTTTAGAGAGACTTGCTGGAGGGTTGTTTCATGGCGAAACATTTGCAGGATACCACTACTTTGTACAATGGTGTGAAAATGCCCTGGCTTGGGTTGGGAGTGTTCAAGGTGGAAGAGGGGCCGGAACTCGTCAATGCGGTAAAAACGGCGATCAAGTACGGGTACCGCAGCGTGGACACTGCCGCCATTTATCAAAATGAGGAAGGTGTCGGACAAGGGATTCGCGAAGGTCTGGAACAAGCCGGTATTTCCCGGGAAGAATTGTTTGTGACATCCAAAGTGTGGAATAGCGATTTGGGATATGAATCCACTTTGCAAGCTTATGAAATCAGTCTGCGAAAACTCGGTCTGGATTATCTGGATCTGTACCTGATTCACTGGCCTGTGGAAGGAAAATATAAAGAGGCTTGGAGAGCATTGGAGACTCTTTACAAAGAAGGACGGGTTAAAGCAATCGGGGTCAGCAATTTCCACATTCACCATTTGGAAGATTTGCTGAAGGATGCGGAAATCAAACCCATGGTGAACCAAGTGGAGTTCCATCCCCGGCTGACCCAGAAAGAACTGAGAAAGTATTGCAAAGAACAAGGGATACAATTTGAAGCATGGTCTCCGTTAATGCAAGGACAATTGCTGGACAATCCGGTACTAAAAGAGATTGCCGACCAGTACGGCAAATCGGTTGCACAAATCATTCTGCGTTGGGACTTGCAACATGGTGTTGTGACAATTCCCAAATCGACCAAAGAACATCGTATAATCGAAAACGGGTCCGTCTTTGATTTTGAATTGACAAAAGAAGAGATGGAACGAATTGACGTGTTGAACCAAAATCACCGGGTCGGTCCGGATCCTGACAATTTTGATTTCTGATCGTGAGCGCAAGGGATGGGCAGTGTTCCATCCCTTGTTTGCATTTTCACAATCATCAACGGTTCTTGTCCGGCCGTTTTTTGTGTTTATTATCAACGTTGCGAGACTTCAGCACTCCAGAAAGTTGCCAAGCAAGCAGGAGGAAATTGTCTGAATGAAGTTAAACGGGGATAAATCTTTGATTCTTGCAAAAAGGATGGATGAGGTTTTATTGGATTTACAACAAAATAGATCTGTCGGAAGACAAAGCGATGTAAAACATGATTTTCTTCAAACAGATCATGAACGGTTGATTATCGAGAATCAGGAAGTCGAATAGCCGAGTGTATGAGCCATTTTCTATCTTGTTGAATAAAAATATTATACATATCTGCTTGTTAACAAGAGACAAAAGCAGTTTGTAAATTTATCTTCTGATTAAATCATGAATCCGTGATGGATCAAAGAATTGTCATCAAAGTGAGGTGTTGGGACTGTCGATCCAAAATATTGTAATCAATGGAAGGTTTGAAACAGGTACAATAGCACCTTGGGTGTCTATGAATGCCGTAGTCACTAGTCAGTATGCACATTCTGATTTTTATTCGGTCGGACTCCAAGGTGGGAATATCATTTCTTATATCGCTCAGATAGTTCCGGTAAACCCTGGCAGCTATGAGTTCTTTGTTTCCTTAGCCAAAGTCTCATCTTTACCCTCCCCGCCGGTTCAAGCCCATTTGATAGCTCGTTTAATTTTTTGGAGGAGGGCCGGTTTTTAAATATTCTCTTTAATCGGATACCAGAGATTACAAACAATTTATGGCTTGAAGTCTACCAAACGACTGTTTCTGCACCAGCAGGTACTGCTTATGCATTCATCTTGGTCAATACTTTGCCGTAGCCGGGGAGTACGGATATCTTAATAGATGATGTTGCTTTGCTGACTTCAGGCTATGAAAACGGAATTACAGGAGCAACCGGAGCGACAGGAGCAACCGGGGCCACCGGAGCAACTGGGGTAACAGGAGCAACGGGAGTAACCGAATCAACAGGAGCAACGGGAGTAACAGGAGCCACAGGAGCGACAGGAGCAGGAGCTGCCCCAGCATTTTTGCAGGTATTCAGCGATGTGACACAAACAGTGGCATCTGGAGATGATGTTGTTTTCAATAACTCAAACCCGACAGCCACAGCGGATTTCACCTTTACTCCTCCATCGGCCACTGTCACTATCAACACACCTGGACAATACCGTATTGAATACGCAGTTACCCTGTCCGATGCTGCTACACAAGCTGCCGCTTATTCCCTCGTCTTCAGTGATACAGGTACCCCGGTACTTGCTTCAGACTATGGATCGACCAATGCCATCGGTCAAAGCAATCAGGTTACCGGATTTACTATTCTTGACATTACAGAGTCAACAGGCATTTCGTTGCGCAATATCGGAGCCACGGATGATAACTTGACCAATACGATTGATGGAGCCACGGTTTTGTCTGCTTCGCTGCTGATTCACAGAATTGGTTAACGCTTCTCTTTCAGACTCTCCTTTTGCATGAATCTCTGCCATCAGTGATTCGTGCATGGACACAAACCCAAATCCTTGATGCCTAATAAGCATCCCTCTGAGGGGTCAGGGGGATGCTTTCTCTTTGTGATGGGTATGGCTCGTGAAAATAAGCCGGGATTTCCTGAAGTCTTCTCTCTCTCCTGCATAAAGATTGGGAAAGGAGATCCCAGCCGGTGGCAGAAATGATTCCGAAAAACTTTTTGATTTCATGCCTTTTGCTGATCTGCCGGGGAAATCCTTTGTCCCGGGGGCGGAATCACATTAAAATGGCAGAGAAGTTGAATATATGATACAAATAAATTAGAAAATCCCATAATTATTATGAAATTGAGATATAAAAACCAAATGGCTGGCGATGGAAAAATTTAAATGAATCCTGGAGAAGGGACGATTGACTTGAAGAAACTGATTAATAACCCTGAACATGTGGTGCGTGACATGATTGATGGCATGGTTTTGGCTCATCCCGACAAACTGAAAAATCTGACGGGGACCAATGTTCTGATTCGTGCCAATGCCCCGAATGGAGGCAAGGTCGCATTGGTCAGCGGAGGCGGAAGTGGACATGAACCCTCGCATGCCGGATATGTCGGGAGCGGCATGCTCGATGCAGCCGTAGCCGGAGAAGTTTTCACATCCCCCACGCCCGACCAGATCCTTGAAGCGATCAAAGCTGTGGATGCCGGAAAAGGGGTATTGTTGATCATAAAAAACTACTCAGGGGATTTGATGAACTTCGAGATGGCGGCCGAACTGGCAGAAGCCGAAGGGATTCAAATCGCCAAGGTGATTGTAAATGATGATGTTGCGGTTGAGAACAGTACCTTTACTCAAGGACGCAGAGGAATCGCGGGAACGGTTTTTGTCCACAAAATTGCCGGCGCCCTTGCTGAAAAAGGAGCTTCCCTGAAAGAAGTGGAACAGGTGGCCAACAAGGTGATTCAACATGTGCGCAGCATCGGAGTCGCATTGACTCCATGTACTGTTCCAGCCGTTGGAAAACCCGGTTTTGAAATTGGGGAACAGGAAATCGAAATCGGGATCGGCATCCACGGAGAACCGGGAACTTACCGGACTGCCATGGCTACAGCCGATGAAATCGCCGAAATCCTTTTGTCCCGGATTCTGGACGATCTGAAACTAACCGCAGGGGACCGGGTTGCGGTGATGATCAACGGTCTTGGCGGAACTCCGTTGATGGAGCTGTATATTCTGCACAAGAAAGTATCCCAAATCTTAAAAAGCAAGGATATTTCCGTTTACGACACATATGTAGGCGAATATATGACGGCAATCGAAATGGCTGGATGTTCCATCTCGCTCCTCAAACTGGATGATCAACTGATTGAGCTGCTTGAAGCACCTGCCGATACCATTGCCTGGAAAAAATGACAAGGAGGAAAAAGCCGTTGATTAAATCTGATCATATTATCAAATGGATGAATTTGGCCAATATTCGATTGGATGAGCAGAAAGAGTATCTCACCAGGCTTGATCAGGCGATCGGCGATGGGGATCACGGCATCAACATGTCCAAAGGTTTCAAAGAAGTGATTGAGAAAATCCATCAGACAGACTGTCACGATATCGGGAAATTGTTGCAGGATATCGGAATGGTGCTTGTTTCCAAGGTGGGGGGCGCTTCAGGTCCTTTATATGGCACTGCGTTCATAAAAGCAGGGCAGGTATTGAAAGGGAAAGAGGAAATCACCATCAGTGAATTGGGGCAAGCCTTGCAAGAATCTGTAAACGGCATCAAACTGAGAGGGAAATCACAGGTTGGCGACAAAACCATGCTGGACGTCTGGGAACCGGTCACCCGGTATATTCAGCAAAAAGGAAACGAGCTCAACGCCGATGAACTGGTTTCCATTGCCAGAGAACAAATGGAAAATACGAAGGAGCTGGAAGCCCGGAAAGGACGTGCTTCCTTTTTGGGAAAAAGGTCAATCGGGCATTTGGACCCCGGTGCCGTTTCATCTTTCCTGTTGTTTGAAGCCCTGTGTTCAATCCTTGAAGAAAACAGGGATGCGGGTCAAACAAAAGAGGACGGCATGGCGGAATATGTCGGAGTCGTTATTGTTTCTCACAGCCATGAGTTAGCCAAGGGGTTAAAAAAGCTGCTTTCCCAATTGAGTTCCCATGTTCCCGTCGCTTATGCGGGGGGGACGGATGAGGAGGAACTTGGCACGAGTGCAGACAAGATTCAAAATGCGATAAGATCGGTTTATTCCGATAAAGGTGTGGTTGTCCTCTTTGATCTGGGGAGTGCCCTGATCAATACCGAATTGGCGATCGAGCGGCTGGCGGAAGAAAACATCACAAAGGTTCATATCGCAGATGCGCCATTGGTGGAAGGTGCCTATGCGGCTGTGGTGCAGTCCGGGTGTGGGTCCAGCCTGGATCAGGTAATCGAGGTAACGCGAAAAGCCAAGTCAATGGTGAAAATATAGGCATCCATCCGGACGGTACACTGAAAGATATCCACCCGAAAGGGCGCAGGTTAATTGCGATAGCATACATGATAGATAGGGGACTTTTGGGATGTTTATAGAAAAAATCAGCGCGTTTGCAGGAAAAACTTTTACGTTTTGGGTCATTCTTTTTTCGGTGATTGCCTATTTGTTCCCAGGCGATTTCATATGGATCGGGGATTATGTCGTTCCCCTGTTGGGAATTGTCATGTTTGGGATGGGACTTACATTGTCGGCAGCCGATTTTAAAGAAGTTTTTCGCCGGCCAAAAGATGTGGCGATCGGGGTGCTTTGTCATTATCTCATTATGCCAGGGTTAGCATTTTTATTGGCATGGGGATTACATCTGCCGCCGGAGGTGGCTGTTGGCGTCATTTTGGTAGGGTGCTGTCCGAGTGGTACAGCATCCAATGTGATGGTGTTTCTGGCCCGGGGGGATGTCGCCCTTGCTGTGTCCATCGCCTCAGTTTCCACGATTATTGCCCCTGTTGTCACTCCGTTTCTGATCTATTTGCTTGCGAGTAAGTGGGTGGAGATCAATATCTGGTCACTGATTGTTTCGATTATTCAGGTCGTGATCATCCCGTTGGCTCTGGGATTTATCATTAAGAAATTCTTTGGTAGACAGGCAGAAGCGAGTGCAAAAGCCCTGCCGCTCGTCTCTGCCGCCGCGATTGTGATCATTGTTGCAGGAGTCGTGGCTGGCAGTCAGGCAAAGCTGGCTGTTACGGGGCCGTTGATTTTTGCTGTGGTGATTTTGCATAATGTATTGGGCTTTCTGCTGGGCTTTTTCCTCTCCCGTCTGTGCGGAATGGATTTGGCAAAACAAAAGGCCGTGGCAATGGAAGTAGGGATGCAGAATTCCGGATTGGGTGTAGCGATTGCAACGGCGAATTTCTCACCGTTGGCTGCCGTACCCAGTGCAATTTTCAGTGTATGGCACAACATATCAGGTTCGATCCTCGCCTTTGTTTTCAGCCGTATGAGGGATAAAAAAGAATAAAGAACGGGTTGTACAATCAGTCTATGAATTTTTGGCGGATGAAATAGAGTCGGCATGGAGACCCCTGCCACAGCTGAAGGCAGGGGTTTTGTTATGAAATTTTTTTGGTATGACCGGTGCATCATTTCGGTCCTGGATGTAATCTATACGCAAAATGGGAAGGGAAGAGGGGACTTTCTCAGGTGTTTTTCCCGTTTTCCTTGACCCAGGCAGTAACCGTTTCCCAAAACTTTTTGGCTGCCGGAGAGAGTGAATCCCTTGAGGTGGTGGCAATTCCGATGGTTCTATATATTTCTTCCCCCATTAAAACACGGTGAACGCCGGTCATGTCGAGGGGGAGGGTCATCTCCGGCAAAATGCTGATTCCCAGTCCTGCCCGTACCATGGCCACGATGGCCTCATCGTTCTCCATTTCAAAACGGATATTGGGTTGCACATTTTTTTCCCGGAACAGTTTTTTGATATGAAGATCGCAACCTTTTTTGGGCAGAATGAAAGGCTCTGCCGCAATTTGTTCAATGGCAGGGGAGGGATGGAGGTGCAAAGGGTAGCCGGCCGGAAGAAGAAGCACCAAACAGTCGTTTTTCAACATTTCCATATCGTAATCCGTTTGCTCTTTGCTAACCGGGATAAAGCCGAGATCGACAGCCCCCGTCCGGATCTGCTTTTCCACTTCGTCATAACCGCCTTCATGCAGTTTCACTTCGATCTCAGGGTATCGGCTTTGAAACTGGTTCAGGATCGGGGGGAGCCACTTGGTGGAAACACTGGGAAAGGTACCGACCCGAACGGTTCCCGTTTGCAAACCGGTGAGTTGGGCTGCTTCTTGTTTCATTTGTTCCGTCGCTCGCAAAATTTGCCGGATATAGCCAAGCATGCGCTCCCCGTTCGGCGTCACTTGAATTCCCGCGCGGCTGCGATGAATCAGCAGAAAACCGAGTTCAGACTCCAGCCCTGCAAGCGCGTGACTTACGGCAGATTGGGACAATCCCAGTTCTTCCCCTGCTTTGGTGAAACTCCCAGTTTGTGCGACTTTCAGAAAGACTTCCATTTGCGCGAGTGTCAATTCCGTTCTCTCCCTTTTTAAGAATCAATTTTATTCATGTATATCATTATAACAATTCATTTTACTAATGAAAAAGAAAGCGTTATGCTGGAATTGCACGGGAAACGATCAGTGAAAGGAGAAGGAAAATGAAGGCTTTAAATTATATTCTCGTTGATGTGTTCACCAATCAAAAATTCGGAGGAAACCCCTTGGCCGTGTTTGAAGAAACAGGACCGTTGGACCCCGGTCTGATGCAAAAAATTGCGAATGAATTAAATTTGTCCGAGACCGTCTTTGTCTTCCCGCCCACGAAACCGGGAAACACAAAAAGAATCAGAATCTTTACGCCGCGGATGGAATTGCCGGTAGCTGGTCATCCCACAGTGGGAACAGCATTTTTATTGGGACATGAAAACTGGACAGTGACCCGGGAGGGGGTCAACGAATGGATTCTGGAGGAAGAAGTGGGAGATATTCAAGTCTACGTTCATAAAGAGCAAGGCAAGATGACTCGAGCCGGAATGAAACAACCGATCCCCGCGTTTGGCGATGTGTTTTCCGATCGGGAAAAAGCCGCCTGGCTTCTTTCTCTGTCGCCGGGGGACTTGCATGCTGATTTGCCCGTTCAGACCGTTTCTTCGGGAGTCCCGTTTCTCTATATCCCCGTTCGTTCGCTCGAGGCTATGAAAAAAATCAAATTCCGCAACGATGTGTGGAAACAATGGTTCGCTGACCGTCCCGAAACGCAGCACATTTATGCTTTTACCCTGGAAACGGTCAATCCCGATTTCCACGTGCATGGCCGCATGTTTGCCCCCGCGATGGGAATTATGGAGGACCCGGCCACAGGAAATGCCAACGGGCCTTTGGGGGCTTATCTTATTCAACATTCTCTCGTACCGGCCAAGGAAACCGGATTGTATGAAATCCGCAGCGAGCAAGGCATCGAAATGGGGCGTCCCAGTTTCATCGACATCAGGATTCGGAAAAAAGGGGATGCATTTGAAGAGGTTAGATTGGGCGGAGCCTGCGTGAAAGTGGGGGAAGGGAGAATATTTGTCTGATCTTCGCGTGATATCCCTTCTCCACGGTAAATGGAAAAACGTGCCTTCCCAGGAGTCGTAATTTTCGGAACCTTTATTCGGGGCTCGCCCTTCTTGCGAAGGAGAATCGTTCAGACGATGAACAAGCGCCTCACCGAGAAATCCTGGGGAGGCGCTTGTTCATCGTCTGTTCTTTTCGCAATCCGGGGTGCCTGCGTTCGCTTATCAATCCAAGGTATCGATCCAAGCGTCGACAGTCATGACTTCCGCTTGTCGTGGGAACACTTTCTCGATGAGAACACGGTGAACTTCAGGATCGGAATCGAGACAGGCATCCGAAAGCACAGTAAGTGCAAAGTCTTTATCTGCTGCTTCCCGCAATGTCGAAAGAACCACTCCACTCGTGGCAATGCCGCTGAGAATCAGTTTGTTGATTTGGCGGGATCGGAGAATCACCTCAAGGTCACTTCCGGAAAATGCACTGACGCGAAGCTTGGTGACAACCGGCTCGTCTGGTTGGGGGTTCAGAGATTCGTGAATTTGCGTCGCCGTGTCTGAGAGAGTCATTCCGCCAAAATTGGAAATCGCTGAGAACGTCTTGTTTTTCGGGCTGATCTCGGGGTATCCTTCGCGGAATGCGACTCGGACAAAAATAACCGGAATGGAGTGACGGCGTGCGGCTTCCACGGCTTTCCGGAACGGCAGCAGCGCGTTCTCATTTTCTGCGAATCGCGAGACAATGCCGTTTTGTATATCCATGACCAACAGTGCAGCTTTGTCATGATTCTGCATGTGTTGTTCACTCCTGTTCATTATGTTAGTATTAAGCGGAGAATTCTCCATTTAATATTAACCGGAGAACTCTCCACTTGTAAAGCTGGATTTTGGGAAGTGGTGGTACAGTGAATGATGCAGACGCCATCCGCTCTCGTTCTGAACGCCGCGATGCCGCCGAAAATCGTCAGCGTATCCTGAAGGCGGCAATCAGGCTGTTTGAGCAATATGGTGTCGAACAAGTCAGTATGAATCAAATTGCCACAGAAGCGAAGATCGGGTCGGGAACGCTCTATCGCCGGTATAGAAACAAAGGTGAAATCTGCCTGGATTTAATTAAAGACCAAATTTGTCTGCTTTTTGAAGATATTGAAGCTTATTTGCAAGAGAACGGCACAGAGCCGCCTGACCGACGATTGAAAGGGATTCTCGGCTTATTTATCCGTTTTCGCGAGAAAAAAGCACAATTGCTTAAAGGAGTAGAGAACTTTGCGACAGCCAAACCGCCCCGGTATCGAATGCAGAATCCTCTGTATAACCAGATGCATGAAATACTCGTCCGGCTGTTTGACGAGATGGCTGAAAATAAGCAGTCCCAACCCGACAGTGTTTTCAGGGCCGATCTGTTGCTGACGGCATTAAGCAGTGATTCCTATTTATTTCAAAGAGACGTGCGTGGGCATTCGCCTGAGAAGATACTGGAACAGCTCTGTTTAACCTTTATTACTCCTGAGTGAGAGCGTGTTTTTCAAAATGGGATGTTCTCCTCCGGTTCCGTTTTTTCCATACGAATCTCGATGTTGCAGGGAAGGATTTTTGCTGGCCGGGGCGTGGGAGAAATCCTTTTTCCCTCCCCTCCTTCTTCATGATCAGTCAGTGGAGTTTTCCCTGACTCGCCAGGTCGTTTGACAAATTCCAATTAAACCGGGTTGGATTTATGCATAATTGTATAAATTGACGAGAAATTAGAGTGTATTTCTGTGCATTTTGTATGATAAAATATCGTTTTCTTTTTGTTATGATGGTTTATGGGATGAGAAAGGGATAGAATCACCGGGCTTTCTTTCCGGGCCTCAGACGCTTTTCTTCATTATTGTCTGAATTATGGGAATTAAAAGAGGATCAAATGCAAATGAGGTGATGGAATGAGCATGATTGTAAAAGGGGATCGCCTGCCCAATTTCGTGGGGGGGAAGTGGTGCACGTCCAATACCCGGGATGTGTTGCCTGTTCCCAATCCGGCAACGGAGGAAGTGCTCGCTCTGGTTCCTCTTTCCGGGACTGCTGAAGTGGATGCGGCAGTCCGGTCAGCACAGGAAGCTTTTTTGGCCTGGAGAGAAACTCCTGTTACGGAACGGGTACGAATTCTTCTGAAATTCAGGGAATTGCTGGTACAACATCTGGACACTCTTTCACGGACGTTGACGGAAGAGAACGGCAAAACCTTGAATGAAGCGAAAGCGGAGATCTGGCGGGGAATCGAAGTGGTGGAATTTGCCGCCGGGATGCCTTCCTTGATGAAGGGAGAGGTGACTCCCCAGGTTTCCCGCGGGATTGATATGGAAATGGTGCGTGATCCCGTGGGAGTGGTGGCGGGAATTACCCCGTTCAACTTTCCGGTGATGGTGCCTCTGTGGATGGTTCCCTTGGCGTTGGCGGCCGGTAACACCTTTGTTCTCAAACCCTCCGAACGCACGCCTTTGTCTGCGGTCCGCCTGGTGGAACTGGCGGTCGAAGCAGGTCTGCCCGAAGGGGTCTTCAATCTCGTTCACGGGGGAAAAGAGGCGGTCGATGCGTTGCTCTGCCATCCGGGAGTGGACGCGGTATCTTTCGTAGGGTCACAGCCGGTGGCGGAACATGTCTACAAGACGGCGGCAGCACACGGAAAACGGGTGCAGGCTCTGGCCGGAGCGAAAAACTGCCATATCGTCCATGAAGATGCCAACATGGAAGGAGCCGTGCAGTCCATCACCGGGTCGGCGTTCGGTTGTGCCGGGCAGCGATGCATGGCCGGGAGTGTAGTGGTGGTACTCGAATCGGTCGCGGATCGTTTTCTGAAGGACCTTGTTGCAGTGGCCGAACGCGTCCGGGTGGGGAACGGATTGGAGGAAGGTACCGAGCAAGGTCCCCTGATCCGGGATGAACATCGGAAAAAAGTGCTTGAGCGGATCGAACAAGGGCTGAAAGAAGGCGCGGTAATGCTCCGGGACGGCCGGAACCTGGTGGATCAGATGGACAGAGGGTTTTTCCTTGGGCCGACGATTTTGGACCGGGTTCGGCCGGAGATGACAGTGTTCCGGGAAGAGCTTTTTGCCCCTGTGCTAAGTGTGATTCGGGTGAAGGATCTGGACGAAGCGATTCGGGTGGTGAACCGTTCCCGCTTTGGCAATGCTGCCGTCCTTTACACAGAAAGCGGAAAGGCTGCCCGCCGGTTCCGGGAGCGGGTTCAGGCGGGAATGCTTGGAATCAATGTAGGTGTACCGGTTCCTGCTGCTTTTTATCCCTTCAGCGGTTGGAAGCAGTCTTTCTACGGTGATCTGCATGCCAACGGGAAAGATGCAGTGGAATTCTACACCCGGAAGAAAGTGGTCACATCCCGATGGTTTGGATAATAGCAGGTGTTCTTGAAGAACGGTTGCCATTATCGCCTTGAGCGGAGAGGAGAAGGCAAGATGGAGAATTATTCTTCCCGACCTGCGAAAGCGTTGGGGAAAGAAGAGCGGGAACGTTGGCTCGACAAGGATCGTCAGTATGTCTGGCATCAGATGCAACCCTATGCTTCCAGCCTGAATCCTTTGGTGATCACGCAAGGGGATGGGGCATGGGTGATTGATCTGGAAGGGAATCGTTATCTGGATGCGATGTCGGGCTTGTGGTGTGTCAATCTGGGGTATTCTGAGCACGAATTGGCGCAGGCAGCTTATGAGCAGCTTTGCCGGATGCCTTATTATCCTTTGACGCAAAGCCACCTTCCGGCGATCGCTCTGAGCGAGAAACTGAACGAGTGGCTGGGTGGGCCTTACCGTATTTTCTACTCCAACAGCGGCTCGGAAGCAAACGAGGCGGCTTTCAAGATCGTTCGCCAATATCATGCCCAAAACGGCCAGCCAACCCGTTGGAAGTTCATTTCCCGTTACCGGGCCTATCACGGGAATTCCTTCGGGGCATTGGCCGCTACGGGTCAGGCTGTGCGAAAACAGAATTACGAACCCCTCTCCCCGGGATTTGTCCATGTTCCCCCGCCGTATTGCTACCGTTGTCCTTTCGGGAAGACGCAGGAATCCTGCCGCCTTGAGTGTGCCTCCATCATTGAAGAGGTGATTCGTTGGGAAGGTCCGGACACGGTGGCGGCAGTGATCATGGAGCCGGTGATTACCGGAGGTGGTGTGATCGTTCCGCCCCCGGAGTACATGAAACAGGTTCGGGAGATTTGCGACCGGTACGGGGTGCTGTTGATCGTGGACGAGGTGATTTGTGGTTTTGGGCGGTCAGGGCGCCGGTTCGGTCATCAAAACTTCGGGATCCGGCCGGATGTGGTCACCATGGCCAAAGGAATTACGAGTGCCTATTTACCTCTGTCGGCGACAGCGGTCCGGGCCGAATTGTTTGATGCGTTCAAGGAAGATCATCCTTACGCTCATTTCCGGCATGTCAATACCTTTGGGGGGAATGCAACAGCCTGTGCGCTTTCCCTGAAAACACTGGAATTGATGGATGAACGGAAGCTGGTGGAACGAAGCCGGGAATTGGGAGAAAAACTGCAAGCGTTGTTAAAGCCTCTTTGGGATCATGACAATGTCGGGGATATGCGTTTCTTTGGTTTCATGGCCGGAATTGAATTGGTCGGGAACCGTAAAGACAAAAAACCGGCTTCTGCCGAATTCGTCGGACGCGTCATTGCCGCTTGCAAAAAGAGAGGGGTGCTGATCGGAAAAAACAGCGATACCGTACCGGAAATGAACAACGTGTTAACCTTGTCTCCTCCCCTGATCATCAGCGACCGGGATCTGGAATTTTTGGCCCGGGTGGTGATCGAGTCGGTCCAAGAGGCCGGTGCCTCCGGTTAAGCCGAGTCTGTCTGTGCGAGCCATGAAATGGATGGAGGAGATCCGATGAAGTCGCAAACTGAGAAAGACGGCATTGTCACGCTGACCGGCGATATGGCCCGGCAACTGAGTGATAGCCCGCTGTGGAATGAGGATCTTCGCCCCACAACCCGCAAGGAGCACCATTGGACTGCATGGAACTTTGCCGCTTTGTGGATCAGCATGTGCCTTTGCATCCCCGCTTATGCCCTGGCGGGAGGCATGATCTCGCTGGGAATGAACTGGTGGCAGGCTGTCCTCACCGTCTTGATCGGCAATCTTATCGTCTTGATCCCCATTTTGTTAAACGCCCATGCCGGAACCAAGTTCGGCATTCCCTATCCTGTATATGCCCGGTTATGGTTTGGATCAAGAGGGGCGCACATTCCCGCGCTGGCCAGAGCCTTGATCGCCGCGGGCTGGTTTGGGATCAACTGCTGGATCGGGACAACGGCGATCGACGGATTGCTTCAGGCGGTTTTTAAAGGTTGGAAGGAGGTGCCCGGGCATACCCCGCTCGTTTTCCTCATCTTTTGGGGATTGAACGTCTTCGTGGCCTACAAGGGACCGGAGAGCATCAAGAATCTGATGCGGTTTTCGGCACCGCTGTTGATGGTCGCGGTGATGGGACTGTTCATCTGGGCGGTGATAAAAGCGGGCGGGTTCGGGCCGATGCTCTCCGCTCAGTCGAAACTGAACACTCCGGGAGAGTTTTTGAAGGTGTTTTTTCCGTCCCTGATGGGGTGTATCGCTTTTTGGGCCACCATGGCGTTGAACATTCCCGATTTCTGCCGCTACGCCAAAAGTCAAAAGGCGCAAGTGGTCGGGCAGTCCCTCTCGCTTCCGTTGACCATGGGGGTATTTTCCTTCATTGCCATCGCCGTCACTTCGGCAACGATCGTCATTTTCGGAGAAGCGCTCTGGGATCCCGTGGCCATTCTCAACCGCTTTTCCGCTCCGGTCGTTTTGATTGGCGCCGTCATCATAACCCTTTCCAGTCTGACCATCAATGTGGGTGCCAATGTTGTGGCCCCGGCGAGAGCGATCGAGAATTTGTGGCCGCGCCGGATCACTTTTGCCACAGGCGCATTGATCACCGGCTTGCTTGGGATCGTTATTCAACCCTGGTATATCATGGAGAATTTCGGAAACTACATTTTTGGCTGGCTTGGCACCTACGGGGCGCTGCTCGGCCCGATCGACGGGATTGCCATTGCCGACTATTGGCTGGTTCGGAGGAGGCGGTTGGCGCTGGCCGAGCTTTACATGGCCCGTGGCCGCTATCACTACGCCAAGGGGGTGAACTGGAACAGCGTCATCGCTTTGCTCGTTGGGGTGGCTGTGCCGATTCTGGGCCGTTTCCTCCCGGGATGGGACTGGCTCTGGTCCAACGCGCTGGTGGTCGGACTCGTCGTGGCCGCAGTGGTCTACACCTTTCTGATGCACCGCCATGAATCGCTGGTTTCTCCTGCGGAATATGCGCGGATTACCCAAATCGAATCCCGCACCCCGACATCTGCTGTGTCCTTGCCGGAGGAGACAGAATAAGGAGGGAAAAAGCTTGTCCCAGGGAAAAAACAGCAGGTTGAGCGAACCGATCTACCGGGAACTGACCCGGATGGACGTGGTGAACGAGGCGAATCGATGTTTGTTCTGCTACGATGCTCCCTGCACCCGCGCCTGTCCCACCCATATCGATGTTCCTTCTTTTATCCGCAAGATCGCCACGGGAAATTTGAAAGGAAGTGCCCGTGTCATCATGGAAGCCAACCCCGTGAGTGCCAGCTGTGCACGGGTTTGTCCAACGGAAGAGTTATGCGAGGGGGCTTGTGTTCTTAAAGATGAAGAATCTCCCATCCGGATCGGCGATTTGCAGCGCTATGTCACAGATTGGGCCCGGCAGAACGGTGTGCAGCTGTTTCGCCCCGGACCGGCAACCGGGTACAGGGTGGCCGTGGTCGGCGGAGGGCCGGCCGGTCTTTCGGCGGCTCGTGAACTGGCACGCATGGGGCATGACGTAACGATTTTTGAGGCCAAGCCGGAACTTGGGGGGTTAAACACGTACGGCATCGTGCCTTTCCGTTTGCCCGGGGAGATCGCCCTGTGGGAGGCTGAACAGGTAGTCAAGCTGGGCGTGAACGTGCACACCGGGGTTACGGTGGGAAAAGATGTTCCTGCACAGGAATTATTGGAACGTTTCCATGCCATCGTTTTGGCTTTTGGCATGGGAACCGTGCCGCGTCTCGGCATCCCCGGCGAGGAACTGGAGGGTGTGTGGGATGCGATCGATTTCATTGAGCGGGTCAAAACAGGGGATGGTGTCGGGGAAATCGGGAAGCGGGTGGTCGTTGTCGGGGCCGGAAACACCGCGATTGATGCGGCAACATGTTGCAAGCGTATGGGTGCGGAACAGGTGACCATGTTTTATCGCAGGACGGAAGCGGAAATGACAGCCTATCCTTTTGAGTATGAATTTGCCAAACAGGAAGGCGTGGAGTTCCGCTGGCTCTCTGTTCCCCGGCGGATTCTCGGAGAAAACGGCCGTGTCAGTGCAGTGGAGTTTATTTGCATGCGACTCGACGTACCGGATCATTCCGGACGCCCCCGACCGGTGCCGGTTCCCGGAACGCAATTCACAGTGGAAGCGGATACGGTGATCCGGGCGATTGGCCAGTCGCGCCTGACCCGGTTGCTGAACGAACTCCGGATCAAATGCCGGAACGGCGTGGTTCAGGTGGATGAATGTTTCCGGACAAACCGGGCCAACATTTTCGCCGCCGGTGACTGCACCTTTGAGCGGGGCAAAGGGGAGGCGATGGTGGTCGAGGCAGCGGAGCAGGGAAAAATCGTGGCCCGGAGCGTTCACCAGTACCTGAAGCAAGTCAAGAATGTTTAATCTGCGGGGAGGTGTTCGAGATGGCCGATCTGTCCATCGATTTGGCGGGGATTCAAAGCCCCAACCCCTTCTGGCTGGCTTCGGCTCCGCCCACCAACAGCGGTTACCAGGTGATGCGGGCCTTTGAGGCGGGCTGGGGCGGTGCGGTATGGAAAACGCTGGGTGACCCGATCGTCAATGTCTCTTCCCGGTTTGCCGCTTTCAATTTTGGCAACCGCCGCATGTTGGGAATGAACAACATCGAATTGATCACCGACCGTCCGCTGGAAGACAATCTGAAGGAGATCCGGGAAGTGAAGCGAAAATTTCCCGACCGAACCATCGTCGCTTCTCTCATGATGGAACCAAAGAGAGAGCGGTGGCACGAGCTGGTAAAACGGGTTCAAGATGTCGGCGTGGATGGATTTGAACTTAATTTCGGCTGTCCCCACGGCATGTCGGAAAGAGGAATGGGATCGGCTGTCGGCCAGGTTCCCGATCTCGTCCGGCAAAATACCGAATGGGTCAAAGAAGTGGCCGAGGTCCCGCTCATCGTCAAGCTGACCCCCAACATCACCGATATCCGTCACACCGCCCGGGCAGCGGTGCAGGGCGGAGCTGATGCCGTCAGCATGATCAACACCATCAACAGCCTGATGGGAGTGGATTTAACGACCTGGAATCCGATCCCCCATGTCGACGGAAAAGGTGCCCACGGGGGTTATTGCGGTCCCGCCGTTAAACCGATTGCCCTCCATATGGTGGCGGATTGTGCACGGGATCCGGATATAGGCGTGCCGATTTCAGGCATTGGCGGAATTTCCACCTGGCAGGACGTGGTCGAATTTCTGCTGATGGGTGCGACGGGCGTGCAGGTGTGCACCGCGGTCATGCACCACGGGTTCCGGATCGTGGAAGATATGATCGATGGGTTGAACAACTATCTCGATGAGAGGGGGCTCTCTTCGGTCAGCGAACTGATCGGCAAATCCGTCCATCGCTACACGGAATGGGGAAATCTCAATCTGGAGTATAAAGTGGTGGCGAGGATCGATCCGGATGTCTGTATCCATTGCAACAAATGCTATATTGCCTGCGAGGATACAGCTCATCAATGTATCGACCGGATTGAACGGGAGTCCGGTCCGCCTCAACTGGTCGTCCGGGAGGAAGATTGCGTGGGCTGTAACCTTTGTTCAATGGTTTGTCCAGTGGATGGTTGCATCACGATGGTTGAAGTGGAGACCGGAAGACCGCCGCAAACATGGCGGGAACGGGCAATGGAAGGCGGAAACCAATAACCAGCGGGAGGTTCGCTTTATGGGTACATTGATCCGGGGCGGAACGATTGTAACCGCCAGCGACGTGATGACCGCCGACGTCCTGATTGAAAACGGCAAGATTACCCACATCGGAGAACGGATTCTTTCCATTGGTCATGAGATGATCGATGCAACGGGCTGTTATCTGTTTCCGGGAGGCGTTGATCCCCACACCCATCTGGATATGCCTTTTGGCGGAACGATCACGGCGGATGATTTTCAAACGGGAACAATTGCCGCCGCTTTTGGCGGAACCACGACCATCGTGGATTTCGCTCTGCACCAAAAAGGGGACACACTGGCCAACTCCCTGCAAACCTGGCATGAGAAAGCAGAAGGAAAAGCGGCCATTGACTACAGTTTTCACATGATGGTCGGGGACATGCGGGAAGCGGTTATGAATGAGATTCCTCACTTGGTGGAAAAGGAAGGCATAATGTCCTTCAAGGTGTTCCTGGCGTACAAAAATAATCTGCAGGTGGACGATGAAACCCTGTTTCGCGTGCTGCAAAAAGCGGCCAAATGCGGAGCTCTGGTCCAGGTACACGCGGAAAACGGCGATGTGATCGATGTATTGGTGAAAGACGCTCTGGCCAAAGGAAAAACCGAACCCAAATACCATGCTTTGACGCGGCCGCCCGAAGCGGAAGGGGAGGCGACGGCACGGGCCATTCGCCTGGCGGAGATTGCCGGTGCTCCCTTGTATATCGTTCACGTCACCTGCGCCCAAGCGTCGGATGCCATCAGTGAAGCGAGAAAGCGGGGGTTGCCGATTTACGGGGAAACCTGTCCGCAGTACTTGGTCTGCGATGTTTCGGATTATGAACGTCCCGGTTTCGAGGGGGCTAAATACGTAATGTCCCCGCCGCTCAGGGAGAAATGGCACCAGGAAGTACTTTGGAACCGGCTTCGGAATCTCGAATTGCAAGTGCTTGGATCAGACCAGTGTTCCTTCAATTTCAAGGGACAAAAAGAACTGGGGCGGAACGACTTCACCAAAATCCCCAACGGAGCCCCCACCATTGAGAACCGCATGTCGATTCTTTACCACTGTGGAGTGAACGAAGGGCGAATCGGCCTGACGAAATTTGTTGCTCTCACTTCCACCAATGCGGCAAAACTGTTCGGTCTGTTTCCTGAAAAAGGGACGATTGCCGTAGGGAGTGACGGGGACATTGTCATTTGGGACCCTGAAACCGAGTGGACGATCTCGTCGAAAACTCACCATATGAACGTTGATTACAATCCGTTTGAAGGAATGAAGGTGAAGGGCAAACCCAAATGTGTTCTGCTCCGTGGACAGGTGATTGTCGAGCATGACCGGTTTACAGGCAAGCCGGGCATGGGGCAATTTCTCCGGGCCAAGCCGTTTTCTCAGGTCGATGTGTGAGGCAAAAAGCCGAAAAAAGAGGAAGGAGTGGGACGATGGGTTCCAAAGTCAAAATCGGTTTGATTCAAGCTCATCATCATGTGGACGGCCGGGAGCCGGTTGAGACTCACAAAAAGGCGGCCATCGAAAAACATCTTCCGTTGATCCGGCAAGCGGCGTCCAAGGGTGCACGGGTGATCTGTCTGCAAGAACTCTTTTACGGGCCTTATTTTTGCACGGAACAGAATCCCAAATGGTATGCGGCTGCGGAAAAAGTGCCCGACGGACCTACAACCCGCCTGATGCAAGAGCTGTCCAAAGAGCTTGGGGTGGTACTGATCGTTCCTTTATATGAGGAAGAACTGCCCGGCGTCTATTACAATACAGCCGCCGTGATCGACGCAGACGGCAAATTTCTGGGCAAATACCGCAAACAGCATATTCCCCAGGTACAGGCCGGTCCTGCCGGATGCGGTTTCTGGGAAAAATACTATTTCAAACCCGGTAATCTGGGTTATCCGGTGTTTGACACGGCTTTTGCCAAGGTGGGCGTCTATATCTGCTACGACCGCCATTTTCCGGAGGGAGCACGCCTGTTGGGATTAAACGGGGCGGAAATCGTGTTCAATCCCTCGGCGACAGTAGCCGGTCTTTCCGAATACCTTTGGAAGCTGGAGCAGCCGGCACATGCTGTAGCCAATGGTTATTACCTCGGGGCGATCAATCGGGTCGGCTGGGAAAAACCTTGGGATATGGGGGAGTTTTACGGACAATCGTATCTGGTGAGCCCCCGCGGTGAGTTTGTGGCAATCGGCGAACGGGATCGGGAGGAAGTGGTGATCGGGGAGATGGATCGGGAGGTAATCCGGGAAGTTCGGGACACCTGGCAGTTTTTCCGCGACCGCCGGCCTGAGACATATCGGGAAATGTTGGACCTCTTGCCCTGAAAACAAGGAAATACGGGGGCTGATCCGATTCAGCCCCCCCGATTTTTTATTTACTTATTCGATGGCTGGCATGCCGGTTTTCCTGGGATCTGAGAAAATTGCGGGCGGCCAGGGCGGTGTCCAAAGCGAGACGGCGGGAGGGTGAATCCCAGTTTTCCCCGAGAAGAGAGGAGATTTGCTCCAGCCGGTAATACAAGGTTTGCCGGTGGATAAACAGAGCCTTGGCCGTTTGCTGCTTGGACTGTCCGGAATTGAGGAATGTTTCCAGTGTATGAACCAATTCGGTTCCGTTTTCGCGGTCATAGTCCAAAAGCGGACCGATCTGGTGGCTGATGTAATCGGATAAAACAGCGGGATCCACCTGTAAAAACAACTGCCAGGTATGAAGGTCATCGTAGAAGACAAGGTGGAAAGGGCAATCAGGTGAGCGTTCGCCGTGCTTGCGGTCGGGCTTCCTTTTTGCCGTATGGGCAGCGAACCGCGGTCGGATCTTCAGCGCCTGTTTCGCCTGTTGCCAAGCGGCGGGGGCCTCGGACAGGCTGGAAAAGATCCGGCTGATTCCGACCGTCCAGTGATATTGACAATTAAAGCAGGAGGAATCTGTTTGCCTGAACAAGTGGGTAAAACTTTCCCGGATCCGCTGAAGGAACGGAACAGGTGAGGAAGGTTGAGCATCCGCCAGCACGATGGACCACAGATCTCCATGAGAGGCAAACCATCCAAGAATGCCAAAACGCGCAAAGGTTGAATATGCACGACGCACCCATTGCAGAATGGCTATATCTTCATGAGACAGGGGACATTCTGTCGGCGAAGAGAGAGAGTGAAGATCCGTATGGACGGCGGCCAGGACGATTTTTCCGCCCGATGAGAGTACCGATGACAAAGGCGCAGGGATATCGGCCCGTCCGGAATGCAGGCAATCATCAATCCATTTTTGCACCTTTCTCAGACGGCGTTCTTCCAGGGAAAGTCGGCGAAGTAATTCCTGGGCGATGGCGATGGCTGCCTGGTCCAGAATCAGTTGGATGTATTCTTTGGCCTCCCCGCGATAGTCGAGGTACAGCTCCCCCACCTGCATGTCCAGGGCAATGATTGGCTGACGGCATGTTCCTTTTTTCAGGAACCGTTCTTTTTCGCATGACTCCGGAAAAGTGATGTCCGTTCCCCAATCGTCGCGAAGCCATACGGCGCATCCTGTTTCCTGATGCAGTAGTTTGAGGATCCCCAGAGTTCCTTGCGGCCGGAGCGTTAATTGGAGAAACCGGTTGGAAATCGCCTCCAGGGCAACGAGCCGGTGATGGTGCCGATTGATCAGACAGGCATGGATGTCCTGGGTGATCTCAATAAAGCGGACTTCTTCTTTAAAAACAATAATGGGAAAAGCACAGGTATCGGCGTATTGGAGGATGGAGCGGGGGATGTCCGTGAAGCGCTGAACCAGTTCGATGCATAATCCGGAAACTCCGCATTCCACCAACTGCTTGACGAAGTGAAACACTGACTCCTCTTTTCCGTCCAGACCGACACCGGTCGTCAGAATGAGTTCCTGCCCGTTGACAAAAGAGGCCGCATCGGAAACCTCCAACACGTGAACCCATCGGACCGGTCGGTTCAGACCGCGGGAGCCGGCCATCACTTTGGCTTTGGCAAAGGTGGGGCGTTTCAGCATATCCGCCACGGTGAAGGGCTGTTGAATTTGCATGCATTTCCCTCCCGGGTAGATTTTATTCATTTGTTTCATGCATCGGTGGTCTGCAAATGAAACTGGCGATCGCTTGCGGTGACATCAACAGGGACAAGCAAAATTGAGGGGAGCGGGACATCTTCCTTTGACAAAAGAATAAACAGGGGAATATTTTTGTGAATTTTCAATCTCAGTTTAATGCAATTCAGATCCGTGAGCAATATTTTTTGATGTGATCAGAAGGGACGGGGTTGGGGGGAGGAGGAGCAGAAGCTGGATGTTAGTTGAAGAACCGGCCTAAACGAACTGCCCAGCCATGAACCAATGGTTTGAAATGATGATTCAGACCGGATCAATGGCATGCAGTTTTTTGAGGCGTTTTACCCGTTTTGTGTTCGGATGAACGAAGTATTTATTGTGCCGGTTCATTTTATGTCGTGTGGCTTCTGATCTTTTAAGCCTGATTTTTTTGTGGTAAAATTTAAATAATCTTTTTTATATTGTATATAAACAGGGTTTTTTTAGTAAATAATTTATTAATACTAAAAATATCACTTTTTATACGAATTAAAAAATAGGGGTTTATGCCAAGAAAAATAGATAATCCGAAACTCTCGTTTAATCTTTGCTACTTTTACTATCAACTGGACAGCGTCTATTGGGGGAAGCTCGAAAATGATGTGAACGATGAAAAAATAGAACGGATCGATAATATTCAGATTGACTGGCTTGGCAGTCGGTTGGCAGAACTGTTTGGAAATGTAGAGATTAATTCGACATCATTTCAGGAAGAGTGAGGAAAGCAGATGATAGCACCCAAGTATTCTGTAATAATCTATTCCTTTGATCTATTTCCGGAACTGCTGGCCAATATCGAATCCTGGATCAGGTCCGGAATAAAAATTTATCTTTTTACATCTGATGATTTAGAGAGGATTGAAAATAATCCCAAATGGAATGCTTTGCGAGAAAATCAATTTATGCAGTGGTTTGCTGTACCTTATCGAAATGAAGATGCAGGTAAAACAGTCTACTTTGAGGATGGTAAGATCACTGATCCGACATTGTTTCAATTTCTCTGTAACCATGCGGAAGAGAATGGATTTTACTCTTTCAATCCGGAGCAGTATCGTGCAGAGCATGCGTTGGAGGGCCGCCATCTGTTTGTCATGGCGGGGGCGGGTACGGGAAAGACAACTGTAATGATTAACCGTTTGCTTTTTCTAAAACATGTGAATCCTTTGTTTCGATTTGATCAGGTTGCGATGATCACTTTTACTAATGAAGCTGCTACTGTGATCAAAAGACGTTTGCACCGTCGCATAAAAGCGTATTATGAATTGACACTTGATCATAAATACTTGGACTGGTTGGATGAAGCCAAGGATTTACATGTGTCCACCATTCACTCCTTTGCCAAAAACCTGTTTGAGCGTGAAGGGAGGGAGTTGGGCTTTCCACCTAACGTTCGGATTCGTAAGTTTTTAGAAACCAGACGTTCATTGATTGAACAGTGGATCGATCGATTTGCCCAAGCCTATCCAGAATTGTATGAGACTTTTGGTAGGATTCGTCATTATCTGTTGGTTCAGACGGTTCTTTCGGTTGTAGATAAGTTGGAAAATCAATCACTGCATGAATGGCTTTATCAAAAGACGGATTTTGGATCGGATGAAAAAGGCTTTCATAAGTTACTGCAATTTGTAATTGTTAACAGTATGAATGAACTGCAAAAAATGAAACAAGAGCAGGCTAATTGGGAAGTCAATGACTTGATCCGTAAATTATATGAACTGCAACACACAGATAATGTTCAGTTAAAAAAAAGGTTTCATACTGTGATGGTGGATGAGTTTCAGGATACGGATTTCATGCAGGTCCAATTTTTATTGTGGTTACATAAGTTGATGAAATGCGATTTGTTTGTCGTAGGTGATGTCAAACAAAGCATTTACCGTTTTCGGGGCGCAGACTATACTGCGTTTGACCAACTTCGCAGCGGTTTGGATCCAGCTATGGTTACTGAAATAAATTTGATAAGGAATTATCGTACCAGCAGTAAGCTTTTGAAGGAGATGGATGGATTTTTTCAGATATGGGGAGAGAAAGTCCGTGGTTTTCTTTACAATTCAAATGACCGATTGTTGGCGATGATAAACGAAGCTGAGGAAGGTATTCAGTTTAAAGCATTGGATCTGGCAACCGTATTTAAAGACCAACTGTTCAAACTGGAAGGAAAAGAGACTGCGATCTTGGTACGTTCTAATGCAGAAGTGCAACAGATTGTAGAGCAGTGCGAGGAGTGGGGGATTTTCTGCGAAGGACAAGTACAAGGACAGTTTTACCGTTCCCTGCCGGTGCGGGAGCTGTATATGCTCGTCCGATTTTTGATAATGCCGCAGTCAGCGTCCAACTGTTTTTCATTAAACAATTCTTCGTATGGTGAGAATACGATTTCGCCAAAGATGATAATCAAGCAGTTCGTTCCGGAAAAAAAGAATCTTTGGTCTATTTGGAAACAACAGCCTGATTATGCTTACTGGCAAAATTGCTTGGAACGAAGCCGCAAGGTTCCACCGATTATTTTGCTTGAGCAGATCATTCAAGAGAGGCAGCCGGCCCAACAATATGTGAAGCGATTGTGGGAACGAATCCAGTGTGATCGTCCGGATGCTCAACCAGAGAGCCTTTGGGAGCAGTGCGTCCGACGGATGTATCAGTATCAGAGTCGTCTCGAGTATCTTTTGTATATCCTGAAACAGCATTTTTCTGACCGGATCGCAACTCTGTATGGAATTGAGCGTTTTTTAAGGATTCATATCCAGACCGATGTCGAGGAGAATGACCCACCCGTACCCGAGTTGGAAAACAACAGCTCTCAACTGATTCGATGCATGACCGTTCATAAAGCGAAAGGACAAGAATTTGACTATGTGATCATGCCGAGATTGGATTCCCCGTTTCTCGTCTATGGGCGACCCCATATTTTTTTGAAGATGAATGAAGAACGACCACAAGTGGCATATCAGGTGAAATTGGAAGAGATGACGATTCGCAACAGTTTTTATACAGAATTAAAGAAAAAGGAGCAATTGGAACTTGTTGCGGAAGAAACGCGTTTGCTCTATGTAGCAATGACCAGGGCTAAAAAGGGATTGATCCTCGGCAGACCAAAATCCTGTACCCATGATAGCCCTGCCAACTGGGCAGAACTTCTGGGATGGGGGGGAACGGTTTTTGTTTAAAATCGAGACTTATCAAAATCCACATGAATACTTTCATTCATTTTCTCTGGAAAAAAATGCGCTTCATGTAACGGGGGACTCTTCTTTTCGCACCTATCTTATTCAAAAATCTGATTCGAAGGAACAAGTTCTTACATATGATCAGATGCAACAAAAGTTGTTTCCTAAATGGAATTCCCCTTTCTCAGATTTGCTTTTAAAGTCCAAAGTCCGGGCGATCCTGGAAAACCTTTTGCCAGACCAATACCAGAGAAGTATGGATCATTTTCTTCAGGATTGGATCCATCGCTTTCGTTTTCTGGTTGAACTCGGTCTTAACATTTCCGCGGAACCTTTGGAAGAAGAGCAAACTCCGGAGCGCAAGTTGTTTCATGAAGTTTGGGAGAAGTTGCTTAAAGATGCACAGGTTAAGCGTTTGCTGTTTTCCAGGCAGCAAATCGACATCGGGAAATTGATACGCCAGGTCTTCTCTCCTGGGATTACTGCCATTTACGTCTACCACATGATTCAATTGGATGCAAGTCGGATGATGTTCTTCTGCCAATGTGTTCAGTCTGGGTTTCAGGTTGTGTTTCGCATCCCGTACATTGCATCACTGCCTGATGTGTATAAGCCATGGAGACAAGTTTTCGAAAAAATCGGTTCCCCGTTCTGGCTGGAAAAACATTCAGATCGGACGATTTCTATGGGGAATCGTTGGGCTTCTTTTGTCGAGGGGAAATCCGATTTCAAAAACGTGAGTGATAGTCGGAACATTGAACTGTTTCAGTTTGTCTCTCCGGTTCATTTTAATCGTTTTCTTATGCAACATCATAAGAAAAATAAGAAAGGAAGAATCCTGGCAGCAAATTCAAAAAGATTAAATCAGATGTTTCGACGAAGTATGTCAAGTGGCTCAACCAAAGAAAAAAACTGTTTCCCCCTAACGCAATTGCCATGTAATCGCTTTTTCTTTCATCTTTACGAATGTAAAAGAGAAGATCAGACTGTCTGGATTGAGTATGAGCATTTGTTTGAGTGTATAACGTCAGGATGGATTATGGTTCGCGATGTGAGTGGAATCGAAGCGATTTCTTTTTTGCTAGATCTCGAACCTTATATGAAGGGGATCAAGACCGTTGACGAAGCGATCGAAAGGTTGCAAAGGTTGGAGGAACTAAGGGGAGCCAGTGACCAATTTGATCAATTGGCCCGTGAAAGAACGGGACGCAGCCGGATCAAAATGTATTTATCCAATCCGTTTCGCGTCTTTCCCTATGTTCACCGCAATCGCTATTCGGTAACCCTTAAACAATTACAAGATTTGTTCAAACAATTTAACCAGATTGCTCTTTCGCTGTTGCCCGAGGAACAGAAACAAATGTCTTTAAAAAAACACATGCAACTTCTTAGACAGCTATATAACAAGGTTAAAGAGCATTTACCCATCAATGCGGAAGAGAGAGAACGAATGGATAAAGCTTTTCGGACGACCATTTTTGAATCTTGGAACATGTCCCGGGCAGAATTGAAAGAATGCGTCCATATCCTTTTAAGCAGGACGAATGTTGAAGAGGATTTGGACAATTTAAATCAACTTGAAGGATTGGTGTTGCAGAGCGATTTTATTCATGTGACTTCTTTGTCTATACAGGGGTTGAAGGATTATTCAATTGAAGTGGAAATAGCCCCCCTCACTTTTTCATGGTTAAAAGAATGGAGCAAAAAACAGTTTGAAACAGATACGGTGCGGTACAATGCAGTATTGCTTGCACTGTTCACGCATTATCAGCTAAATCAAGTAGGTTTGTCATACTTTTATTTTCAACTCTATTTCCTGCTGGCATTTGCGAAAAAAGAAGTTCAACTTAGCTGGATTCAAGGCGTTTATGACAATGATGAGGAAAGCTCAGTTTTGGAGCTGCTAAATTCCCTTTATGGTAAACAACAGGAAATACCTTATTGGAATCCGCAATCAATAAAGTTGCAACTGCCAGATTTATCCTCCCGTGAGGAAAAACATCTGATCAATGCGAAAAATCTTCTTGGTCAAATTCCAGCAGTTTACTGGTTGGATCAGGATTTTTGTTCGCGCAAGTTTTTCTTTAATAGCTTGGTTGAGTTGCATCCAATCTACGATTCTGATTTTCATCAACGAATTGTTTTCTCCATTTTGGGTGCTTTGTTCACACAGCAGGCATTAGGGGAAGAAGGAGTAAAGGAACATCTTGATCCTCTGTTTCCCCAGTGGACACAAACATTGAAGAGAAACCTGGTTGAGACTGCTTCTAAAACGGATTTGCTTGTTTACCGATCTTTCCAGAATATCTCCTATCCCAAAGCGATGGAAAAATTGCAACGCTTATACAGCCGCTATCGGGTGACAAAAAGATGGAAGGTGGATTTTGCTTTTGAACGTGATCGCTTAAATGAAAAAGAATGGTTACAAGAATGGTTACAATCTGTTGAAGAAACACACGTTAAAGCAGAATCAGGATCTCACTGTGCCATGTGCCCATATCTCATGATTTGCGATAAAGGGGAGTTCACAGTTGACGGTAAGTACAGCAGCCAGAAGTGAAAGCAGAACTCAGTTTTTTCTCCGTACTGCAAAAGCTTGGCAAAATTATTTTGATGCAGAAGGGCTGTTGCCGGGGATTGATCCTTCTGATGAACAGAAAGTGATCATTCAACAAGAAGAGGACCAATTGTTGATCAATGGTTCCGCGGGAAGTGGGAAAAGCATCACTTTAATGTACAAATTGCTCAAAGTGATGAAGCAAGAGCAGGAACCGAGGCGGATTTTATATGTCACGTTCAATAAAACATTGTTAGATGATACAATAAAAAGGCTGAAAACTTCAGAAAAATATCGGGAGTTGACACAGAAACACCATTTGGATTTGTTTACATTTCATTGGCTGGCCTATCAATTACTGAAAGAGATGAAAGTTGCTCATGTAAAGCCGGTGGATACTTCGCTTAGAGGGATAAAGAGGCTTAATGATCGTCTGTACCGGAGAATCGAATCGATCAAGGAAAATTTGATGAATTCAGCTGAATACAAAAAAATGCCTGTCGAACAACGGTTATACAATACGCATACTGCTGGATTTATCGGGGATGAGATTATGTGGATGAAGGCTAACGGCATTGTCCGGGAAGAGAGTTATTTGCAGGTGGAACGGACCGGCCGCAGCCAGAATCCACGTCTTACCCGTCAGCAGCGAAAAACGTTGTTTCGAATCTTTGAAATTTACCAGGAACGAATGAAAAAGGATTACAATCATGATATGGATCTGGAAGATTACGCGTTAAATCTGCTGCGGATCATGGATCGTCTCCCGGATGCACTTCGCTATGATTATGTCCTCGTAGATGAGGTGCAGGATCTCCAACCCATGCAGATTCTTGCTTTGGTAAAGTTGACCAAAAAAGGGATTGTGCTGACTGGAGATCCAAAACAACGCATTTATAAGAGCACCCCACATACGTACAGCTCGCTTGGCTTGAATCTGACTGGTCGCAAAATCCGAACATTGAGGCAAAACTTTCGTTCCACCCGCCAGATTATGTCCCTGGCTGAGTCATTAACATTTCAGGATGTGGAAAACGATCGGTTGGATCATCTCGTGTTTGTTCGCGAGGGTGAAAAACCTGTGATTTCATATCATTTGGAACTTAGAAAACTGGCGGATGATATTGTAAAACAGATTCGTTCTATCCATGAACAAAACCCGGCGGCTTCCATCGCTATTATTCATCGATATGATGAGGAGCTGAACAGAGGGGTTCCAAACTCGCTCGAACGTTATTTAAAGCAACGGTTTTCTCTGATATCTACAGACGAATATAAACGGAAATTTGATTATCAATCAGAGAAGAAACCAGTTTTCTTTACTGATGTGTACAGTATTAAGGGACTGGAATTTGACCATGTCTTTGTAATTCATTTTGATCGGAATCATTACCCTATGAAGAAGAGAATTCAAGAGTTAAATAAGTGTGCAGAAAATCAGTTTTCAGATGGATATAAAAAAGATTTGGATAAGATTTTGAGTGATGAAAAGAAGTTGTTGTATGTTGCCCTGACCAGGGCCAAACATACCTTGCGAATTATGTATTATGGATCAAAACCGGAGTCCATTTCGCCGTTTGTAAGGGATTTCCGTACAGAAGATTATGAAGCTGTGGGGTTTGATAAAAACAAGTATACTAGGAAGAATTAAGAATTAGAGAGCCGGTTTCTTCCCGATATGATGATTAAGCAGGGATATTCAATAGTCAAACCGATTACGAAAGTATTGCCGAGCCCACTCCTGTAAGAGGCAATGAAAAGGGAGTGGGTCAAGTTTACCAAATTCAATCGGGTTTTATATTTTTTATTTGTATAATTTTATGTTAATTTCTTTTCTGTTTATGTTATCTTGTTAATGTATAATCTATTCTCCATAATTTTATCAACCTTTTAGCAACTTGCAAGTTTTGTGTGGGAGTTTTATCTTTTCGCCAATTCTTTCTTTGCAACATAAATCAAACAGCCAGAGGGGAACAGCATGAATATAAACAATTTGAAGAAAGAAGATTTTTGGCGGGCCATTATTCTTTATGGATTAAATCAGGCAACATATAAAATCGCACTGGGCCACTCTTTGATGCGTTTCTCGCAACAGGGAAAAACAAAAGTGACGATGTCTGAATTGGCAGAGGATTTTTTTGAAATGTATTTAAAAAGAGTTGAAAAAGAGAAGCCGCAATCATTTAATGAAAAAAGAAGATCCGTGATGGAGAGAATTATTGATTTATATAAACTGGGGAAGATCAACCGGAGCACTGCTGTGGAACAGGTTGAAAAAAATGCATTCCGCAATGTAATTTCCTCCTTTCATACCGTTTATAATCAAGCAGTTCCCGTCCAGTTTTATCAAAGGGACAAGGATGGGCTGATTTTGACTGATCATCTTTTTGAGGTTTTTTCATCGCAGAATCATTCAATCTTGAAAGAGGAATTGGATGCTCGGTGGGATCTTTTGGAAGCGGCTTTTGAGATGAGAAGGAATAACAGCCAACTGGTCAATGATATTCGCAGGATGTACTTGGTAAATGGCTATAAAAGAACTGATATTACCAAAAACAGACCTGTATTAAACGGTTATCAGAATAATGTCTGTTTCTACTGCAGAGAGGTTATGAATGGCGATGACGTCCATGTCGATCATGTTATCCCGCGGCAGTTAATCCATCATGATGAAGTTTGGAATTTGGTTTTGTCCCATGGTTTTTGCAATGAACAGAAAAGTGACAGTTTGCCGTCCGCCATCTATATTGAGAAGTTGATCAAACGGAATGAGCATTTTGTTGAGAGCAATCATCCGATAAAAGAAAAGCTGGTTGCTCAGTTGGGAAATACACCCAAAAAAAGAAGGGACTATGTACTTAAAGTATATAACGACGCAAAGATCGTGCTTGGCTACACTTGGGATGGAATAAGAGGATATCATCCGGAGACAGATCCGTTTTACAGGACGTATGTAAGATATTTGAATAAGGTGGATTGAGCTTGGGTTCCACAAGTGAGAATCATTTCGATTCAGCTATGGAGATGAGAGACTTGAATTGATATCAAACGATCTGACTGCTTTTTGCCTGGAAGACGCTGAAGTTCTCAAACTGAAGATCCCCATGAATCTATTGTAAAAGTGAATGCAGTGACGCGGCACTCTTCCCCTCGGGTGAACAGTAGCGTGAAACTGTTTATCCGAAGGGGATTTTTTTAATTCAATAATAATTGATATTAGCGGAAAATAAATAATTGATATACTATTATAATAGAAAAATGTCAAGGGATTGAGACAGGAGGAGAGCAGTGGAATGAGCCAACCTTCACCCACCATCCACGGATTGCTGGAGCGAAACGCCAGAAAAGATCCGGACAAGGAGGCATTTATCAGTGCCACCAACCGCCTCACTTATGCGCAGATGAACCGGATGGCCAACCGGGTTGCCCGCTTGCTTCAGGCCACAGGCGTTGGGGGTGGCGACCGGATGGCGATTCTCGTACGCAATAATGAGCATTTTTTCTACGCGTATTTTGCCCTGCTCAAAGCAGGATGCATCGCGATGCCGGTCAATGTTCGCCTAACGCCTGCCGAACTTGCCGTGATTTTGCGAAATTCCCGGGCGAAGGGGGTTGTTTTTTCCGAGGAGTTTGCCAAAACGGCTGAAGCGGTGCACGAACATTATCCGCTGTCACACCGGATTTGCATTGAGAAGGCAGCGGTTTCCGCCTCGTCCTTTGCAGCGGACGATCTGGATCTCCCGATTTCTTCCCGTGAGGTTTGCGAGATTCTTTTCACTTCGGGGACAACCGGTGTTCCGAAGGGGGTTTTGTTCAATCATGAACGGATTCTTGCCCTGGCTTCGGCGATTTCCATCGAATTTCAACTCACGCGGGATGACCGGCTTTTGACTCTGATGCCTCTGTCCCATTCCGCCCCGCTGAACTGTTTCTTCATGAGCGGGCTGTATTGCGGAGTCTCGCACGTGTTGGGAGATTTTTCGCCGCGATCATTCCTGAAGTGGATTCACGAAGAAAAAACCACGTTTACTTTTGCGGCTCCGGTCGCTTATTTGCTGGCGGCCAAAGAGCCTGACCTTCAACGGTTTGACCTGTCTGGCATGCGTGTCTTTGCCTATGGCGGAGGCCCGATGCCATTGGCTTCTTACCATCGGGTAAAGGAGGCGTTTCAAAACGGTAATTTCTATCAGGTGTACGGCCTGACAGAGGCGGGGCCCAACGGGTGTCTGTTGCGTCCGCATGAACATCAGACCAAAGCGGGGAGCATCGGCAAGTACCCGGTTGTCAATATGGAAATGCGTGTGGTGCGCGAAGATGGAAGCGATACCATACCGCACGAATACGGGGAAATCATCCTGAGAGGAGATAGCCTGATGCTCGGATACGACAACAACCCGCAGGCCACCGGTGAAGCGATTCGCGATGGTTGGCTTTATACCGGAGATATTGCTTGCCGTGATGAGGATGGCTACGTCTATATCGTTGACCGGAAAAAGGATGTGATCATCTCCGGCGGGGTTAATATTTATCCGCGGGAAGTGGAAGAAGTGCTGGCTCAGCATCCGGGAGTGCTCGAATCGTGCGTGGTCGGGGTTTCGCATGAAGAGTGGGGGGAAACCGTGAAGGCGGTGATCGTTCCCAAAGGCGAGGTAACGGAGGCGGAATTGCGGGAATTTGTAAGCACTCGTCTGGCCGATTACAAACGCCCCCGCATCTATTCGTTTGTAAAGGAACTGCCCCGCAATGCCAGTGGAAAGGTTCTCAAACAACAGGTCCGAAATCTGTAGGAGCAGGAGAAAAGGAGGAGAACACGGGATGATCAATTACGAAAAATGGGAAAGCGGCAATGATGTCAATTGGTATACGGACGATCCGATTCTCACGCGTTATGCGAAACGGTACCTGCCGAAAGGGGTTTACGAGTATGTGGAGCCCTCGTTTCAGCATACCGGGGGACTTGCGGCCGGAGTGATTGACCGGCGGGCAGTACATACGGATCGTGAAGGGGCACCCAGGCTGATCCGGTATAACCGGAAAGGGGAGGAAATAAACGAGGTCTGGTACAATGAAGGCTATTTGAAGACCGTTCAGGAAGGGTATGCCACCGGCGTGGTATCTTACCGTTATGACCGGAATGCCCCGGAAAAAATCCCGTTTTTGGTGAATTCCATTCTGATTTATTTGTTATCCGAAGCGGAGCCGGGATTTACCTGCCCGGTCGGCCTCACCCAGTCGGTCGCTTTTGTTCTGGAAAAATTCGGTTCAGACGAACAGAAAAAGAACATTTTGCCCCGCTTGGCTTCGACCGATCCAAAAACAATGGTTCAAGGCGGTACATTCCTGACGGAAATCCAGGGCGGGTCGGACGTGGGCGCAACGCAGACGGTGGCAGTCAAGAATGGGGACCATTATCTGCTGACGGGGGAAAAGTGGTTTGCCAGCAACTGCGATGCCGAAATTGCCATCACGCTCGCACGGGTGAATGACAAGCCTTCCACCAAGGGATTGGGGCTGTTTCTGTTGCCGAGGACGCTTCCCGACGGCAGCCGGAACCGTGTCTCGATCCGCAGGTTAAAGGACAAGCTGGGCGTGAGGGCAGTGGCCAGCGGTGAACTGATTTTAAACAACGCGGTCGGCTATCTCATCGGTGAAGAAGATCAAGGGTTTAAGTACATGGCAGAAGCACTGAACATGTCACGGCTCGGTACTGCATTTGCGGGGCTGGCCATCGCACGGAGGGCTTTTTTGGAGGCGGCCATTTACACCAGCCATCGTGAGGCATTCGGCAGCAAGATCAACCGCTTCCCCATGGTGCAGGAAACATTGGCTGACATGATCACGGAGATTGAAGCGGGATGGGCGGTTGTGGCGCAGATGGTTCACTGGTTTGACGTTATGCACACCTACAGAACGGGGACGGCGGAGGATTATAAACTGCTGCGCATCCTGCTCTCACTGGCGAAATACCGCTGCAGTGAGCTGGGAGTGTCAGCGGCGAAGCGTGCCCTCGAACTGCATGGAGGGAACGGATATATTGAAGAATACGTAACCCCCCGTTTGCTGCGCGATGCGGTTGTCAATCCGGTCTGGGAAGGAACAGCCAACATTCAGGCGCTCGAAGTGCTGAAAACCCTGGAAAAAGGAGGAGATGCTCCGTTCCTCCGCGATCTTCGCCGGACGTTGGAAAAAATCGAACATCCGCAACTGAAGGAACTGAAACAAACCTTTGCCGAAGCAGCCGGCCGCGTTGAGCACCTGATTACGCATGTCCTCTCCGGTGATGAGCAGACCCGGGCGGCGGTGGCGAAGAAACTGGCTGATGCGATGTACGATATATTCAGTGCGGTTCATCTCCTGGAGGAAGCCCAACACGATTTGCAGACGGATGGTGACGGCAGACGAATGCTGGCGGCACAACACTGGTCGCGGTTGAGCCTGCATCCCGACCGTGACCGGGATATTTTGGCGGGACGGGTGCTTTCCGACGAGGCTTTTCGGTCACTGGTGATGTTTGCAAAGTGGGATCGGTAGAATATCTTCGTTGATCAGGAACATAACGGAATAAAACCTGTAAGCCTGATCGAGTGAGAGGGTTTACAGGTTTCTTTATTTATTGAATCCAGGTATTTCCAAAGCGGTTGCCCATGATTTGCATAAAAAAACGGGCCGCAAGACCCGAATGAAGGAAGATGGGGAATGTCTTTTATTTCTGTTTGGTATCAATTTTAATTAATACGGCTTCAATAATATAACGTTTCGGTGCGCTTCCGATATAACCGAAAGGATAACAGGTTGTCAGTGTCAGTACCGGTGTCGGTTTGGAATCGAGTACCGAGATGTCCGTGGGCTTGGTGATCCACATTTTTGTCACCCTGTAGGTAAAGGTGCCGGCATCGGTTCTTACCACCAGCAGGTCGTTTTTTTTCACTTCGCCCAACCGGCGGAATACGGTGTCGCGATGTCCGGATAAGACGGAGTTGCCGGTGACGCCGGGAAGGGCGCTCCCGCGGAAGTGCCCCACCCCTTTTGCCAACTCATCTTCGTCTGTTCCTTCGATGATCGGCAAAATGGCACCGATGCGGGGAATCACCAACTGTCCCATCTCTTTGCCCACCTGCGGAACGGGATACGGCGCAATTCCTTTGGTTAACGCCGGATCGAGGGCATTGGTTCGGGGCGTGTATGCCAGAGCAGTTTTTGGATCATAAACGGCTACCTGGCTTTCCTTCCACCAATGGTATCCGCTCCAACCCACCAGCAAAAGACCTGCAACCATCAGTAAAAGCCCGAGTTTGCGTATCAAAGCTACTCAGCCTTTTTCAGACGGAACCGATACATCAGTGCACCGAAGACGAGCAGCAATCCACCTGCCAATGCCAGATTGGGGTATGGAGTTGACGTTTTTGGCAATTCTTTTGTTTCAGAAGGTGCCGCTTTATATAACTGGATTTCTTCTGGTTGCACCATGGTGGATGGATTGTAAGAAGGTTTTTCTACTTTTACAGGTTGCTCGGTGTCCTGTCCGCCATTACCCGGTTGATCTCCAGGCTGTTGATCTCCAGGCTGTTGATCTCCAGGAGGTTGGTCCCCGGGCGGCTGATCCCCAGGCGGCTGATCCCCAGGAGGTTGGTCCCCAGGAGGTTGGTCCCCAGGCGGCTGATCCCCAGGAGGTTGATCCCCGGGTGGCTGGTCCCCAGGAGGTTGGTCCCCGGGCGGTTGATCTCCAGGAGGTTGATCCCCGGGCGGATCGACGACAGGCGGATCAATCACGGGAGGATCGATTACAGGCGGGTCGATCACAGGAGGATCAATTACAGGCGGTTCCACAACAGGAGGTTCAACGACCGGAGGTTCATCTCCGGAAGGCTGGTCTCCGGAGGGTTGATCCCCAGGTAATTGAACGACGGATTGAACCGCGTCCGTTACACCTTTGACGCTCTCTTTTACTGTATCCGTTAGCGATTTTGAATTCGCGTTTTCGTTAGCGTCGAGTGGTGCGGCGTATGTAACGGGTAGGGAGACGAATAGAAAGGCTAATGTCAAAATTAACGTCCGCAATGGGATTTCACTCCCCATCTCATTGCAAATTTTGCCCATCTTCCCTATTTTTCTATAATATCATATCTCATTGAAATTGGAATATGTCGTCAAAAATATGTTAAAAGTTGCGGTTATTTTTTTTGAAATTGCGTGAGTGCCTGCTTATACAAAGGATTGTTCGCATCTAAGCGGGTTGCTTGCTGAAATTCGGCGATCGCCTCGTTTCTCTTGCCGGAGGAAGCAAGTACGACCCCGTATTGATAGTGATACAGTGCTTGCCGGTTATCCGTTTTCAGCGCCAGCTGGATGGCCTCAAGTGCCTGCGAAAGCTGGCCGGTGTAATAAAAAGCGACGGATGCATAATAATACTCACTCGCGTGCAGCACATGTTTTTTCAGCAGAGGACTAAAAATTTTGGCTGCTTCTTGCGCCCATTTCTGTTTTTGAGCTGTTCGCTCTTCCGCCAAAAGCGATGGATCTTCATTCACCAGATCGCGTTCTTTCAAGTACAGGATGGCGAGCATCGTCTGGTAACGGACATTTTGCCGATCCATGCTGATTGCGGTTTTGGCTGATTTGACGGCCTCGTCGATTTGCCCCAGGCGATACTGATATATGGAAAGATCATAATAATAATAGGACTGGTTCTTATCCAAAGAAATCGCTTTTTTCATTAACTCCACGGCGTCAGTGTATTTACCCTGCGCACTGAGAATTTTCGCTTCATGATGATAATAGCTGGATCGGGATGGATTCAGATGAACCGCTTTTTCACTGGCTGCCTTGGCCGTCGCGTAATCTTTGGCGTAATAGGCCTGCATGGCCAAACCATCTTGTATGGCCGGATTTTCGGGGAAGCGTTTGACCGCTTGTTTCATGATCTGAACCCCGTTTTTATAGTCTTGGCGGAGCTGGTACAGTTTGGCCAGATGAAGGTAGTATTTTTCTTTGCTCGGATCAGCTGCCAATGCTTTCTTGCCCAGATCCAGCGCACGGTCATATTGTTTGTCCTGATAGGCCGTCTGGGATTGGTCATACCAGTCAGCGGCTTGCTTCGCCTGATAAGGATCAACTGTTGTAGTGGGGGTATCCGATATCCACTCGGCGATTCCCCATCCCGCAACTGACAGCAGTATGTAGATACCCAGTGCGATTCCGATCCAACGAGCGGCTTTGCGTTTCCACCAGGGGAGCGGGACAGGCTGTGTGGTGATCCCGGTTTTCTTCGTTTGGGTGACAATCTTCGGTTTCTCTTCACTCAGATTTACAAGTGACTGTTCCGTCTTTTGCAATGAGGCCAATAGGTCATTCCAACTCACGGCGGATGCAGGCTGCCACGCTTGCCGGAGGAAAGGTTTCCAAGCAGAAGTTACTGCCGGCTCGTCCAGAAAAGAACGGAGGTTTTCATGGGACACGTCGATTGGCGTGCGTTGCCCTGTCAGCAGGGAATAGGCAAGCAGACCGACACGGGGCCCCTCGTTTTCAGGAGAAAGAGGTGCTTCTGACAGCCAGGACGGCCCGCCGTGCAAAAAACGCACCTGTCCGTCTTTGTGCTGAAAAATGTTTTCAGCATGGAGCAAAGTCCATTCGTGATGTTGTTCGGCCTGCATCAAAGCGTGAATCACCTGCTGCAAAAGATGGACAATTTGCTTTTCCGGCAGACGATGGTCGGGCAGCAACCGGTGTGCAAGCCAGTTTTCCGGCAATTGGCGGTAAACCCAGTATAATGTCTCATTTTCCACAAATACCGCTTCTGCTGGTACAAAACGTGCTTCATCCCGTTGCAACAGCGTTTCCGGCGGCAGATCCGGCGGCAGGGTAACGCCTTGGACAGCCAGAAGAAAGCGGGTTGCTGTCCCGGTGTCATTCTCGCCGGAGTGCATCCGGGTGAAGTACATCGTTCCCTGATGAAGGGGAAATGTTTGCAACACTTCATATGTATCGCGAATCCATTTGCCCTTGCGTGCATTGCTCATCAGTCAATACTCCTTTATTTATCTTGTTTGGTATCTCTCATTTTACCATGCCTTGAGGCGGGAATATATCGGAAATCAAGGATGTTTTCCGGCTTTGAAACAGTTTTATGACTTATTATTCGGGATATTTTCGATAATCACAGACCAAGCATCATGACAGATGAGGAGTGCAGCACAAATTTAAAAAAAAGAGAGGCGCGAATCGCCTCTCACACGAAAGATTAGTTTTTACGGGCCTTCAGATCATCCAGTTTTTCCAAAATCAGCGGGAATAAAGGGGAATCCGGTTTGATTTTGGTATAGAGTTGAACGGTTTCAGCAAGCCCTTTTTCCTTGATGTCTTTCTGGATTTGAACGGCTTCCTCATCCCCCGCGTAATCAAACAGAAATGCGGAAGCAATGCCGATACACAGGTTTTCGGGAATGATTCCATAGTTTAAGGATTGTACGGCCGGACCGACCAAGCGGTCATCAGGGCCGAGTTTTCTTATGGGTGACCGGCCGATTCTTGTCACTTGATCAGCAAGATGGGGATTGGAGAAGCGATCCAGGATCTTGTTTCGATACTGCTCCTGTTGTTCCGGCTGAAAGGAATGTTTGGCAACGAGCAGGCGGCTTGTTTCTGCCATCGCCTGTTCGGTTACTTGCCGGATGTAAGGATCTTGCAATCCCTCCGCAATGGTCTGATAACCAAAATGATAGCTGAGATAAGCTGCGGTGGCGTGACCGGTATTAACCGTGTACAGCTTGCGTTCGATATAAGGCTGCAGATCATCGACATAAGTGATTCCTTTGATATCCGGGATTTCCCCGACAATTGCCGAGCGGTCAACCACCCATTCGTAAAAAGGTTCAACCGTGACAAGAAGTTTGTCTTCGTGCTTTTGCAATGGAACAATCCGGTCCACTGCGGCATTTGGAAAGCCGACCAGTTCATCTGCTTTTTTCCGATCCGCTTCGCTTAAATGATGGTAGACAGCTTCTTTTAAAAGGGAACTTCCGCCGACCATATTTTCACAGGCGATCAGATTGAGCGGTTGAGCATTTTTTTTGAACCGCTCGCTCAGTCCTTCCGCGATGGTTGGAGCAATCCGTTGCAAAACATTGGGGCCGACGGCGGTGGTGATCAGGTTGGCATCGAGCATTTCTGTTACGACGGTATGGAGATCCCGGCTGTTGATGGCCCGGACTCCCTTTACCCGGATCTGTTGGCGGGTGTGGTCGGCCATTTCGACGATATATTCCCGCCTGCGATTGATTTCATCCACCAATTCCTGAACCACATCCGCAAAACAAACTTCATATCCGGAGTGGTTCAGCAACAAGCCGATAAAGCCCCGGCCGATATTTCCGGCACCGAAGTGCAATGCCTTCATTTTTAGATTCCCCCTTCCACAAGGGCGAGCAACTCATCGGCAGAATCAGCCTGAACCATTTTCTTTACATTTTCTTCTTCAGAAAAGAGGATGGCGAGGTTGGAGAGAATCTCCAGATGCTCGTCGCCGACAGCGGCAATGCCGATCACCAAATAAGCGGTATTGCCGTTGCCAAAATCGACTCCGTCCGGAATTTGAACGATGGAGATTCCGGTTGAACGAATCCATTTTTTGGAATCATTTGTGCCGTGCGGAATGGCAACGCCGTTGCCGAGATAAGTAGTGACTGCTTCCTCGCGCTCTATCATTTTCTCAATATATTCTGGTGTTACATGATTTCCTTGAACTAACAATTGTCCGGCGCATTCAATTGCTTCTTTCTTCGAATTTACTTTTTGGTTGATAAGAATTTTATCTTTGGATAAAATGCTCATTCTGCTCACTCCCGGGTGTTGATTTTTTTCAGAGAAAATGGGGTTAACTTTTCGACGAAATATTGCCGGATGAGGTCCTGATCATGGGTTTCAAGAAGTTTTACCGTTTCCGGCTCCATTAACAATGCGCTGATCTCACTCAGCACCTCTACTGCTTCACGGGAAATGGAAACAGGGCTTAACATGAAAAGAAGTTTATCAATTTCCACCATCCCTTCATCCATCGCTTTGATCAGGAATGGCCGGCTGAGTGGATAGAGGGAAAAAGAGATCCGAATTACCTGGTCGCTGCGGCAATGGAAAAAGCCCAGTTTGGCATCGGGAATTCCCAAACCGCCCAATTTCTCCCGTTCGAGCAGCTGACGGACGATTGGTTCACTCTGTTTGATGATTCCTTTGCTTTTCAGTGTTTCGGCTGCCTGAAGGAGGATCTCTTCCAAGCTCATCCCATGATTTTCGATTTCCATCACATGAAATTGCTTCAACAAATCAATCACATGCCCAAGTGTCGAGTGGACGGATTCCAGTTGGTCCAATTGATTGTTTTTTGGTGTATGACCGATTTTTTTTGCAATCGATGCAGGTTTGTATCGATGTAAAAAGGCATGGATTTTTTCAATTTCCTCTTTTGTCAGCATCGGGCTTACCCTGATGTATTCCTCAGGGCTTTTGGATGGAATCGGGATTGTCGAGAGAATAAAGTCGTATTCTTTTTCATCGATCTTGTTGATTTCAAACACCGAAACATTTCGCAGCACCTGGATTTCCGGAATGGCGCTTTTCAGGCGGCTCGCCAGCATTTTTGCCGATCCGATCCCGCTCGAGCATACGATCAGGACGCGAAAGCGTTTTTTGGCCCGCATTGTTTTTTCCAATGAGGACCCGATATGCATGACGAGATAACCGATTTCTTCTTCGGGTACATGCAGGCGGGGGAATGCTGCCCTCGCCGCCTGCTGTACGATCTGAAATAAGTCCGGGTAATCTTCTTTGATTTTGCCAAGCAGCGGATTCCGGATTTTCATGTTTCCCTTCATTCTGTGAAGAGCCGGTTCCAAATGGGTGATCAAGCCTTTGAGCAGCGAACGGTCTTCGCTGAGCATGACCCCCAGTTTTTCCTCGCAAAAGTGAATCAGCTTTTTGGCAGTGGCCGTCAATTCCGCATTGCTTTCTTCCGGCAGGCCGGTCTGTGCAAGCCTCAGCTTGGCTCCTCTTAAGTGCATGGTGACATACCCGATTTCGTCTTTGGGAAAAGGAAGGGCAAAATGTGATTCCAATTGTGCGACGATCTGTTCCGCGATCCGAAACTCCGGTGTACTTTCCAGTTTCTTTAAATAAAGCGGGTCGATATCGATCTTTTCTCCCTTCGCAATCCGTTCAATCACCAAAGAAAGATGGATGACCAGCCCGATAAAGGCACTGTCCGCCAGAGGATGAGGAAGCTGTTCGTTCACATCCTGCAAGGCGTTTTCAATCGCCAACAGTTTTTCTTTAGGGATGAGATTGAGCAATCTCTCTGCCGCAGTATCGATGTTCTTAAGAGCCTTGTTTTGGATATTCTCCTTCAACAAACCGATCAGTTGCGATTCTTTCAGATTCTCGAAGATCAGTGCGCTGATCGCTTTTCTCTTCTGCGCTTCGGTTCCCGCGATCTCCACACCGTATCCGCGGCGACGGATCAGTTGAAGGTGAAACCGCTTGATCCAATCGCTCAATTGGTCAAGATCATGACTGATCGTTGCAGGTGTCACCTTCAGGTCATAGGCGAGCGAGATGATTTTCAGCGGTTCCGTCGCTTCCAACAACGTGCACAGGATAATCGTTTTTCTTTCATCCGGCGTGTATTCCGTAGGATCCGCCTGGAATAACATTTCTTTCAGTTCGTTCAGTTTCTTTTGCGATCCTTGAATGGAAAGCCCCGTTCCGGCTTTTTTTCTGAGAGTCAGTTCGTATTTTTTCAGTAACTTTTCGATCTCTTTCAATTCCCGGTGAATGGTGCGGGAACTGACCTGGATTTCTTCTGCTATTTTACCGATAGTGCTTTCTTCGTCATCTCTCAACAGAATTTCAAGAATATGACGCTGTCTTGATGAAATGTGCATTATTGGCTTACCTCAGACTTTCCGAAAGAGCTGAACACCTGAAGGATCACGAGTGTTTATTTTCATTTTGCTCTTTCAGCCGTTGAGTCAATTCGTCATATCTGGGGCTGTTCAAGAAATTATCGACCGAGATGTGCTCCGCATCGGGTAATTTAGTTTTTGCGCGATCGGTCAGCGTTTTTTGCGTCACTACGATATCCGCATCTTCGGGCAGATCATTGATGGCGGTATTGGTTACTTCGACGTCAATACCGGCATCTTTGAATTTTTTCCGCAAGATGGAAGCGCCCATGGCACTGGAACCCATTCCTGCATCACAAGCGAAGACCACTTTTTTAACGGATGCCGCTTTTGTTTGTGGCGCAATGGCCTGATTCATTACGCTGCTTTTCTTTCCTTTCATCTCCTGTACCTTATCGGCAGCTTTTGCCAAATCATCGTCATCTGCTGCCGAGGTTTTCAGGAATACAGCGGAGATCAGGAAAGATACCACCGTACTGACGACAATCCCGGCCAGTACGGGCAGAAGGCCGCCTTTGGGAGCCATTGCGATCAGCGCAAAGATACTTCCCGGCGATGGAACTGCCACCAGACCTGCATGCAGGATTTGGAAGGTGAATACACCGCTCATTCCCCCCGCGATCACGGCCAGAACCAAACGGGGTTTCATGAGGATATACGGGAAATAGATTTCGTGAATTCCTCCCAGGAAATGAATGATGGCTGCACCGGGGGCTGATTGTTTGGCGGTTCCACGGCCAAACAGCCAGTAGCCCAGCAGAATGCCCAGCCCGGGACCCGGATTTGGTTCCAGAAGGAAAAAGATGGATTTGCCGGCGGCTGATGCTTCCTTGAATCCCAAGGGGCTCAGGACGCCGTGGTTAATTGCATTGTTGAGGAACAGCACTTTGGCCGGTTCAATCACAATGCTGGCCAGCGGGAGCAGTCCGGCATGCACAATCCATTCCACACCGGAAGCCAAAGCCTGGGTTAAGGCAGCGACGATGGGTCCGATGGCGATAAAACCCAAAATGGTCAAAATCGCACCGACAATACCCGCGGAAAAGTTATTGACGAGCATTTCAAAACCCGTGGGAATTTTTCCTTTGAAAAGCCGGTCAACCAGTTTGATCACGAGACCGCCCAGAGGGCCCATGATCATCGCGCCTAAAAACATGGGAATATCTGTAGCAATAATAATTCCCATTGTGGCCAGGGCTCCGATCACTCCGCCACGCACATCGTAAACCATCTTGCCCCCGGTGTATCCGATGAGAAGGGGCAACAAGTATTTGATGATCGGATCAACCAGTTCAGCCAACTTTTCATTGGGGAACCAGCCTGTCGGAATAAATAATGCCGTAATCAAGCCCCAAGCGATAAATGCCCCGATATTCGGCATCACCATGCCGCTTAAAAATCTCCCCAATTTCTGGATGCGAACGCGGAGATTCAGATCATTTTCCTGTTTAAGCGACTCATCCATGATCGATATCCTCCCTCTCTGTTAAATTTTTAAAAAGATGATAAGATCCGTTAACTCCATAGTAAAAAGAGATGGTTTTCGATTCAACAAAATGAAAATATAGTTTCGTCACAATGGATGTTGACAAAATTAAAATAGACCATGCTTGAAGTTCAGACAAAAGCACGCGAAGCGTTTTTTTAGCAATGAAAAAAAGTTGCCAGCATCGTGATCGCCGGCAACTTCGCAGAGGGGGAAAAGCGTTTTGACATCAGTCGGATTGGTCGGCGGCAACAAGGCGGATCTGATGTTGTTCGGCATAATCCCAACACGCTTTGCCTGAAGCGGTATCGGTGATAATACAATCGATCTCATCCAGACTGCAATAAGTGATCAATGCGTATTTGCCGAATGTATGATGGTCAATCAATAAATGGATTTCCGGTCTTCTTGTCACGATGGCTTTTTTACTTTCCCTTTCGAGCGGAGGGGAATGGGTTATCCCTTTTGTGATTGAGACTCCGGCCGAGCCATAAACGCTTGGTTTATATTATAGGATGTCAATAAATCCATGTTTTTAAAACGGATAAATGCGTTGGTTTCACGGTCGAGTACGCCCCCCGATGGCAAGGAGATTCAGATTTTGATCAGGGAAAGCGTTGACGATCAAATCGAGACTATCCTTCATAATGGTCGCATGTTTCGTTTGCAAGTACCCGGCTGTTTCCAATGAATTCGGATGAGGCGGACACCTGAAATTAAAATAATAATATTCTATTATTTATGTATTAACTAAACTATTTGATTTATTAGAAATATATATTATAATAAAATAGATTTATATATATACAAAAGTCCCAAGCGATGTCGGTTTATTTGCAAGAATATTCGAAAGGAGAGGCGGTATGGAAGGATCTTTTAAAAAGAAGTTAAATCTGATCGATTTGACGTTTTTGGGTCTTGGTTCCATTATCGGCTCCGGCTGGCTGCTGGCATCGATGAACGGAGCCAAGTATGCCGGCTCAATCGCATGGGTGGCCTGGATTGGCGGGGCCATCGCGGTCTTATTAATCGGTTTGGTGTACGGTGAGCTGGCTGCAGCGTTGCCGCGCGCGGGGGGATTTGTGAGGTACCCGGAGTATACGCATGGTTCGCTGGTCGGTTTTTTGTCGGGGACGGCTTCATTGCTAGCGTATTCCAGTGTGGCCGGAATTGAAGTTGAGGCGGTTGTCAGCCATGCCTCCTTTTACTGGCCGGCCCTGATGGACAATGCGGGTCCGTCGATCCTGGGGCGTGTGATTGAAATTTTGCTTCTTCTTCTGTTTTTCCTGTTAAACTATTGGAGCGTCAATGTGTTTGGCAAGATTAACACCATTATCACCTTTTTTAAATTTGTGGTTCCGTCTGTGACAATCATCACCTTGTTCTTCTTCTTCAAGGGAGGAAACTTCGCGACTGTTGGCGCGGTTCCGGGTGGTGCGGAAGGCGTGTTCAAGGCCATTGCCGGCGGAGGGATCGTTTTCGCGTTTCTTGGGTTCCGTCAGGCGGTCGACTTTGGGGCCGAAGCGAAGAATCCGCAACGGGATATTCCGCGAGCCATCATTTTGGCTGTCACACTCGGTACGATCGTCTATATCCTGCTGCAAGTGACGTTTCTCGGCGCTGTCCCGAGTGAAGCGCTGACACAGGGTTGGGGGCATATTGCCGACTTTATGCCGAAATCGGCAAACTACCCGTTTGTCTGGATTGCCGGTTCACTCGGTCTGACCTGGCTGTCGACGCTGCTGCTGATTGACGCCGTAATATCGCCTGCCGGCACGGGTAACATCTATCTGTCGGGGACTGGTCGCGTCCTTTATGCGTGGGCCAAAAACCGCCATTTCTATTCTTGGTTTGCGAAGATTGATCCTCGTACGGGTGTTCCGCGGGCAGCCCTTTGGCTCAGTTTCCTGCTGGCGATTGCCTGGATTTTGCCCCCCAGCACGGACACTTGGTCAAAACTGGTTGACGCGGTTACATCGGCCACCGTTATGACATACATGATCGGCCCCATTTCCATGACTTCGATGCGCAGAACAATGCCAAACATGAAACGCCCGTTTTTCTTGAAAGGGGGAGCGATTTTAAGTCCGTTGGCTTTTATTGCGGCCACCTGCATTATCTACTGGGCGGGCTGGACGACTGACAGCATGTTGATCGGAATCACGCTCGGTTCATTGATTTTGTACTTTGCCTTTATCGACAAGGACGAATCCACCCGAGCCAGTCTGAAGCAGGCCTGGAAGTCGGGTGCGTGGCTGATCGTCTACTATATCTTTATCCTGGTGATGTCGTACATCGGTTCATTCGGTCCGATGAAATCCCCGTTGATCCCGGGCGAGTGGGATACGCTGATCGTTGTCATCGGGGCAATAATCCTGTTTTACTGGGGCGTCAACTCGGCTCTGCCGAAACCGTCGTTTGAGACGGACACGGAGGGCGAAGCACCCCCGAAATTTGAGTAAACTCATCCGTTCATTTTCTCGCAACTGCAATGAGTGGCTGAGGAACTCTTGGGCTTGTCGGCAAAAATGCTTGTTAACACTTGTCGACAAGCTTCTTTTGTTTTTCTGCCAGGGTGTCGCTGGCCGAGTCAAAGGGCGCCACTCCCCTTTTGTGTTGGCTTCAGTTCCAAGGGGGATGGTTAAGCGGTGTTTGGACGGAATAATTTCTGATGATGGTATTTTCTTTAAAATGCTTGATATTTCGTATTCTTATAATATATAATTATTTTTAAAAATGTTGATAATTTCATATGAAGTGGGAAAAGGTGGAGTGTTAGACGACACTCCCGAAGAGGGAAGTCCGGTGAGAATCCGGCGCGGTCCCGCCACTGTGAATGGGGAGTCGGGTTCTGGTCACTGTTTAGACGATGGGAAGGCCAGAGCCAAAAATGATTGACGATGATCCATGAGCCAGGAGACCTGCCTTTTCTGACAGCACCGTTTGACCTACGCGGATAGGAAGGTGCTTATAGCGGTCCGGCGCTTGGTGTCCCTGTTTGTCCGGTTGGCAGGGACTCAATATCTGCTTGAGCAGCCGGGAAACGGTCTGCCTTGATTCTGCCGCCTATAAGCACTTTCCGTCCGTCGTGGTGGAAAGTGCTTTTTATATTGCCGATTCAGGGAGGTTGCATCCGGCTAAAGCTGTTCACTTTCTTGCATGAGTCCGGGTTTTGTTTGCTCGTCGCGACAGTTCTGTCAGGGGAAGAATCGTTACCGGGACATGAAAGTGAAGAGAAATGGCGAGGTGAATAGAGAAGTGAACAAAGGAAAACTGTTGATTGTCGGTTTTGGCCCCGGGCATTTCGACCATCTCACCGAGCGGGCGCGTGAAGCGATCCGGGAAAGTGAAGTCGTTGTCGGTTATAACACCTATGTGGATATCATACGCGATCTCCTGACTGATCAGGAGATTGTGCGTACCGGAATGACTGAAGAGGTGAGCCGGGCACAGGAAGCGGTGAGACAAGCGGAACAAGGGAGAAAGGTGGCCGTGATCTCCAGCGGGGATGCGGGGGTGTACGGAATGGCCGGGCTCGTTTACGAAGTGTTGATCGAAAAAGGGTGGCACCCCGATACCGGTGTCGAAGTGGAAGTGATTCCGGGGATTTCCGCGATCAATTCCTGCGCTTCTCTGCTCGGTTCACCGGTGATGCACGATGCCTGCATGATCAGTTTAAGCGACCATCTCACCCCTTGGGAGACGATCGCTAAACGGATTGAAGCGGCGGCTTCCGCAGATTTTGTCATTGCATTATACAATCCGAAGAGCGGGCGGCGAGTCCGGCAGATTGTCGAAACGCAGCGCATTTTATTGCAGTATCGTTCGCCAGGGACACCTGTCGGCCTGGTGAAAAGCGCATATCGCGAGCGGCAGCAGATTGTTTTGACCACACTGGGAGATATGTTGAACCATGAGATCGGGATGTTGACCACTGTGATAATTGGCAATTCGACCACCTTTGTTTATGAGGGTTTAATGATCACGCCGCGCGGTTACCAGCGCAAATACACGCTGAGCAAAGAGAGCCAGGACCTGAAGCCTCACCAGCGTTTGCAAGTGGAGGCAGAACCGTGGTCGCTCAATGCCTTTGGCGAATCATCAGGAAAGTTCGTCAGAGAGCAGAACATCGCGACAGCCGATAAGAGAAAGGCATCCGTTCGTCCGGCCAGTCTGGCGCATGAAGCGCTTTCCGTTTTGCAGGCAAAGGGACTGGTTGAGACCGGGATCACCACGATTCCGTTCACAAAACCTGTTTCGATCTTTGAAGTGGCGGTCTCTCCCGGAGTGGCCAACAAAATAATCACGCCGGAACAACTTGTCCTGCTGGCGGAAATTGCCGGCGACCAGGGTGAAATCAAGTATACTCCCCACCACCAGCTCATTTTGCGCGTTCCGACCGATGAGCCGGCGGCAGTGACTGCGCGGTTGACCGAAGCCGGGTTGCTGTTGAGCCCCATCGGGGATGTGGTGCAACTGAAAGCCTGTGATTTTTGCGATGGAGAAAAAGGGGAGTCGATTCCGCTGGCGGAGGAACTCAACCGGCGTCTGGGCGGGCTCAAGGTTCCCAAAGAACTGAAAATCGGGTTTAACGGCTGTGCGATGGCCTGTTATGGGGCCGTAACGGAAGAGATTGGCATCGTCTACCGCCGCGGGACTTATGACTTGTTTTTGGGTGGGAAAAAAATCGGACGCAACGCCCATCCGGCCCAGCGGGTCGCAGAAGGAATTTCGCCCGGGGAGCTGTTGGAGACGGTGGAACAGGTGGTACGGGAATATGCGGAACAGGGCCATCCCGATGAACGGTTTAACAAATTTTTCAAACGAGTGAAAGAAGTGGCCGGTTTTGCTTATTCCGACGAGAGAAAACCGGTTATTGAAGAGCTCGCCTGCGGGGATTAAACGGCAGGCAAAAAAGAAACGGGAGGAATCTGTTTGAACGCGATCCTGTTTGTCGGCCATGGGAGCCGGGACCCGGAAGGGAACAAAGAGTTGCTGCGTTTTACCGAAAAGCTTTCGCGCGTTGTTGACGCACCGGTGAAAGAAACGTGTTTTTTGGAACTGGCATCGCCCGATATTCCGCAAGGCATTCAGCGGTGTGTGGAACAGGGGGCGAACCGGATTACGCTGATTCCCGTGATGTTGTTTGCTGCCGGACATGCCAAAATTCACATCCCTTTGGCGATTCAGGAAGCGCAGGAACAATATCCGGGCGTCCAATTCCGTTACGGCCGTCCGATTGAAGTGGATGAAGCCGTACTGGATCTGTTGGAACAGCGGGTGGCAGACATTAATCCGGGAGTGCGGGAGGAAACGGCGATTCTGCTCGTCGGCCGCGGTTCCAGCGATTTGTACGCCAACAGTGATCTATACAAGATTGCCCGCATGTTTTGGGAGAAAAATCGCTACAGATGGGTGGAAGTTTCTTTTATCGGGGTGACGGAGCCGCTTTTCGCCGAGGGATTGGAACGCTGCATCCGGCTGGGAGCCAAAAGGATTGTTACTTTGCCCTATTTTTTGTTTACCGGTGTGCTGATCAAGCGGATGCGAGCAATCTTGAATGAATATGAGTGGCGCCATCCTGAAATTGAGTTTCATATGGGCGCCTATCTCGGATTTGATGAAGGACTGATTCCGATTGTCCAAAAAAGAGTGAGCGAAGTGAGGCAGGGGGAAGGGGTAGCATGGAAAGCCCTGGCCGAAAAGGCAATCGCCGACGGGCATGACCATCACCATCACCACCATCATCATGATTGCGGGCATCATGATCACACCGCCGCTCACGGGGCATCTCATCAGGCTGTCCGCAGCAAACGTTCATGAATTTCCCGGGATTGTCCGGGCCCGCGATCATGATCACACAGCAAAGAAGCATGGAAAGGAGTTCTCCAGATGGTTCTGTTTTTGGCCGGTACCAGTGATGCGAGGGACCTGGCTGTCCGGTTGAACCGCGCGCGGATTTCTCTGTTGGCCACCGTCGTCACGGAGAGTGCTGCCAAGAGTTTGCGGGAAGAGGGGATTCCCGTCAGGGTGGGAAGGCTCACCGCGGAGGAGATGGCCGGCCTGATCCGCGTGCAGGGGTGCAACCGGGTGGTGGATGCCAGTCACCCTTTTGCCGAAGAAGCGTCCAAAAATGCGATGGAGGCGGCGCGAATTTGCGGCATCCCTTATATTCGCTTTGAGCGGCCCGCCTGGATATACGGGAATCATCCGGGTATCTGCATCGTTTCTTCCTATGAAGAAGCTGCTGAAGAGGCGGCACGGCGTAAAGGGGTGATTATGCTGACCACGGGAAGCAAGACATTGGCCACTTTTACCAAACGGCTTTTGCCGGATCCGGAAATTCGCCTGGTCGCACGCATGTTGCCCCGCAAGGACAACATGGAAAAATGTGCGGAGCTGGGCATTGAGCAAAAAAATATCATTGCCATGCAAGGTCCGTTTGGCAAAGAGCTGAATATCGCCCTGTACCGACACTACGGGGTGACGACCGTGATCACCAAAGAAAGCGGCAAAGCGGGTTCTGTGGATGAAAAGGTGGAAGCGGCCCTGGACGTGGGAATTGGCGTGATTCTGATTGCAAGGCCGCAACTGGATTACGGCACCTCTTTTTCCAGCGCAGAAGAGGTGGTCGCTGCACTGAGCAAAGGAGGAGAGTGAACAATATGTCCCATCAATCTTTTAAACCGGTGACAATCCGGCCGCGGGAAATCGAGAATCTCAGTTTTGAAATGATCAAGGACGAACTGGGTGATCACCCGTTCACAGCAGAGCAATTTCCCATCGTACAGCGGGTGATTCATGCTTCCGCCGATTTTGACCTGGGACGCAGCCTGATTTTTCATCCGCAGGCGGTGGAGGCGGGAATCCGGGCGATTCAAAGCGGAAATACCATTGTCGCGGATGTGCAGATGGTTCAGGTGGGCATCAGTAAACCGAGAATCGCCAAATTTGGCGGCGATGTGCGCGTCTACATCTCGGATCCCGACGTGGTGGAAGAAGCCAAACGGCTGGGAACGACCCGGGCCATCATCTCCATGCGCAAAGCGGTGAAAGAGGCGGAAGGAGGCATTTTTGCCATCGGCAATGCACCGACGGCCCTGCTGGAATTAATCCGCCTCGTGAGGGAAGGAGTGGCCAAACCGGGATTGATCGTCGGCGTTCCGGTCGGGTTTGTCTCCGCTGCGGAATCCAAGGAAGAACTGAGCAAATGCGAAGTCCCTTTTATCACCAACCGTGGCCGGAAAGGCGGCAGCCCGACAGCGGTGGCTATCGTGAATGCCCTTTCCCTCTTGGCGGAAAAAGCGGGGCAAAACGGATCATCAACTTTTAGGACTCCGTGATCCCGGCATGCGATACAGTTTCACAGATGTTCATCAGTTAAGGAGTTTCGCAATGAAAAAGCAGGCGGAAGAGCAAGAACGAAAAGAATTGCGACATGGCTATACGACGGGAGCTTGCGCTGCTGCCGCCACAAAAGCGGCCCTGCTTTCCCTGATCACCGGACAGGCCGTCCATGAGGTGGAGATTGTGCTTCCGGTCGGCCAAATGGCGTCTTTTTCGGTCGATCAGGCGCAACTGCGGGAAGGGGAGGCAGAATGCAGCGTGATTAAGGATGCTGGTGATGATCCTGATGCCACGCATGGAGCACGTATTGTTTCCACCGTGACTTGGAGTGAAGAACCGGGAATCCGGCTCGATGGCGGACCGGGAGTGGGCCGGGTGACCAAACCGGGGCTGCCCGTGCCCGTGGGCGAAGCGGCCATCAATCCGGTTCCGCGGAAAATGATTCGTGAAACAGTGAGAGAAGTGCTTTCATCCTTTGCCATCAAGCGCGGTGTTCAGGTAAAGATCTCCGTGCCGGATGGAGAAGAGATTGCCAAAAAGACGCTGAACGAAAGGCTGGGGATTGTGGGTGGCATTTCGATCCTGGGGACGCGGGGCATCGTGGTTCCGTTCTCCACTGCAGCTTATCGGGCCAGCGTCGCCCAGGCAATCCAGGTGGCCAGAGCGAACGGTTGCCGGCATTTGGTGCTGACGACCGGGGGCAGCAGTGAAAAGGCGGCGATGAAAATGTACCCGGAGCTTCGCGAGGAGGCTTTTATCCAGATGGGGGACTTTGTCGGGTTTGCCTTGAAACACGCAAAGCGGGCCGGCGTCTCGAAAGTGACGCTGGTGGGGATGATGGGCAAGTTCTCCAAAGTGGCGCAAGGCGTGATGATGGTTCATTCCAAGAGCGCGCCCGTCGACTTCGACTTTTTGGCCCGCATCGCGGAAAAAGCCGGCGCTCCCCCCGCTTTGGCTGCGCAAGTCCGGGAGGCGAACAATGCCACCCATGCCGGGCAGCTGATGGAAGAGGCAGGGCATGACCGCTTTTTTACGCTGCTTTGCGAACAGATATGCCGGCAGTGTCTTTTGCAGGTTGAAGGCGGCATCCGGATTGAAACCATTTTAGTCAAGATGAAAGGTGCAGAGTTAGGGAGGGCGGAAATGAGTGGCGAAAAAGATGAAGGTGATTGGCATCGGCGATGACGGGCAAAACGGATTGTCTTCCCGCGTCAAGAAGTGGATTGAACAGGCGGACGTGTTGGCGGGCGGAGAACGGCAGCTCTCCTTTTTTCCGGATCATCCGGGCAGGCGGATCCTGATCAAAGGGGGGCTCGGCCCGGTTTTGGAGCAGTTGGAACGTGAAAGCCGTCAGCACGATGTCGTCGTCCTGGCTTCGGGAGATCCTCTTTTTTACGGGATTGCCAGCTTGATCGTGCGCAAGCTGGGACTGGAACGGGTGGTGATTCATCCCCATCCCAGTTCGCTTCAGCTGGCCTTTGCCCGCATGGGGGAAAGCTGGCAGCAAGTCCGGATCGAAAGTGTGCATGGGCGGCCGATGAAGGGACTGGCCCAGCGGATTGACGGGCAGGAAAAGGTGGCTCTGCTTACGGATGAAGTCCATTCTCCGGGGGAGATCGCCCGTTATCTGTTGCAGTTCGGAATGACCGAGTACCGGGCGTTTGTGGCCGAGAATCTGGGTGGCCCGGAAGAAAGATGCGGCTGGTGGGAATTGGACGAACTGGTGGATGCCGAGTTCTCTCCGCTCAACATTGTCGTTCTCAAGCGAAAAAAAGAGGTGCCAGTTCCGCGATGGAGTTTGGGGATCGAGGATGGGGAGTTTTTTCAGCGGAAGCCGGAAAAAGGATTGATCACCAAAAAAGAAGTGCGCGTGCTCAGCCTGGCAGAATTACGCTTGCAGAAGGACAGCACGGTTTGGGATATCGGTGCGGGGTCCGGCTCGGTTTCCGTGGAAGCGGCCAAACTGGCCCCGTTTGGAGAAGTGTTTGCCATTGAAAAAAATGAAGCGGATCTTGCCAACATTGAAGCCAACCGCAGGAAATTCCGTGCCGATTTCACCGTGATTCATGCCAAAGCCCCGGAAGGTCTGGACTCATTGCCTGACCCGGATGCGGTATTTATTGGCGGAAGCGGTGGTGAGCTGTGCGAGCTGCTCCGGGTTTGCTGTTTGCGCCTCAAGTCCGGCGGCCGAATTGTCGTCAACGCCGCCACGGTGGAAACATTGGCACAAACACGGGAAACGCTGGCAGCGCAAGGATTTTCCGTGAGAATCACTTTGCTGCAAACAGCCAGGAGCAGGCCAATCCTGCAGATGACCCGCTTTGAAGGGATGAATCCGATCAATGTCATTGTCGGCGAAAGAGATCACACCACAGGGGAGGGACGGGCATGATCGGACAACTGATCGGAATCGGCATGGGGCCGGGCGATCCGGAATTGATCACGGTAAAAGCTTATCGCGTGTTAAAAGAATCCCCGGTCATTGCTTATCCAAAGAAGCGGATGGGCGAAAAAAGCTATGCGTTGTCCATTGCCGAGAAGTATATCAATCCGCTGGAAAAGGAGATGCTCGGGCTTGTTTTCCCCATGACGAGGGACCGGGAACAGTTGGAACGGGAATGGGAGCGAACTGTCGAAGCAGTCTGGCAAAGGCTGTCGCAAGGAAAAAACGTGGCATTTGTCACCGAAGGAGATCCGCTGCTGTACAGCACGTTTATTCATATGAGCCGGCGGATGCAGGAATTGCACCCACAGGTGGCGATTTCTTCCGTTCCGGGCATTTCATCGATCAACGGTGCTGCTTCCCGTTTAAATTTGCCTCTGGCGGACGGCGATGAGCAAATCGCCATCGTTCCGGCAACGGAAGACCGGCAGGCGATGAGAAAAGCGCTCACCGAACATGATGCGGTTGTCTTTCTCAAAGTGGCAAAAGTGCTGGATCTGATTATTGACCTTTTGGAAGAATTAAATCTCTCAGACAAGGCGATGGTCGTTTCCAAGGTGACTTCCGATCAGGAAATGGTCTGGAAGAACGTGGCCGAACTGAAAGGGCAGAAGCCGGGATATCTGACACTGATGGTGGTGAGAAAATGAAGCGATTGGAAGCAAAAGTCTACATCGTGGGAGCAGGTCCCGGAGATCCGGATCTGATCACGGTCAAGGGGCAGCAGGTTCTGCAAAATGCCGACGTGATCCTGTACACCGATTCACTCGTCAGTGAGGAGCTGATTGCCCGGGCCCGCCCGGATGCTTTGGTGTTGAAAAGTTCAGGGATGGATTTGCAGCAAATTGTCGGACTCATGGTTGCCCATGTCCGCGGAGGAAAAAGCGTCGCCCGCGTCCATACCGGTGACCCGGCCGTTTATGGAGCCATTTTTGAACAGATGGCCATGTTAAAAAAAGAAAAGATTCCTGTTGAAATCATCCCGGGCGTCAGTTCCGTGTTTGCCGCTGCCGCCGTCTTGGGAGCGGAACTGACGATTCCCAAACTGACGCAGACGCTCATTCTCACCCGCGCCGAAGGCAGAACACCGGTGCCGGAAAAGGAAAAACTGCGGGAATTGGCAGCCCATCAGACTACGATTGCCTTGTTTTTAAGTGCCACGTTGACCAAAAAGGTGGTAAACGAGCTGCTGGAAGCGGGATGGTCCGAGGATACGCCTGTCGCTGTGGTGCAAAAAGCGACCTGGCCCGAGCAGAAAATCGTCCGTTCCACCCTGAAGCATCTGGATGAAGAGATGCGTAAAGCCGGCATTCGCAGCCACGCCATGATTCTGGCCGGATGGGCGCTCGACCCCGATCTCTATGAACAAAGCGAAGCATACCGTTCCAAGCTGTATGATCCTTCCTTTACTCACGGCTATCGCAAAGGAGGGAATGCTTCATGAACCGGATGTATGCAGTGGTTGCCATAACCAAGCACGGTGTCGAAATAGCCCGCCGCCTTGTCCGCCAGCTTCCGGGTTCCGATCTGTACTATATGGACAAATTTGCCCGCGGGGATGAGGAAGCGCTGGGTATTACCCTCTTTACCGGGTCGGTGCGGTTGATCCTTCCTGATTTGTTCCGGCGGTACAACGGCTTGATCATCCTGATATCTCTCGGCGCGGTGGTGCGCATGATCGCTCCCTTGCTCAAAGACAAGAAAACCGACCCGGCCGTGGTGGTGGTCGATGACCGTGGGGAGCATGTGATCAGCGTGCTGTCCGGCCATCTCGGCGGGGCCAATCAACTGACCCGGCGTGTGGCTTCCATTCTGGACGCGCGGCCGGTGATCACGACCGCTTCCGATGTGCAGCAAACAATCCCCGTCGACTTGTTCGGCAGTCAATTTGGCTGGGAAATCGAAAGTTTTGAACGGGCGACACCCGTAAGTGCGGCGGTGGTAAACGAGGAGAGGGTGATTGTCATTCAGGAGTCGGGCGAACCGGACTGGTGGGCCTATGACAAACCCCTGCCCGGCCATATTCAGGTGGTGGCTTCTGCCTGCGAGGCGGAGGAACAGGAATTTGATGCCGCCCTCGTGGTAACGCATCGTTTGTTGAGCCCGGATGAAGAGAAACGCTTTCTGCAAAACGGGGTTCTTTACCGTCCGAAAGTGCTGGTGCTCGGAATTGGCTGCAATCGGGGCACCACGCTGGAGGAGATCGAACAGACCGTGACGGAGACGCTTGCTGAACTGAAACTCTCCATTAAAAGTGTCCGTAATATTGCCACCATCGACTTGAAAAAGGACGAGCCCGGCCTCCTCGCTTTGTGCCGAAAATACGGCTGGCGGATGGATGTATATTCTCCTGAAGAACTGAACACCGTTTCGCTGCCCAATCCTTCGGAAACGGTATATCGCTATACGGGGGCTTATGGCGTGAGCGAACCGGCAGCCCTGTTGTCTTCGGGGGCGGAAGATTGGCTCTTGCCCAAGAAAAAATCAGGAAATGTGACCCTGTCCGTTGCCCTTGTCCCACATCCCCGCGCAGGGAGGGAGAACAATGAGTGAAGCGAGACCGAGGATCGTGATTGCCGGAACCGGCAGCGGCGTGGGCAAGACGACCATTACGCTCGGCTTGATGGCCGCATTCAAAAAACGCGGGCTGCAAGTGCAAGGGTTTAAAGCAGGCCCCGATTACATCGACCCCAGCTATCACACTGCCGTTACCGGCCGTCCTTCCCGCAATCTGGATACCTGGATGATGGAGCCGGAGGGCATGCGGGAAATTTTTTTCCGCGGGAGCCGGGGGGCTGACATCTCCATCATTGAAGGAGTCATGGGGTTATATGATGGAAAAGATCCGCGCAGTGACAGGGGGAGTACGGCTGAAATCGCCATGATGCTGCAAAGCCCGGTCATACTCATCGTAAACGTTCACAGCATGGCGCGCAGTGCGGCGGCCGTGGTGAAAGGGTATCAGCTTCTGAATCCGGCCGTGCCGATTGCCGGAGTGATTGTCAACAGGGCAGGCAGCGAAGGACATTTTCGCCTGGTTCAGGCGGCGATTGAACAAGAATGCGGGATTCCTGTGGTCGGCTGGCTCTCCCGCGATCCGTCGATCGACATTCCGGAACGTCATCTCGGTTTAATTCCGGCGATTGAGCGGGGAGAAATCGCCCCGCTGTTTGCCCGCTTGGCGGAGCTCGTGGAAAAAGGGATTGATTTGGATCGGCTGGAATCGCTGGCCAGTGCAGCCCCGCAGCTGGAAACGCCGGAAAAGCGAATTTTTGCGCCCGCGTCATCTGGGGAAGAAGAACCTGTCACCATCGCGGTGGCCAAGGATGCGGCTTTTAATTTTTACTACCCGGAAAATCTGGAACTGCTGACGCATCATGGCGCTTGCCTGCGTTTTTTCAGCCCTCTTCGCGGAGAAATCGTGCCGGAGGAAGTGGACGGTCTGTATATCGGGGGAGGCTTTCCCGAAGAGTTTGTCCGGGAATTATCGGGCAACGGCAAAGTGAAGGATTCCTTTCGTAGGAAAATCGCCGCAGGCCTGCCGACGTTTGCCGAATGCGGCGGGTATATGTACCTGACTGAGGCTATCATCGACTGGGAAGGAAACGCTCATCCGATGGTCGGGGTGATTCCGGCTGCCGTCCGGATGAAAGACCGGCTGGCGGCGCTCGGCTACCGGGAAGTGGAGGCGTTAAGCGACAATCTGTTGCTGAAGCGGGGCGAAAAAGCGCGTGGCCATGAATTTCATTATTCTGAGCTGACGGCACAGTCGGACCATTACCCGCCGGCTTACCAAACGAGCGGGCGCAGGGGAAAACACCGGGAAGGGTATGTGCGGGAAAATCTGCTGGCCGGCTATACCCATCTTCATTTTGCATCCCATCCGGAGATGGTGCCGCGCTTCATTTCCGCATGCCAACAATACCGACTGAGCAGGAGGGCTGACACATGAGCAACCTGGACAAAAGGGAGACAGCCGGAAAACAGGACAGTGGACGGCGCGGGCTCACACTGGTTTACACAGGTGAAGGCAAAGGAAAGACGACGGCGGCTCTCGGGCTGGCGTTAAGGGCAGCCGGCCGGGGGATGAAAGTGCTGATTCTGCAATTTATCAAATCACCGGAACGGACGTATGGCGAGAAAATCGCGCTGGAGCGTCTGGGAGTGGAGATCTGCCAGCTGGGGATCGGTTTCACCTGGACCAAAACCCCGGAAGAACACCGGGAGGCGCTGGCCCGTGCATGGAAGATCAGCAAAGAAAGGGTAATGAGCGGAGATTACGATCTGGTCATACTCGATGAGATTAACAACGCGCTTGCCATCAAATCCTTTCCCATCGACGATGTTTTGCCGATGGCGGAAGTGCTCAACCTGATTCAAAACCGCCCTCCGCACCTGCATCTCGTTTTAACCGGGCGAAATGCGCATGAAAAGGTGATGGAAGCCGCTGATCTCGTCTCCAGAGTGGAGGCGGTCAAACATTATTATCATGAAGGAATCCCGGCGGTGCGCGGAATCGAATTTTGAAAAGGAAGCGGAACCATGAAGGCGATCATGTTGCAAGGAACAGCTTCAGATGTAGGGAAAAGTGTGTTATGCACGGCTTTTTGCCGCTATTTTCATGAAGAAGGTTTCCGGGTTGCCCCGTTTAAATCGCAAAATATGGCCCTTAACTCCTATGTGACGTCGGACGGGGGAGAAATCGGGCGGGCTCAGGGCGTTCAGGCGGAAGCGTGCGGCATTGAAGCAAATGTCGATATGAACCCGATTCTCCTGAAACCGAAAGGGGATCTGGTCTCGGAAGTGATTGTGCACGGCCGCCATTTTGCCGATGTCGCCGCCGGCTCGTATCGCGGACCGCTGCTCGGCCAACTCCTCACCGCGGCTTCGGAGTCCCTGAAACGGTTATCGCGAAAATATGAAGTGCTTGTGATCGAAGGGGCAGGCAGCCCGGCGGAGATTAATCTGAAAGACCGCGATATTGCCAATATGAGAATTGCGCAAATGGCGGATGCCCCCGTTCTGCTGGTGGCGGACATCGACCGCGGCGGAGTGTTCGCCTCGATCGTGGGAACGCTGGAACTGCTCGAACCGGAGGAACGGGCGCGGGTAAAAGGATTGATTATCAACAAATTCCGGGGCAGCAAAGCATTGCTTGAGCCGGGAATCAAATGGCTGGAAAACCGGACGGGAATTCCGGTGCTGGGCATTCTCCCCTATGTCGAAATCGATGTTGATCCCGAAGATTCGATGTCGCTGGGGGCATTGGCCTTAAAAGGAAACAAACAGGGAGCAGACCTGGACGTGGCGGTCATCCGGCTCCCGCGCATTTCCAACTTCACTGATTTTCTTCCGTTGATGGATCAGGACGATCTCGCCGTTCGTTATGTAAAATCGGTCGACGAGCTGGGAAATCCCGATGTCATCATCCTGCCCGGCACAAAGAACACGATGGAAGATCTCGCCTGGCTGAAAGTGACGGGATTGGCCGGGGAAATCCTCCGATTAAAAGAGCGGGGCAGTTCAGTGGTCGGCATTTGCGGCGGATATCAAATGCTCGGACGAAAGTTGACTGATCCCGAAGGAGTCGAATCAAGCCAAACTGAACAGGATGGTTTGGGACTGCTCGCGATGGAGACCCGCTTCGTTCCCGGCAAGCAAACGGTAAGAGCTGTCGGGAGGCCCCTTGCCTCCTGGGGTGGTTCGGAGCTTGTCGAAGGGTATGAAATTCATTTGGGCCGAACCATATTGGCTGCCGGCACCTCTCCTCTTTTCAGGCTGGCGGACGGACGCCTGGACGGTGCTGTATCCGGGGAGGGGGAGGTATGGGGAAGCTATCTGCACGGCCTGTTTGATAATCCTTCCTTTCTCCGTCATTGGATCAATCATCTCCGCTTGAAAAAAGGTTTGCCCAAAAAAGAAGAAAGCGGGAGAAACAGGCGGGAGATCCGGGAAGCGGTTTATGCCTCTCTTGCTGGGTGGATTCGTGAACACATAGACATGCAAAAAGTGAAGGAAATCATGAAGCTGGAATCCGCGGATTCGTAATGTCGATGTACCCGATCTTATGCAATTCAAATACACGACATGAAGAAGGGAATGGTGGTATGGAGGTTTTTTCGCTGATTCTGTTCGTGTTCGTGCTGGGGTTGCGTCATGGTTTGGATGCTGACCATTTGGCCTGCATTGATGGGTTGGTCCGGTATAATTGGCGCAAAAAGAGCAAGGTGACACGCTGGGTGGGCACGCTGTTTTCATTTGGACACGGAACGGTGGTGGCGAGTGTTGCTGTCGTCCTTTCTGCATTCAGCCGAAATTTCAAGTTCCCGGACTATTTTGATACCCTGGTGACATGGGTGTCCGTTCTTTCACTGCTGCTGATCGGGACGTTGAATATCCGGAACCTTCTCATCCGCACGGAAGAAGAATACAAGTTGGGAGGAATCAGGGGGAGATTCATTCCTCGCTTCGCCCGGGAAACCTCCAATCCCATTCATATTGTCATTATTGGAGCCATCTTTGCCCTTGCTGCGGATACGGTCAGCCAGACCTCTGTCTGGGCGATCGCTGCCAGCCACGCAAGCCGGTGGATGCCGGCAATGTTGGGGCTTACCTTTATGGCAGGGATGATGCTCACCGATACCATTGATTCATTTATCACCTGCCGCATGCTGGAGCAGTCGGGGAAACTGGGAAAAGCGGCATCGCGAATCATGGGATGGATCATTGTGGTGCTGGCGTACGGTGTGGCTTGTTACGAAGCGATTATCTTTTTTGTTCCTTCGTTTGAAGTGGATTTTGAAATCATCGGGGCGATGATGTTTGCTTTGATTGTTTTGTGTTATGTGATAGTGCGTTTTGGAACGAAAGCAAAACCCGGGATCGGCGGATGATGCCCGGTCCGGTGAATGCGTCGAAAGAAAACCCTGCCGCATTGCAAAAGGAGCAGGGTTTTTTCCGTCGGCCGGCCTGTGGCTCCAGATGAATGGTATACTTGTGATGAAGGCAAAAACAAGACTCGATTTTTCGGAATTTTCGTGTTGATGTGCTGGATTGTTGACCATGACAACAGGAGAAAACAGGAGGGGTTATGATGAGGGCCGGAATGTCCCGATACCTGGAAGTCGACGGTGTGCAACTTCACATTTATGAGTGGGGTGATGCGGCAAAGCCGGCGGTGTTGTGCTGGCACGGACTGACCAGAAACGGCAGGGATTTTGATACCCTGGCCGCCCGACTGGCAAAATCCTTTCATGTGATTTGCCCCGACATGATCGGACGCGGACGGAGCGAATGGAGTGCGGATCCTGCCAAGGATTACTGTTTTGGGCGTTATGAGCGTTTGGTTGCCGCTTTGGTCGATGCTTTGGGAATTGAGGAAATGCGGTGGGTTGGCACTTCCATGGGCGGGGCGATCGGAATCCGCTTGGCCGGTTCGATCCTGCGAAACCGGATTACGCACCTTGTGCTGAATGATATTGGTGCCGGCCCGGCGGAGAAACAGCCGAACGGCGAACTTGCGGAAGGGGTTCAACGCATTCTTGCCTATACGGCCAATCCGCCCGAGTTCCGAACAATAACGGAGCTTATGGATTATTATCGTTCCACTTACCGAGACTTTGGCATCAACAGTGAGGAGGAATGGCTTCATTTTACGGAAACTTCGGCCCGCCGCAAAGACAATGGCAAATTCACTCCGGATTATGATCCGCAGATTGTTCACCAGTTTGCCCATCCGGAAGACTTGTTGCTGTGGGAGCAATGGAACGCGGTAAAAGCGAAAGTTCTGTTGATCAGAGGGGAACGGTCGGATATTTTGCCGGTTGAGACAGCTGAGGCAATGCGCAAGAGCGGACCCGGCTGTCAATTGGTTACCATTCCCGGACTGGGTCACGCCCCAGCGCTGAATACAGAAGAACAGCTGACTTGCATTGAGCGTTTTTTAAATAGTTGAAGGAACAAGTTCCCGCTGTTATCCGGTCCGTCAGAAAGTCTTTGGCTACAGCTGTTCTGACGGAGTCCGGACATTCTTTTTCCGTCCGGTCAGGCCGATTGTCGGCTCTGTTCGATTTGCGGGTTTTGCCCGGGGCCGGTGAAGCGGGTTGGATCCCGGAAAAATTCCATGGTGAAAGCGGCATCCGACTCAGCGCATCAAGAATGGTATCCTCTTTTTGGGATGAATGGGGGAATAACCGTGCGGACATGGAAGTATCCTGCCGGATTGCTGTTGTTATTAGTCATGGCTCTTTTGCTTTACGTTGCATGGTCTTTTTTTTCAATTCCAACCTATGTTTTTCTCGTACCGAAGAACTATCACGGTTGGGTTCAAGTATATATGGACATTCCCGACGCCAAAGAACCCCCGAAAGAATTTTGGAACAAATATATGATCAACGTTCCTCCAAACGGAATGGTTTACACACCGTTGCCGGATCAACCGGCACACTTGGAAACCTATTTTGTTGATCAGCATGGGCACCGAACCGAACTTTTGCTGAAAGAAGATCCCCGGGCCAAAGATCCAAATGCCTTATATGTTCAAGATTTTTTCACTCAGGGATTAGATCATCTTCCTGCTTGCGATGTACTGTTTATCGGAACATCCCAGGAATACGAAAAGGTATTGCGGGAAAATCGCTATCCGGATTACTCGGAAGAAATCAAAAAGAAATTTCATTATCCCTATTAATTAATGAAGATGGGATTCAATTTGTTGTGCGACTGTTGTGCAAATGGACTCTTTTGAAGCCTTTCCGGGCAAGATCGGCAAATATTACCCGGTTGTCTGTCCACTCTTGGGCCCAGGTCTGTTGTCTTGGATACGGAAGTGTCGGAATACCGCCGTGAGAGAAGATGCCATTCACCCCGGTCTAATAGATCTTTTCAATCTTTTTCGTTGCCACGGAAAATGACCCCCTTATTGTGACCGGGGTCATTTGATTCCTGCTTTTTTCGTGCCTTTACCTGCTCATCACCCAGCCGATCACCGCATACAAAATGGCGCTGGCGATTCCGACGATCAGGGAGGCAATCAGTTTTTGATGCGCATATTTCATCAAGGGCAGCTTCATGACCGTGGCCATGGCGACGGTATTGTCACTCAGGGGAGAGGCAAATCCGCCGAAGCTGCCGCTGGCAAAAACGGCCCCGGTGATGAGCGGGATCGGGGTATGGGTGCCGGCAGCAAGCGAAAAACCCAGAGGCATCAGGATTGCCCACGCTCCAAAGCTGGATCCGACGATATAGGAGATGACACAGCCCACCAGAAACAGGACAGGAGCCAACCACAGGGACGGAACCAGGTGTTCGATCAGGTTTTTCGTATAGGTGATAAAACCCAGATCCGTCGAGACAGCTGTCAAGGCCCAGACGAGAGCGAGCAACACGTTTACGCCCATCATCTCATTGCCCCCTTGCAAAAATCCGAAGAGGAGTCGCTGGATCGGCTGCCGGTGAATCCCGTACCAGATAAAGGAGAGAATCAGCGTGATGAAGACAGCTTCCAGCATCGCTTTGCCCGCATCGGCTTTAGTGAGTGCCTCCCAGAAAGAGGGGGTTTTCGTATAACCGTCCCACCAGGTGAGAAAAAAGGTGAATCCCAACAGCAGACAGAGGGGGACGATCAGATGAATTGCCTTGGGCGCGGCTGATTCTGAAACGATTTCCACCGGATCGGGAAAGTCGCTGTCAGGTTCGTGTTCACTGCTGGCGCCGGTATTTTTTTTCCCGGCCAACGCTTTGTCCTGCTTGCACAAATCTTTAAAATAACCGACCTGGGGCGAGGTGCGGAAAGGAGTGCGAATGCCGGGAGGGCAATCATTGGGATCAACAGCTCCTTTTTCCTCGGATTTTCCTTTGAAAAAAGTGAGATAAAGGGTATAGACCAGCATCAGGATAGAGAAGAAGTTGAAAGGAATGCTTTGCAGCAAAACCTGATAAGGGGTGAGGCTGAACCCCTGATGATGGGCCGAATCGGCGATCAGCCCGACCATGTACCCGACGAACGCCGTTCCGATCGGAATCAGGGCGATTAAGGGAGTTGAGGTGGCATCGATGATGAAGGCCACTTTGGAACCGGAGATTTTCAATCGTTGAAATACTTCTTTCATCACGGGGCCGACGGTGATGATGCGAAAGTCGGGAGCCATAAAGGTGGCCAGTGAGGAGAGCCAGGTCAGCCCGAAAGCGCTGCGGGCCGATTTGATACGGCGATTCATCCACTGCGCGAACCCTGATACTCCCCCCGTAACGCGAACCAGTCCGATAAAGGCGCCAAAGCCGTACATAAAGAGAAGGAGGCGAAGATTGCCGGGCGAAGTGACTTCCTTGACCAGATAGTGGATTGCCACTTCAATACCCCCGAGCCAGGTGAATTTTTTCATGTAGGCTCCGACGAGCAGGCCCGCCATCAGGCCGATCAGTACCTGGCGTGTCCACATCGCCAGCGGGATTACAATCAGAAAAGGCAAAAGAGACCAGAAAGATGCGTGCATCAGGTCCACTCCCTGTGTGGAATATTTCGATCATAGGATGCACCAAGAAAAGGAAAATCATTCCGAGACAAGATCTTATTCATCTATACTTGGTATGCGGACAGCAGGAAGGCGGATCAGAGTGATGGAGGAATGGCTGTTATTTTGCTTTATCGGGAAGAAAATCCATCAGCAGCTTTTGGAAATATTTTCATTTGACGCAGCGCTCTCCGGGTGATATAGTAGTTTACGTCGCTTTTGCGAAGAGGAAATTATCAATCTCGTTTCTAAAAAACTATTGACATATGATGCGAGATGTGATAGCATTAAATTCCGTCGCGATAAGCGATTGATAAAAAACGTGTTCCTTGAAAACTAAAGAGTGAAGCATGACCTGTTGATTCTTTTTGAGCTAGATCTTTATCGGAGAGTTTGATCCTGGCTCAGGATGAACGCTGGC
>NZ_JAECVY010000011.1:0-79231 GCF_016055075.1 Thermoactinomyces sp. CICC 10522 | reverse complement strand
AGGGGATCCACCCGTTCCCATCCCGAACACGGAAGTTAAGCCCTCCAGCGCCGATGGTACTTGGGGTTCACCCCTGGGAGAGTAGGTCGTTGCCAGGCATAAGAAAAACCCATCTCAATTGAGATGGGTTTTTTGTGTTTTTGAGCGGAAAATGCCAAGATCAGGCGTTGTCCGGGTCAAGCGAGAATCTTATTGCATTGGCACACGGTTCGCAATTGGAGCCAGAATTGAGATATATGGGGAATGTTCATGATCCACTGGAACAAGTTCATTTTACTTGATTCAATGTCTTTTTGATTCCTATGATAAGCGAACACTACCATTAATTTTTAATTTCAATGTTCGCTTTTTTGTTGCGTTGTTCCCGTTTTGTTGTTACACTGGAACTGAACAAAATAATTTGCTTTCTCATATATGCTCAGGAATATGGCTTGAGCGTTTCTACCAGGAAACCGTAAATTTCCCGGCTATGAGAAAAGTTGAACGGTTAGGCGGAAAACAAGCCTAATAAGTAGACTTTCTCTGGCTTTTATTGGGAAAATCTGCTAATTAGGCTTGTTTTTTATTTGTTGATAAAGGAGGAGCATCCATTGAATGATATAAAAGTCGGTGTCATTATGGGAAGCACTTCCGATTGGCCTACGATGCAAAAAGCGTGTGAAGTACTCCGGGAATTGGAAATTCCTTATGAAGCCAAAGTGGTTTCTGCCCACCGGACACCTGATGAGATGTTTCATTATGCTGAAACGGCTGAGAAACGCGGAATTCAGGTAATTATCGCCGGAGCCGGAGGGGCCGCTCACCTTCCCGGAATGGTTGCAGCGAAAACAGTGCTCCCGGTGATTGGCGTTCCGATCAAAACGTCCTCTTTAAACGGGCTCGATTCTTTGCTGTCCATTGTGCAAATGCCTGGCGGGGTGCCCGTCGCGACTGTGGCGATCGGCAATGCCGGCGCAGTCAATGCCGGGATTTTGGCTGCGGAAATGCTGGGAATGGCGGATTTGAAGATACGCTCGCGCCTGAAGGAGCGCCGTGAACAAATTCGCGCACGTGTCATTGAAGAAAGGGATCTGGAATGATCGAAACAAAAGGACAGATGAAAGTGGTCGCTCCAGGACAAACGATCGGGATTTTGGGAGGCGGTCAGCTCGGACGTATGACGATTCTTGAGGGGCAGAAGATGGGCTTGCAGTTTGTCACCATGGACCCCGCAACTGATTGCCCCGGAGGACAAGCGGCCCAGTGGCATATAGCCGCTCCCTATGACGATCTTCATGCGGCGAACCGGCTGGCTGAAAAGGCCGATCTGGTTTTGTACGAATTTGAAAATATTGACCCGGCTGTCGTCAAATTTCTGGAAACGAAAACACATGTGCCGCAAGGAAGCCGGCTGTTACAAACGGCGCAGCATCGCATATTGGAGAAAACAACACTGCAAAGAGCCGGGATTCCCGTTACCGACTTTGTTCCTGTAAAGAGCCGGGATGATTTGATCCGGGCACTCAGGCAGATCGGCCTTCCTGCCGTGCTGAAAACGGCCACAGGCGGTTATGATGGCAAAGGTCAATGGATGTTGCGCACAAAACCGGATCTCGATTTGTTGCCGGGGGATTTGTTGGACGGGAGCAGGGAATTGATCTTGGAAGCTTTTATCCCCTTTGTCAAAGAGCTCTCCGTCATTGTCGCCCGCAATCCGCAAGGGGATTTGGCCTCATTTCCGCCGGCGGTCAATCTGCATCGAAACCATATCCTCCATATGACGGTTGTTCCCGCGCCGCTGGCTGAGCCGGTCAAAGCGCAGGCGATCGCAGTGGCTGAACGGGTTGCGGAGACGCTGCAGGTGGTGGGTTTGATTGCGGTTGAGATGTTTATGCTGAAAGACGGACGGCTTGTTGTCAACGAATTGGCACCACGCCCCCACAACTCGGGACACTACACCTATGATGCCTGTGCCACCTCGCAATTTGAGCAGTTTGTGCGCGCCTCCCTCGGGTTGCCACTGGGGCCGACGGATCTTTGCAAGCCGGCGGTGATGGTGAATATTTTGGGTGAACATGCAGATGCTTTCAGACAAGCATTTCCATCTCTTCCCGGTCACGTGAAATTTCATTGGTACGGAAAAAAAGAAGCGAAAAAAGGTAGAAAAATGGGTCATGTCACGGTATTGGCAGAGAGCGTCAATCAGGCGCTGGAGTGGATCGAGTCTTCGTCGATTTGGCCGCCTTTGACGAGCGAAGAGAAAAAGGTTATTTATGATAGAGATTATTTTTAATCAAATATAATCATGCATTGCAGTCCTGAACCCGAGGGGAGCGGGGATCATAAGGAACGCCGAGAAGGAAGGCGCCCCGCGATCTGACCTGCGATGCATCTTCACAGAAAAGGTGGGACCTGATTGTGATTCAACGTTATACGCGCCCCGAGATGGGATCGATTTGGACAGAAGAAAACAAATACCGCGCCTGGCTGGAAGTGGAGATCCTGGCTTGCGAAGCATGGGCGGAACTGGGGATCATCCCGAAGAAGGATGTAGCCCTGATCCGGGAAAATGCCAAGATCAACGTGGAGCGGATCTATGAAATCGAACAGGATACTCGTCACGATGTCGTGGCATTTACCAGGGCGGTGGCGGAGACACTGGGGCCGGAATCCAAATGGGTTCATTACGGTTTAACCTCGACGGATGTGGTGGATACCGCGCTTTCCTATCTGTTGAAACAGGCAAACGAAATTTTGTTGCAGGATCTGGACCGTTTGATCGCCGCTCTCAAAGAGAAGGCTAAAGAACACAAATATACGGTGATGATGGGACGCACCCACGGCGTGCATGCCGAACCGACAACATTCGGTTTGAAAATGGCATTGTGGTATGCCGAAATGCAGCGGAACCGCGAGCGGTTTGTCAGAGCAATGGAGACCGTCGCCGTCGGCAAAATCTCCGGAGCAGTGGGGACGTATGCCAACATTGACCCGTTTGTCGAAAAATATGTGTGTGAAAAATTGGGACTGAAAGCGTCGCCCATTTCAACGCAAACCCTGCAACGCGACCGTCATGCGGAATATATGGCCACCTTGGCCTTGATTGCCACCTCTCTTGACAAATTTGCGACGGAAATCCGCGGATTGCAAAAGAGTGAGACGCGTGAAGTGGAAGAGCCCTTCAAAAAAGGGCAAAAGGGCTCATCAGCCATGCCGCATAAACGCAACCCGATCGGGTGCGAAAATATCAGCGGGCTGGCCCGCGTCATCCGCGGTCACATGGTCTCGGCGTATGAAAATGTTCCGCTCTGGCATGAACGGGATATTTCCCATTCATCCGTGGAACGGGTGATTCTGCCGGATGCCACGATCCTGCTTAACTATCTGCTGAATCGCTTCACCGGCATTATCCGTGACCTGACCGTATTCCCCGAGAACATGAAACGAAATATGGAGCGCACGTTTGGATTGATCTATTCCCAGCGGGTTCTGTTGAGCTTGATCGACAAAGGCTGGACACGGGAAAAAGCGTATGACCGTGTCCAACGTTTGGCCATGCAGGCTTGGGAAGAACAGCGCCCGTTCAGACCGCTGGTGGAAGCGGATGAGCAAATCACCCAAACGCTTTCGCCCCGGGAGATTGAGGATTGTTTTGATTACCACTACCACTTGAAACATGTGGACACCATTTTTGCCCGCCTCGACTTGGATGAATAGAGAGTCAGCGGGAAGAAGGCGGAGCGGAAGGCAGAGTGGATTTCCACTGCCTCCGCTTTCTCCCAAAACTCCGCAGAAAGGGGCTTTTGCAGGATGAAACCGGAAACTCTCCTCTATGAGGGAAAAGCGAAACAATTGTTTTTAACGGAAGACCCGGCGATTGTCCGCGTTCGCTACAAAGATGCGGCAACGGCCTTCAACGGTGAAAAAAAGGCAACGCTCGCCGGAAAAGGAGTCCTTAATAACCGAATTAGTGCATTCTTCTTTCAATTATTAAGGGAACAAGGAATCGCAAATCATTTTATAAAAGAAATTTCGCCAATTGAACAATGGGTGAAAAAAGTTGCCATCATCCCGTTGGAAGTGGTGGTCCGCAATGTGGCTGCCGGATCGCTTTCCAAACGGCTCGGATTGACGGAAGGAAGCCCCTTGCGCCATCCGGTGATCGAGCTCTACCTCAAAGACGATGCCTTGGGTGATCCATTAATCAATGAGGATCACATTTCCGTATTGGAAATCGCCACGGTTGCACAGCTGACAGAGATGAAAGGGACGGCGCTGAAAGTGAATGAGGTGCTGCGAAACTTCTTGGCGCAAAAAAATATTTTGCTCGTTGATTTCAAGTTGGAATTTGGTGTGGATGATTCGGGAGATGTGATGCTGGCCGATGAAATCTCCCCGGATACGTGCCGTTTTTGGGATATGGCGACGGGGAACCGGATGGATAAGGACCGCTTCCGTCGCGATTTGGGGAATGTCATCGAGGCTTATGAAGAAATCTGGAACCGCCTGGGAGGAAGAGAAGATGTATAAAGCAACCATCTTTGTCACCTTGAAAGAGAGTGTATTGGACCCGCAGGGAGTCGCTGTGAAAGGATCGCTTCATTCCCTGGGTTATGCCGAAGTGAAGGATGTGCGGATCGGCAAGCGGATTGAAGTGTTGATTGAGAGCGATAATCGCCGGAAGGCGGAACAACAAGTGCGTGAAATTTGCGAAAAGGTATTGTCCAACCCGGTGATTGAACAATTTCGCTTTGAGCTGGAGGAGGTGGCGTAAGTGAGGTTTGCCGTTCCCGTTTTTCCCGGTTCGAACTGCGATCTGGATTGCGTTCATGCGATCGAAGATGTATTGCAGGAACCGGTTGAACCCGTTTGGCATCGGGAAGAGGATGTGTCCCGGTTTGATGCCATCATCCTTCCCGGCGGTTTTTCGTATGGAGACTATCTTCGCACCGGTGCGCTGGCCCGGTTCTCTCCAGTTATGAAGGGCGTGAAACAGGCGGCTGAATCGGGCAAATTGGTCATCGGCATTTGCAACGGATTCCAGATTCTTTTGGAAATGGGATTGTTGCCGGGGGCGATGCTGACCAATGATCATTTGCAGTTCCGCTGTGAAATGCAAACACTGACCGTCGAAAATGCAGAAACACCGTTTACCTGCAAGTATGCTCCGGGAGAGGCGATTCGCATTCCGATCGCCCACATGTCCGGCAACTATTTTTGCGACCCGTCGACTCTTGCCGAATTGAAGCAAAACGGGCAAATCGTTTTTCGCTATGCCGGTGACAACCCCAACGGCTCGATTGAGAAGATTGCCGGAATTTGCAACCGGAAGCGTAATGTTCTCGGCATGATGCCACATCCAGAACGGGCGATCGCGGATTGGATGGGATCGGAAGATGGGAAAAAACTGTTTCAATCCATGTTCGCTTATTGGAAGGAGAATTGCGGTGCAGCGTGAACAAACAGTGATGAAGAGCAAAAGCGCCATTTCCGAACCGGCGCCGGAAATCATTCGCGAGCAGAAGTTGTTTAAAGAGATGGGTTTGACCGAAGCAGAATATGAACAGATCATCGGGCACCTCGGCCGCTTGCCCAACTGGACGGAAGTGGGGATTTACAGCGTGATGTGGTCGGAGCATTGCAGCTACAAAAACTCCAAACCGCTGCTCAAACGCTTTCCGACAGAAGGACCCCGCGTTTTGCAAGGGCCGGGTGAAGGGGCCGGAGTGATCGACATCGGGGACGGTCAGGCGGTTGTGTTTAAAATCGAGAGCCATAATCATCCTTCCGCGATTGAGCCGTTTCAGGGAGCGGCCACCGGGGTTGGCGGCATCATCCGCGACGTCTTTTCGATGGGGGCCCGCCCGGTTGCGCTGCTCAACTCGCTTCGCTTCGGGAATCTCTCCTCCCCGCGTGTTCGTTATCTGTTTGACCAAGTGGTTGCGGGAATCGCTCATTACGGAAACTGCATCGGCATTCCCACCGTGGGCGGTGAAGTGATGTTTGATGACTGTTATGAGGGAAATCCGCTGGTCAATGCCATGTGCGTCGGTATTTTAAACCACGAGGATTTGCAAAAAGGAATCGCCAGCGGAACCGGCAATCCCGTCATTTATGTTGGTGCAAGCACCGGACGGGACGGCATTCACGGAGCCACCTTTGCCAGTGAAGAACTGAATGAAGGGTCGGAGGAGAAGCGCCCGGCCGTGCAAGTGGGCGATCCGTTTATGGAAAAATTGCTGCTGGAAGCATGTCTGGAAATGGTGAAAAAAGGAATTCTCCTCGGGATTCAGGATATGGGGGCCGCAGGGCTCACTTGCTCCAGCGCGGAAATGGCGGCAAAAGGCGGTCAGGGTCTCGATTTGAACCTCGATTTGGTTCCGCAGCGGGAAGAAGGAATGACCCCGTATGAAATTATGTTGTCTGAATCGCAAGAGCGGATGCTCCTGGTGGTTGAACAGGGACGGGAACAGGAAATCAAGGAGATCTGCGATAAATGGGGTTTGCAATCCGCTGTCGTCGGACGGGTGACGGAAGGCAACCGCTATCGCATTTTCCATGGCGGGAAAATCGTAGCCGACATCCCGGTCAATACGCTGGTGGATGACGCACCCGTTTATGTCCGGGAAGGGCGTGTGCCGGATTATTACCAGGCATACCAAAATATCCGGGCCGAGGAAGCGTTTTTGGATGTCTCGCCGCAGGAGGCGCTGGACAAAGTGATTTCGTCGATTAACACCGGCAGCAAACGCTATGTTTACCGTCAATATGATCATATGGTGCGCACCAGCACGGCGGTTTGCCCCGGATCTGATGCGGCCGTGATCGTGGTTCGCGGAACGGAGAAAGCACTGGCGATGTCCACGGATGGGAACGGGCGCTATGTTTATCTCGATCCGGTGCAAGGAGGAAGAATTGCCGTGGCGGAAGCGGCGAGAAATGTGGTATGTGCCGGGGCGGTCCCGCTTGGCATTACGGATTGCCTCAATTTTGGAAATCCGGAAAAACCCGAAGTGTACTGGCAGCTGTCGCAGTCGATCGACGGAATGGCTGAAGCGTGCCGCATTCTGGAAACCCCCGTCGTCGGCGGCAATGTAAGTCTGTACAACGAAACCAAGGGAGAGCCGATTTACCCGACTCCGGTGGTGGGAATGGTCGGATTGGTCGAAAAACGGGAGCATATAACCACTTCTGCCTTTAAGCGTGCGGGAGATGCGATTTTGCTGTTGGGAGAAACGTTTGCCGAATTGGGAGGAAGCGAATTGCAGCATGCTCTTACCGGCGAGGTGCGCGGACGGGCTCCGGTTTGTGATCTGGAGAAGGAGAAAGCCCTGTACAAAGTAGTGCTGGCTGCAATTCAAAAAGGATGGGTATCCTCTGCGCACGATGTCTCTGAAGGGGGATTGGCCGTAGCCTTGGCGGAATCCTGCATTGACGGGCAAAAAGGAGCAGAGGTAACGATTCAGACCAGCCTGGCTCCGATCGTTCATTTGTTTAGCGAAAGTCAGTCGCGCGTGATTTTGAGCGTACCGGATGAATATGTGGAAGAAGTTCATCAGCTTGCGGAAAAAAACGGGGTTGCCTGCAGCTGGATCGGCCGTGTGACCCAGGAAGCACACCTGTCGATTGCGGTAAATGGAACCCGGGTGATTGGGAGTGACGTTGCGGAACTCACAAAACGTTGGGAGGAAGCCATTCCATGCGCGATGAATCCATCTTCGACCTTGACGAACTGAATGAAGAGTGCGGTGTCTTCGGCATCATCGGTCACCCTGAAGCTGCCCGCCTTACGTATTACGGGCTGCATGCCTTGCAACATCGCGGGCAGGAGAGCGCGGGAATCGTCAGTACCAACCATGACCGCTTTTTTGTGCACCGGGGTACGGGATTGGTGACCGAGGTATTCGACCAGGAGATCATTCGTTCCTTCCAGGGTGAGACAGCGATCGGACATGTTCGTTATTCGACAACCGGGGGAACAGGACTGAGAAATGCCCAGCCGCTCGTATTTAACTATGTAAAAGGCGAACTGGCTTTGGCCACAAACGGCAATCTGGTAAACGCCGGACGCCTGCGTCAGGAACTGGAAGCCGAGGGATCCATTTTTCAGACGACGACGGACACGGAAGTGATCGCCCACCTGATCGCCCGCTCGCGTGCCGGCAGTCTGGAGGAAGCGGTTAAAGAGGCCTTAAACAAAGTGACCGGGGCCTATGCCCTCTTAATCCTGACCAATGACAAGCTGATTGCGGCACAGGACCCTCACGGATTAAGACCGCTGTCACTGGGCAAAATTGGAGACGCATTGGTTTTTGCCTCGGAGACGTGTGCATTTGATGTGATCGGGGCTGAGTTCGTCCGTGAAGTGGAACCGGGTGAAATGCTGGTGTTCGACCGTGAGGGAGTCCGATCGCTTTCGTTTGCCCCTGAGCGGGAACGGGCCGGCTGTGTGTTTGAATATGTCTATTTCGCACGACCGGACAGCATTATTGGCGGGGTGAACGTGCATGCCGCCCGCAAGCGAATGGGCAGCCGTCTGGCAAAAGAAGCTCCCGTTGAAGCTGATGTGGTGACCGGGGTGCCCGATTCCAGTACATCAGCGGCGATCGGTTATGCGGAAGCTGCGGGAATTCCGTACGAGATCGGTCTGATCAAAAGCCGCTATGCCGGCCGTACCTTTATTCAGCCGAATCAGGAGTTGCGGGAACAAGGCGTAAAAATGAAATTGAGTGCAGTGCGCGGCGTGCTGGAAGGAAAGCGGGTCGTGATGGTGGATGATTCCATTGTCAGGGGGACAACCAGCCGCCGGATCGTGCAAATGCTGCGGGACGCGGGAGCGACCGAGGTGCATGTGCGCATCAGTTCACCGCCGGTGAAACATCCCTGTTTTTACGGCATCGATACCCCGGATCGGGACCAATTGATCGCGGCTTACAAGTCGGTGGAAGAGATCCGCAAGGAGATTGGCGCCGACACCCTCGCTTTTCTGAGCACCGACGGGCTGATTGATGCGGTTGAATCAAACGGAGGGGGCCAAAAGCGCGGGCACTGCCTGGCTTGCTTTACGGGCCGGTATCCGACGGAAATCGAAGAACTGGTTTTGGAGGGCAAACGATGAGCAAAGCATACAAAGCGGCCGGTGTGGATATTGATGCCGGAAATGAAACAGTGGATCGCATCAAAAAACATGTAAACCGAACCAGGCGTCCTGAAGTGATCGGCGGAATCGGCGGATTTGGCGGCTTGTTCGCCTTAGATCCATCCTATCGTCAGCCGGTGCTCGTGTCTGCAACCGACGGGGTCGGCACCAAATTGAAAATCGCCTTTGCCCTGAACCGCCATGACACCATCGGGATCGACTGTGTGGCCATGTGCGTGAATGATGTGGTTGTTCAAGGTGCCGAACCGCTGTTTTTCCTCGATTATCTGGCAACCGGAAAATTGTCTCCCGCAGTGGCTGAAGAAATTGTCAAAGGGATTGCCGACGGATGTGAACAGGCGGGCTGCGCGTTGGTCGGCGGTGAAACGGCTGAACTGCCGGGCCTGTATAACGGGGGAGAATACGATATCGCCGGTTTTTGCGTCGGAGTGGCCGAACGGGACCGACTCCTGCCCAGCAAGGATATCGAGGCGGGGGATGTGCTGATCGGATTGGCTTCCAGCGGTCTCCACAGCAATGGTTTTTCGCTGGCGCGCAAAGTTTTGCTACAGGATCGGGCATTCTCCTGGGATGAAAAAGTTCCCGGAAGCGGACAAACACTGGCGGAGGCGTTGCTGATCCCGACGAAAATCTATGTCAAAACCCTATTGACGCTCTTTCAAAAGCACAGAGTGAAAGGAGCCGCTCATATCACCGGAGGCGGATTGGTGGAAAATGTCCCCCGCATGTTGCCGGATGGCCTTGAAGCGCAAATCGATCGCCGTACCTGGGATGTTCCGCCCATCTTCAACTGGATTCAGGAATGTGGCGATCTGGCAGAAGAAGATATGTTTCGCACCTTTAATATGGGCATTGGCATGGTGATCGCCGTTCCGGCCGAAGAAGAGGAGGCAGTTTTGCAAACGGCGGCCGGTTGCGGTGAAAAAGCGATGGTGATCGGGAAAGTGGCGCAGGGGAAAAATGGAGTAACTTGGACGGAGGAGGCTTAACATGGCGATTGCTGTCTTTGCCTCGGGAAATGGCAGCAACTTTCAGGCACTGGTGGAAAGTTCACGGCGGGAGAACTGGCCTTTGCCCATCTCCCTGTTGATTTGTGACCGTCCGGGAGCAAAAGTGTTGGATCGGGCGCGTGCCTGCGAGGTGGAAGCGATTTGTGTGAACCCCAAAGCATTTCCCGATAAAAAAGCATATGAAGAGTCGGTGTTGGCGCACCTTCGCCAAAGGAAGATCGAATGGATTGTGCTGGCGGGCTACATGCGCTTGATCGGCCCTACTTTGCTTCAGGCGTTTCCGAAGCGGATTGTGAATATCCATCCCTCTTTACTGCCTGCGTTTCCGGGATTAAATGCCATCGAAAAAGCTTTTTCCTATCCGGTGAAAGTGTCGGGTGTCACGGTTCACTATGTCGATGAAGGAATTGATACCGGCCCGATTCTTGCCCAGCAACCGGTGGCCATTGAGGAGGGGGATACGCTGGAAAGTTTTGAGAGGAAAATCCACTTCGCCGAACACCAGCTGTATCCCCGGGTGATTCAGGCGTTAATAGACGGTGGCAAGAAATCGTAAGGCAGGTTGCACTCATAGCCTAAGAATCAAACGAAGGAGGAGATCCAGTGGCAACGATACGTCGGGCATTGATCAGTGTTTCAGATAAAACGGGTATTATCGATTTCGCGCGGGAATTAGTGCAATTGGGCGTGGAAATCATTTCGACCGGAGGAACCCACAGAACCCTTGCTGGAGCCGGGCTTCCGGTGACAGGAATCTCAGATGTTACGGGCTTTCCGGAAATCCTCGACGGGCGGGTCAAAACGCTTCATCCCAAAATTCACGGTGGTTTGCTCGCCGTTCGCGGTCTTGCTTCCCATCTCAAACAGATGGAGGAGAACGGAATTTCACCGATCGATCTCGTCGTGGTAAACCTGTACCCGTTTGCACAAACCATTTCCAAACCCGGTGTAAGCGTGGAAGAAGCGATTGAGAATATTGATATCGGGGGTCCGTCGATGGTGCGGTCCGCCGCCAAAAACCATCAGTATGTGACGGTTGTCGTCGATCCGGCGGATTATGGCCTTGTCCTGGAAGAATTGAGGGAAAGTGGCCGGACTACGGCGGAGACCAGACGGAAATTGGCGGCCAAGGCGTTTGGCCATACCGCACACTACGATGCACTGATCGCCGGTTATTTCAATCGATTGACAGGGGTCTCGTTCCCGGAGCAGTTAACCATCCCGCTGACCAAACAACAGGCGCTTCGCTACGGGGAAAACCCTCACCAACAAGCCGCATTTTACCGTGAACCGCTGCCGGGGGCAGGCACGTTGGCCAGCAGCACTCAACTTCACGGAAAGGAACTCTCCTATAACAATATCAACGACGCCAACGCAGCGCTCGCTCTGCTCCGCGAATTTACGGAACCGACCGTCGTGGCGGTGAAGCACATGAACCCTTGCGGCGTCGGGGTAGGAAAAACGCTGTCTGAGGCTTGGCAAAAGGCATATGAAGCCGATCCCGTCTCCATATTTGGCGGAATCATTGCGGTTAACCGGCCTGTCGATCGTGATACGGCTGAAAAGATGAAGGAGATCTTCCTGGAGATCATTTTGGCCCCATCTTTTACCGAAGAGGCACTGACCATCCTGAAAACCAAGAAAAATCTTCGTTTGCTTGCCCTGGGCGAAGAGGTACCGGCAGAAGGGGCGTCACTCAAATTGCAATCGGTCAGCGGAGGAGTTTTGGTTCAGGAAGAGGATATACGGGCGGTCCGCAAAGAGGAATGCCGGGTGGTGACAGAGCGCGCACCGAGTGAAGAGGAGTGGGAGCAGCTCCTGTTTGCCTGGAAAGTGGTGAAACATGTGAAATCCAATGCCATTGTCTTGGCAAAGGATTTTCGCACCACCGGCGTAGGGGCAGGACAGATGAACCGTGTCGGCGCTGCCGTCATCGCCGCCAACCAGGCAAAGGAAGACGCGAAAGGCTCCGTTCTGGCTTCTGACGCCTTTTTTCCGATGAAGGATACTGTTGAAGCGGCAGCCAAGGCAGGAGTAACCGCCATCATTCAGCCAGGTGGATCCATTCGCGACGAAGAGTCGATCGCAGAGGCCAACAAACACGGTATCGCAATGGTCTTTACCAGTGTTCGACACTTTAAACACTAACAAGTATCAGGCCCCTATCCTTTGGCGTATACTAGGGCAAAGGATGGAGGGGGTTCTATGCGAGTTCTCGCTTGGTCACTTCTGTGGTTTTTTGTTTCTCTGACAGTGACGGGCATCGTCTCCTACGAGCTCGGCGGCGCTGATCTGCTGACGTGGAGAAGCGGGCTGCGCACGGCAGGAGGCGTCTTTTTCCTGGCGGCTCTGGTGGTCGGAGGTGTGCTTACGACCAAGTCGGCTTACCGGAGCCGTACAAAATTTTTTTATCGCGAAGATTGGTCGTTTATCTGTATTTTGGTTACGATCGGTCTGTTCGGACTCAGCCTGTTGATCCGATAACATCGTCCGTGTGGGGCGATGTTTTTGCCGGAAAAAGACGAATGGGTTTTAGGAGGGGACAAGCCGTGAAAATTCTGGTGATCGGCAGCGGAGGAAGAGAGCATGCGCTGGTGTGGAAATTGGCACAAAGTGCAAAAGTGAGCAAAATTTATTGTGCGCCCGGAAACGGTGGAATTGCTGCCCAGGCGGAATGTGTGCCGATTGAGGCGACTGATGTGGATCGGCTTGTACAGTTCGCCAAAGAAAAGAACGTCAATCTGACTGTGGTCGGACCGGAGGCGCCGCTTTTGCAGGGGATTGTCGATCGTTTTCAGGCAGAGGGGCTCGCGATTTTCGGCCCGAAGCGGGAAGCGGCCAATTTGGAAGGAAGCAAGCGGTTTGCCAAGGAAATCATGGAAAAATACCGGATTCCGACCGCTTCCTTCCGTTCGTTTACTGATCCGCATGAGGCGAAACGCTACGTTCGGCAGCAAGGAGCCCCGATTGTTGTAAAAGCGGACGGTTTGGCCGCTGGAAAAGGGGTTGTGGTTGCCCGTACCGTGGAAGAAGCAGAGCAGGCGATTGAAGACGCCATGGAGAAAAAAGTGTTTGGCGATGCCGGGAATGAAGTGGTCATCGAAGAATACTTAAGCGGACCTGAATTTTCCCTGATGGCGTTTATGGATGGCACTGTGGTTAAACCGATGGTCGTGGCCCAAGACCACAAACCGGTGTACAACGGCAACCAAGGGCCGAATACCGGGGGAATGGGGGCTTATTCGCCCGTTCCGCAAATTCCGCCCCGTATGGTGGAGCAAGCTGTGGAAACGATTTTGGAGCCGATGGCTCAAGCTCTTCGCAAGGAAGGAATCGAATATAAAGGAGTTTTGTACGCCGGATTAATGCTGACCGACGAAGGCCCGAAAGTGATTGAGTTTAACGCCCGCTTCGGCGACCCTGAGACACAGGCGGTTCTGCCCCGGCTTCAGACCGACCTCGTTGATGTTCTGATGGCGGTCATCGACGGTCACTTGGCGGATATAAGCCTTCAATGGAGTGATCAGGCGTCCGTTTGCGTCATTCTGGCCGCAGGGGGATATCCGGGGACATATGAAAAGGGAAATCCGATTGCCGGAATCAGCGGACAGGAAAGCGGGGAGACGATCGTCTTTCATTCCGGAACCAAACGCGAAAACGGACAGATTGTGACAAACGGAGGGCGCGTTCTCGGTGTGGCGGCTCTGGGTGAGAGCATTGACGAAGCGCGGGAAAAAGTGTATCGGAGAATCGAAGAAGTTTCTTTTAAGGAGATGCATTACCGGACGGATATCGCGGACAAGGCTACATTCTGAAGAGTGAAAACGGGGAAACTGCCGGCTGAACAGGTCGGCGGTTTTTTGATGCGAAATAAAAAACGAGCCGTGGCAATGGCTCGTCGTTTTTGGTTATCGATTTAACAGGGGGGATCCGGTTCAGCCGATTTTGGTCGTCTCTTTTTCCCCTTGAATGCTGATTCCGTCAACCGGGATTTTAAACCACCAACCGCCTTGCGTTTTTTTCACTGGTTGGTATCCTGCTTTTTTCAGGGAACGGGCGACAGTCCAGCTAGCGGTGTAGACGGTGGCGAGATTGGTTGACTCATCAAACTGGATCACAGTTTCTTTTTCCATATCGCTAAGGGACATTGCACTCACTCTCCTAAACGGTTTTAATCTTCAAAAAAACCGATCGTATGTTCGCTTGTCTGTATTCATATTCTACCATGTTGTGCTTTAATTGCCACCCACTAATTGATAAAATGTTTATAACTCTTTTTCGACGCCAGGTTACAAATTGTCCTTCTTTTTTTGATAAAAAATGACGAAATTTGTATGCAACTTTGGTAAAATTCGTTTTTTGTCGAATCAACCTGCTTGGTCAAAGTTGAACAACCTTCATATTTTTTGTGTCAAATTCTGCCGGATCATGTGATTTACGGTTGTGTGCAGCGACGAATGTTCGATTTATCTGATTAAGTAAATTTCTAAGCATGATTCTAAGCGATCATCGGCATTTAATCAACCGTTAATGAGAAACGATTTCAAAAATCGTGCATAACTGATTTGTCAGGAGCATCAAATCGGTCAGGTACGACAGGTTTGAAAGCGCTGCCACAACCAGAGAGGTCACTCGCTTACTATATACCCAATATATTGATCTTGGAAACTATTATACAAAAAAGTCTGAATATAGGCAAGGGATTTGTTTTTGCATTTTTATATTTCTATTTGCAATTCATAGCATGGTTCTCCCCTTCCCCTTTGTGTGTAAAATGAAGGGGGAGGGGTGACGTATCCATCGCCGCTGTCAAGAACTTTGATTGCTGTGCCTGATGTCGTTTTACCGGTTACATATTGCCTTTGTTGCCCAGTGTGTTTTTGCCAAACAGCGCCAGCACCGGGCAATAACGGGTCAACCCTTCGGCGACTTTCATGGCGGAGGCCAGGGCGATCAGGAATGGAAAATTGCGCCGGCCTTTGGAAGTACACCAAGCCAAACCGACAAGGCCGCAAGTGATGCGCAGGAGCGCATCCAATGTTCCGATGTTTTTCTGCATTTTTTTCACTCCTTTCCCTCTGCCGGAACAGGTATGCATTTCACGATGGTGGAAGTTCCGATGAAAACAACATCTCTGCTGTCGGACTTATTATTTGCTGCAATGGGAAAGCGTTATACGGGAGTAATTAATGGTGAAGGAGGAAGTAATATTGGGCGTGCATATGACTAGAGAAGAGCATGATTTGCTGATTGAGGTGGCGATGGGGAGAAAAGCGCCGACGTTGCTAATTCGCGGCGGTGAAGTGTTGAATGTGTATACCGGGCAGCTTTTGCGCCAGGATGTGGCGCTGGCCGGCCGCCGCATCGCCTATGTGGGTGAGCTGAAGCAAAGCGGTTTGCGCCTGGAGGATGATGTTCCGGTGCTCGATGCAAGCGGACAAGTGTTGGTGCCAGGCTATATCGAACCGCATGCCCATCCGTTTCAGCTCCATAATCCAGTCACATTGGCGGAAAAAGTGGGAGCGCTCGGTACGACGACGCTGATCTCGGATAATCTAGACTTTTTTGTCTCATGCACTCCTCAGCAGGTTATCCGTTGGATGGACGACTTGGCGCGGTTAAAAGTGCGTCTCTTTTGGTGGGCGCGGCTGGACGGGCAGACCTATTTGCCGCAGGATGATCTTTTTTCTGTTCCGCGTGTCAGAGAGGTGCTGGAGCATCCGCGGGTGCTGCAAGCGGGCGAACTGACGGATTGGATACCATTGCTCGCCGGGGACCCGTCGATGAAGCAATTGGTTCGCCAGACCAAAAATTTGGGGAAACGGGTGGAAGCACACGCACCGGGGGCATCCTACCGGACTTTGGCGCGGCTGGCGGCGGCGGGAGTGAGCGGTGACCATGAAAGCATCAGTTTTGATGAGGTTTGGCGCAGATTGCAACTCGGGTATTTTGTCACGCTGAGACACAGTTCGATCCGGCCGGATCTCCCTGTATTGCTGGAAGGATTGCTGAAGGAAAAGGATGTGCCGTGGCACCGTTTAACGATGACGACGGATGGAGCGACCCCTCTTTACTTCAAAAACGGCTTTACCGATTATTTGATCCGGACGGCCCTTGATTGCGGATGTTCCCCTGTTCACGCGTACCAGATGGTTACCATCAACCCGGCCGTTTATTACCGGTTGGATGATCACCTGGGTGGAATTGCTCCCGGACGGCTGGCCAATATAAACGTCCTTTCCTCGCTGACTGAGCCGTGCCCCGTACTTGTGCTGGCCGACGGGGAGATTTTGGCGCGCGAGGGAAAATGTTTGCATCCGTTTTCAGGAGAGGAAGATTTTTCCACCATCATTACGCCTCCGTCGGATGTCCGTTATGCGGAGACTGATTTTCGTCTTCCCGTGAAAGACGGAGATTCTTTTCCGGTGATGCATCTGATCAATTCCGTGATCACGAAAAGTTTACAGGAGGAGGTTCAGTTTTCGGACGGCGGGATGCTTTCCCCAGATGATGACCTCCTGTATGCTTTTTTGGCCGACCGCGCGGGGAAATGGATCACACCCGGATTGGTGCGCGGCTTTGGGCGTGGAATAGACGGGTTGGCATCCAGCTATACGGGCTCCGCACAGGGAATCGTGGTGCTGGGGCGTTCTCCGGAGGCGATGGCCCGGGCTGTAAACCGGGTGCTTCAGTCCGGAGGAGGGATTTATTGGATCCAGGCGGATGAGGAAGTTTTCTCCTTGCCTCTGCCTCTCCTGGGCACGATGAATCACGATTCGCTCGATCAGTTAATCGCAAAGCTGGAGCCGTTTGCGCGGCGTCTGAGCTATCATGGCTTTACCCATCTCGATCCGCTCTACTCCCTGTTATTCCTGTCTGCGACCCATCTGCCGCAGCTCCGGTTGACGAATGAAGGGCTGATGTCGGTAAAGGACAAGCATATTCTCGTTCCGGCACAGAAGCGATAGGGTGGAGATCATCGCGATGGAGGTTCGGGAGGATTGCGGTCATGGAACCCTCTGAACCGGTTTGGGGTGGATTTCCCGGCCTTTGGTGTAAGGGATCAGGAGGGGTGTGCCGTAGACCGGATCGGTCGCGATGGTCGCTTTCAGCCTGAACACATCTTCCACCATCTGCTCAGTGATGATTTGTTCCGGCGGGCCCTGGTCATAAATTTGCCCGTCCTTGATGGCGATGATCTGGTGGGCATAACGGCAGGCCAGATTCAGATCATGTAAAATCATCACAATCGTTCGCCCTTGATTCGCATTTAATTCATACAACAGATCGAGAATCTCGATTTGATGCGTCAAATCCAAATAGGTTGTCGGTTCGTCCAGCAGAATGACTTCCGTATCTTGGGCCAGCGTCATTGCGATCCAGGCCCGTTGTCTCTGTCCGCCGGACAATGCATCAACAGGATGGTGTTCCCACTTTTCCATCTTCGTTGTTTGCAAGGCCCAGCGGACTTTTCTTTCGTCTTCCTCGGACCACTGGCTGGTCCACGTTTGGTACGGATAGCGCCCCTGTTTGACTAGCTGAAATACGGTCAATCCTTCGGGAGATTCCGGCCCCTGAGGGAGGATGGCCAACTGCTTGGCAACTTCCCGGGTGGGGAGCTTGTTAATTTTTTTACCATTTAACAAAATTTGGCCGGCCCGGGGCTTTAACAGCCGGGCTAATGACCGCAGCAGGGTCGATTTTCCACAGCCGTTGCTCCCGGCGAGAACAGTGATTTTTCCTTTGGGGATCTGCAACTGCAGTTCTTCGATAATCATCTGGCTGCCGTAGGATAACGTGAGATCCTCGGCTTTCAGCACCGTTGACAAAAGAATCCCTCCATTGGTCTGGAAACAGTTTTCATCTGGTTGATCGTCTATCATTTTATGTGAATATGTGATTATCGTCAATGAGAATGATAGTTATTATCACCTGTTGTTGACCAGAATGGGTCCATTCGGTATATTAGGAGAAGCGAGTCAGGATCTCCACGTTTTTAATTGACGGAGAGACAGAAGCGTTGCCCTGAACGGAGAGCAATCGCATCATTAACGATCTTTTGAACGGCAAACGTTTGAAGATAATATTCTCAGGCATGAAAGCATTTTGTTTACAACTGACGGTAAGGTGGGGAATGGATTGGTTCCATCCAAGCATGCCCTGCCTTTTCTTTTGTGAGCCTTAGTGGTTTTGGTTGGTTAAAAAAAGGAAATAAAGAGTGTGCAAATAGAATGTTAATAGAAATTTTGCTGAATAAAGGGGATTTGCCCTTTTACCGGGAATAAGTAGAGGGTTTTTGTTTACAATAATGGCAAGTTTTTTTCCTGATTTCGGTGAAGTTTATTTCATCTTGAAGAAGGGGTCCTTTTTCCTGGCTCTATTGGCATTTTATGTGAAAAATGGTGCAGGTTTACCTGTATATGGAAACTGCAAAAAAGGAGTTTATTCTTTTGAAGGAACTTAACCGTTTAGCGATAAAGCGGCTCACTCAGCTATTATATTTGTCTATTCTTCTCTCTCCGTTTCTGCCGCCGGTCGCCCTTCTCATGACGGCATTGGCGACGTTATTTACTGTCAGGGAAAAGTGGATGTTCAACCGATGGCCGGAAAAGATTTTTTTAAGCTTTATTATTTTATCTTTAGTCAGCTGGCTGGTCGATCCTTCCTGGATTTACGGGATTCCGATCGGCGTGATTCCCATGGCGATGTTCGCGCTTTATTATTTGCTCAGCATCTGGATCCGGCATAAGGTGAAATGGTCCTGGCAGGAAGTGCAGACCATGTATTTGCAGTTTTGGCTTGGCGGTTTGTTTGTGGCCCTGATTGTGTTCATCCAGCAGCTGGATTGGCCGGTGCTCAATCATTCTCCGCTCGGTCCGATTTTGCATTTTTACAATGAATTTCGCTGGCAATCGGAGTGGTCGGTCCGAAGTGTGGGAACGACGGGAAACTCCAACTTGACCGCAGCTTTATTAATTTGTTTTGCCTTGATGAGCATTTATGCCTCGTCCGTTTTACAGAAAGCCTGGCAAAAAGTCGCCGCTTTTTGCGTGTTTATCCTTTATTGTGTCGCCATTTGGTGCACGGGATCGCGCGGTGCCTGGGTCGGTCTGGTCATCGGCTTGATCGTGCAATTGTGGATGACGGGGCATCGGAAGCGAACTGTCACCATCACACTGGCCATTATTTTGCTGGCATATTGTTTTCCGGAGATCATTCCCCGCCAGGATACATTGGGGAGCACGATCCGCGTGCGTTTGGAAGTATGGACGGTAGCCTTGCAGATTTTCAGGGAACACTGGCTGCTGGGGGTTTTGCCGCTCCATTTTGGCCAGATTTTTGCCAAGAAGGCAGGCTTTTATATCTATCATGCTCATAACATTTTTCTCGGGATTGCCAGTGAATACGGTATTATCGGGCTGGCTTTGTTCCTGGCGCTCATCTATATGACCATTCGCCGGGCGCGCCGCTGGAGGAAAGCTGCCAACCGGAAGGAGGAAAAGCGCCTGGCCGGGATGTTGATCTCACAGACGATTGCCCTGTTGGGTCACGGAATGTATGATTACCCCATCATCGCACCTCAGGTCGGACTTATGTTTATGTTAAGTGTGATCATGATCCATGCCCAATATGAGCGGAGATGCACGAGCAAGCCCGAGTGGAGTGAGCAACAAAAAGAAGGGCAAAAAGGATCGAAGCCGGTCATCCTCCATAAAAATTCGATTTCCGCCATTTTGTTTAATGTGAAAAACTATATTCACCAGCGAGTGGAGTTGTACCGGAAAAGGGCCTAGTCGCGCAAATGATCCTTTCCGGGATGCGAATCTATTTTTTCGACTGGTATAAACTGGCCTTTTTCGGACAAAGCTGTTACCAACTCTAGTAATTTGGAAATAGAGGTGGTAACTTGCATCGCATGCTATGGAAACGATGTTGGATCGGCGTCTTCCTGTTCTGTATGCTCCTTTCCTGCTGTTCCGGCACGGCTTTGGCCGCAGACGGGCAGGCAGATATGATTTATGTTACTGTCAAAAAAGGGGATACCGTTTACGAACTGGCACGCAAGTACGGCACCACGGTTGAAAAAATAAGCGATATAAATCATCTTACCAACCCATCTTTGATTCGGGTTGGACAGATTTTGAAGATTTTACAAAAATCGATTCCGGCGATGGAAGCGGAGGAGAGCAGTCCGTCCGCTGTTCTGGTTTCGGCCTTTCCTGATCTGCCCCGCGGCCAGGCTCTCGGTGAATTTACCTTAACCGCTTATACGGCCGGCCCGGAATCGACGGGCAAAAAGCCGGGAGATCCCGGTTTTGGAATCACTTCGAGCGGCGAGCGGGCCGAGGAAGGTGTGACGATTGCGGTTGATCCCCGTTTCATCCCGATCGGTTCGCGGGTCTACATCGAGGGGATCGGTTACCGGGTTGCCCAGGATACCGGATCAGCGATCAAAGGGAAGCGGATCGATGTTTTTATGAATGATGTGCACGTGGCAAGGCAATTCGGGGTCAAAAAACATGTCAAAGTAGAGATCATTCAATAGGAGCCAAAAAGGATTGGCTCTGACCCTGATAAAATCCAATAGGAGGGGATGGGTGTTTTTCTGCAGCGACCTTTGTGACGAAAGAAACCGGGAGCCAAGAAAAACATCAAGACCCGACGGACTCCTGTTTCGGGTCTCGCACGCTGGGAGCCAAAAAAGTTGGCTCTCTTTTTTCTGTAAACTTTTGTTGCAGGCCGGGGTGCGAAAGCATCTTTTTTCTTCCTGTGCAGCGAACGGCTGAAAGGGCCAGCTCATTCCCCGCTGATTTTGATGAGACTTTCTCCCCGGATTTTGCGCCGGCTGGTCAAGATCGTTTTTCAATAAGGAGAGAAACTGGAGGGAAAGAGGATGAGAATACATCTCCCATTGCGTTATCCTTATTCATTTGCCCATACGACAAAGCGGCTGAAATCTTTTGAGAAGAGCATCTATGTTTATCGTGAAGGCGCTTTTTGGCGAACGATCCGAGGCAGGAAAGGCCCCTTGCTGCTTTCTGTGGCTGAAGATTCGGAACGCCCCGGACTGATTGCCGAGATTTTTGGAGAAGCCGATCCGGAAGAGGAAGAGGAGTTGAAAGGACGAATTGCCCATATGTTTGGTACTGATGTCGATTTAACTCCATTTTATGAGCAGATGAGGCAAGATCCTGTTTTGTGGCCGGTGATTGAGCAAAGAATCGGAATGCATCTGGTTTTGGATGCCAGTTTGTACGAGTGTCTGGTTAAAACGATCATCAGTCAGCAACTGAATCTTTCCTTTGCCGGCACTTTAATTGAGCGATTCATTCAGCTGGCCGGAGATACGGGCCAATTTGCCGGAGAAACATGGAAGGTATTTCCGGCTGCGGAACAGGTGGCGTGCCTCCGTTATGAAGATCTCCGGCATCTCCAGTTCAACCAGCGGAAAGCGGAGTATATCATCGATCTCTCCCGTCTCATCGCCGAAGGGAAGCTGGATCTTGAGACATTGACCGGACTTCCCGACGATGAAGTGATGAAAAAACTGACCGCACTCAGGGGAATCGGGCGCTGGACCGCAGAATGCCTGCTGATGTTTGGTTTGCGCCGTCCCGATTTGCTTCCGGCAGCGGATATCGGCTTGCGCAATGCAGTCGGCCGACTTTACGGATTGCCGGCCAGACCCGATGAGAGTGAAGTGAGAAGAATCGGGGAAAAATGGGCCCCTTATCGCAGCTATGCGACTTTTTATCTCTGGGACACCCTTGGATGAGCAAAAAAGAGCATATATTTGTGTCTTTTCACCGACCCGCAATTCGTATTCTGAGACGGCTTGGGGGGGACAGAAGAAACCCGAAATCGCATGATCTGCGCCAAATGTGGTATGATCATAGGCAGAGCAGCAATTTTTTGCAAACGAAGGAGAGAACGCGCAGTGGCACGGAAAAAAGCGAAGGCAAAAAGAGTAGCCAGCGTCGATGCACAAGGCATTCTCGTTCGCGATCTGAAAGGAACGTTGTTGTGGATTATTGTTGCCGCAGCAGTGACCGCCGTACTGGCAACCGCATGGCAAACGATGATGTAATAAAAAACTGGGCAGCACTGCCCGGCGTGGAGACTGTGGCATGTCCCGCGGACTCCAGACAGACCATTGGAAACGCAGGGGGAACTGCGACCTGACAGCGATGCATCTTCACAGAAAAAAGCAGGAGGGGATCACCCTGCCTGCTTTTTTATCTTTGTGAGCGAGAGAACCAACCCCGGCTTCAGCGATGGGGGTAAGAGTGAGCGTCAGGCGGGGGAGGGGATGTTTTCCCACTCCCGCAAGCCCGAACCCGGGTTGAAAAACTTTGCCGGGATTGTTTGGGAGACTTGCGTTCAAGAACATGGTGAAGGACCATAAGCCGGCAAAATCGATCACGTCATCGTCCCTGCGGACGACCCGGAAATCCCCTGCCTTTGCTCATGGCAGTGGGCAACTATTGCTGCTTTACCATGTCTTTGACCAGATCGGGGAAGTTTTCCGCATGATAGACAATACTGCGCGGATAAGCGATCTGAACGCCGTTTTTATGCAGAAGCAAAACAGCCTCTTTGCGCATTTCCCGCTCCAGTCCCCAATATTCCTCCGGATCGCACAAGGCGGTGATGGTAAATTCCGCACCATTTTGATCAATCCGGGTAATGCCCATAATTTTTGGTTCTTCGATTAAATAAGGGGCATATTTTTTTCCAATGCTTTTACATACTTCTTCCAGCGCATGGTTCACCATCGTGAGATCGGATTCGTATGGAACGGTGACCCTTACGATCGCCCGCATCTTTTCGCGATTGTAGTTGGTTACCTGTTTGATATTGCCATTGGCGATATAATGAAGGCGCTGATTGAACTCGCGGATTTTCGTGATTCGCAGTCCGACTTCTTCCACGGTTCCTTCAATTTGCCCGTTGATCTGCACGATGTCGCCGACTTCCAATTGGCTCTCGAAAATCAAAAAAAAGCCGGTGATGATGTCCCGAACGAGATTTTGCGCCCCAAATCCGATGGCCAGGCCCAAAATACCGGCACCGGCTAGCACAGGAAGGGGATCAAAACCCAGATTGACCATGATGGTCAGTACGGCAATGAAATAGATCGTATAGTGGGCAATCGACTTGATCAGTTTGCGCAGAGTATGTGCTTTTTTGGTTCCGATCCGGCTGAATTCAAAAATTTTATCGATAACCCGGTCAAAAAAACGAACCCCGGTGATCGCGATCAGCACGATTAAGGCGATTTGTGCTACCGGGAGGATGATGTAAGAGAAAGGGTCTTCAATGATTCTGGTTATGAGGGTTTTTGTTTCGGTTGCTACTTGTCCGACTTGCTCCCATTTCGTATTCAGCGCATCCGGTTGCGACAAATTCACCGTTCAATCACCTCCACCATGACGAAGCGTTGAAACTTTTCAGGACAAATGCTTTACTTTTTTCTCCAATTGCTCCTCGTTCATCCACCCCACAAAAGAGTAAAAAATATTGTAGTGTTGGTCAAGTAAGGCGACCGCCACAAAGGGAAAATGTTTTTTGTAGTGATAGCGAACGTCCAGCCATCTCACTTCATAGCCGTAAGGGCGCTTCATCACCTGGGGATATCCGTAAGAAGTGAAGGACAGAAACGCCTCAATGGAGTCCGCCTTTTTCGATTGCAGGGCGGCCGGGTGGTTCAGGTCTTCCGTTTTCATTTCTCCTGTCCAGGCAAGGCAGCCATTGCGGATTTCTCCCACCTTGACCTTTTCCTTGGTTTCAACGATCACATTCCACACGTTCCAGCGGACGGTGGGGGTAACGGTATACCGCCCGGGCAGGCTCACTTCCCGTTTGACCCTTTCCGTCAGTCGGAAATGAACAATGCTGCGCCAAGCGATGTAGGCGATGAGGATAAGATAAAGCATTGTATAAATGGGCACCGGCCGGTCAGGCATGATCCGCCAGAGACCGAAACTGATCAGATGGAGGGTGAAAATAAAAGGATCAAAAATGTTCAAGGTATTCCACGACAGCCACTTATGAGAGAACGGTCTCAGCGCCTGCGTTCCATATGTATTAAAGATATCAATAAAAATATGGATAAAAACGGCCAAAAAGGACCACAGCAGACAATGTGCAATGGCTCCGGGGAATAAAAGCGAAATGCCGGCTGTCAGAAGGAGCGGCCATATGATCAACATGGGAAGGGAATGGCTGAAACCACGGTGTTTCCGTATATAGAGCGCGTTTCCCCGAAAGCGGTAAAGCGTATCGATATCGGGGATTTCCGAACCGATTACTGTACTTAACAGCACGGCTTGCGCCGTTTCCGTGTCTGATGCGACGGCCGGGTCAAGATGCGCCAAGCCAAAAAGTCCGATTCCCATAACCAAATGAGTGGCCGTATCCATATGCCATCCCCCTTTTCACCATTTTACCTTAAAAAATCTAACAAAATTATATTACAAAAGCGGTTCCCTTTACCGTGAAAAAACAGATCAAGAAGTGAACATTCCATGGTAACCGTCTTCCTTATGTTCACTCTTACAGGAACTGCATTAGTAAGTTTACCGGATTTCGCTATTTGAGGCGGAATGTTAAAAATCGTACACTTTCATGAACATGAAGGTTGTGTATGATGGTTATAAGGATCTGTATACTGTTGCGCACTTCCTCTCATCACGGTTTTGAAAGAAGGAGGCTTCATCATTGTCAAAAGCGAAAATGGAAGAAGAAATGGATTGCCTGCTCAGCGAGGAAGTGGTGGCGGAAATTCGACGGTCGCTTCTTGACTGGTATCGGCGCAACCGGCGTGATCTGCCGTGGAGAAAAGAGAAAAACCCTTACAAGACTTGGGTTTCGGAAATCATGCTGCAACAGACGCGCGTAGATACCGTCGTTCCTTATTTTGAGCGGTTTATGGAGCAATTTCCCACCCTTGAGGCGTTGGCCGAGGCACCGGAAGAACAGGTGCTGAAAGCGTGGGAAGGGCTCGGTTATTACTCCCGGGCCAGAAATTTGCATGCTGCCGTTAAGGAAGTTGTCGCAAATTACGGGGGAAAGGTTCCGGATGATCTTGAGCGCATCTCCAAACTGAAAGGAATCGGTCCCTATACAGCCGGAGCGATTTTAAGCATCGCATACGACAAGAAAGCCCCGGCGGTCGATGGAAACGTAATGCGGGTTTTTTCACGCCTTTTTGCGCTTACGGACGATATTGCAAAGGTGTCCACACGGAAAAAGATGGAACGATTGGCGGAAACATTGATTCCGGATGAGGCTCCGGGGGATTTCAACCAGGCTCTGATGGAATTGGGAGCATTAATCTGTTCTCCGACTTCGCCACAATGTTTATTCTGCCCTGTTCTCTCGGTATGTGATGCATACCGTCTCGGAATGGAAGAAGAATTGCCGCGGAAAAAGAAGGCCAAACCGCCGACAGAGGAAGAGGTGGCCATTCTCTTGATCACCTGCGGGATGCACTTTCTTGTCGAAAAAAGGCCAGATCAGGGGCTGTTGGCCGGTCTTTGGGGATTGCCAACCATCGGATGGTCAGATCAAAAAGAAATGGAGTCCATTTTGGAATTTTGTGACCAAAAACAAATCCCTGCGACGAAATTTATGATAAAGGGGCAATTTGAACACATCTTCAGCCATCGCCACTGGAAAGTCACCGTGATGACAGTGGAGACGCCCGATACCGGTTGGGAGGTTCCGGAGAACTGGAAATGGGTGACAAAGGAAACGATTGGGGAAATAACGTTAGCCAATGTTTACCATAAAGCCTTGCAATTATGACGCAGATCAGGCAAGAGCTTGAGACGCAAAAAACTTCATCCAACGAAGGAGATCAGGAATGTGGTTGGTTCACATGAACATGCAGACAACATGCCTGAAGACGAATAAATGGTTTTCTGTTTGAATCGAAACATTTTCTTTATGCTGTTGGTCTAAATACGTGAGGAAACGAATCAGTCCGGAGCCCCGGGCCGTTTAGGTTGCCAGAATCCGTTTAATTTTTGTTTGGTCCTTTGATTCAGTTGATTTCCTTAAAAAGAGAATACTTGCAGAGGAGAGAGAGCGGGTGGAAGACAAAAAAAAGCGCGAACCCGAACAGCCTTTGTCCGAGGAAAGGGACGAACGGAAAGAAATAAAGGGGGCGGGGGAGTCACCAGCTTCACCGGAACCGGGCACGGAAGTGAGGCATGAAGAAGAGCGGAGTGAAAAGACATCAACAGAACCGGAACAGGCGCATCCTGATAAACCGGCGGATTTTCCGCTTTCGTCCCGATGGGATTTCGGTTCAAGCGAAAAAGACGGCCCCCTGTCGAAGAATGAAAACGCCAACAGCAGCGATGTCGACGTACCCGCCAGCGCGGATCATCATCCTGAGCCGGTGCAGGTGGAAGTGCAGAAACCGGCAAATCCCCGGCCAGAGTCCGCCAAGGAGGATACGGGAATCTTTTCCGCAATCAAAAGAGAGGTTCACAGCACTCCGAAACCAAAGAAAATCCTCATTGCCACTCTGGTCGCCTCGATGACCGTGGCCGGTTTGTTCGGTTTTGGCGCATATGCGTTTGATTCCAGCAAAGTCAAGGCGGACGTCCCGGCTGCTGTGAAAGAACAGCCGAAACCGGCTAAGTTGCAATTATATTTGGATGATAAAAAATTTGAGCTAGATCTGCTCAGTATCGGTTATGACGGGAAAGATTTATCGACGATCAATCAGGAAAAGCTGGCAAAATGGCTGGACAGTGTCAGGGATCAAGTGAAAATCGAACCGAAAAACGCCAGATTTAAGCACAATAAATGGGGAAATTCGATCATTCGCGGGGAAGAAGGCCGAGTGATGGATGTGAAGACCGTGAAAACGTGGTTGAAAGACCTTCGCCCCTATATCAACAAGCCGACGCAAATTCCCACCATTTCGGTTGCGCCGAAAGTTTCCTCGGCAGACCTGCGTGAAGTGAACAAAAAGATGATCGGCAGTTACACCACCAAGTTTGATCCGGGGAACGTAAACCGTACCACCAACATCAAACTGGCTTCGGCCCAAATCAATAATCTTGTACTTTTGCCAGGAGAGCGTTTTTCCTTCAATAAAGTCGTCGGAGAGCGGACGGCTGCCCGGGGGTATAAACCGGCGCACGTGATCGTCAAAGGGGAGTTTACGGAAGGGATTGGCGGCGGCATCTGCCAGGTTTCCTCCACGCTCTACAACAGTGTCGATGAAGCGGGACTAAAGGTCACGGCGATTCAACACCACAGCGCCGAGGTGACTTATGTGCCGAAAGGACGGGATGCCACCGTCTCCTGGGGAGGACCTGATTTCCGCTTTAAAAACAATTTGAACAAACCGGTTCTGCTGAAAATTAAAATTTCCGGTTCCCATCTTACGGTCAATGTATATACCAGCCCGGGAGCCAAGGTTCAGTCGCGCAAAGTTGAGAAAGCACCTGAATCGTTCAGCACGATCACGGTTGATCCGACAAAACCAAATGCGCAATTGCCCAAAACGACAACCAGTCAGTAAAAGCAAATCCCCCTTGGTTGTCCCGGTGTTCAATGAAACACCCGGATCACCGGAGGGGGATTTTTTGCGCAGGCGATGACCGGAAAACCGCGTTCCTCATGCATTCAGCTTGCCATCCCTTTAAAAATGGTCATAAATATTCGGCGTTTGGCTGTTCCATGTCTGATTGCCCCTGTTTTCGATCTCTTTTATGACCTGACGGTGCAAGCTGGCGCCTTGCTGGTTTAAGTAAGGAGACATTTGCGCCATAATAAAGTGGTGGTACGAAAGTTCATCCAGATTCCAGTCTGTTAAGGGTGTCATGCTCAATTCTTCAAGGTTTCGGCCAGTATACACAATCCATCACCTCAAAAAAAGTATTGGATAAAAAGAAAAAGATCATGCATTTTTGCAAAAGAAGGACGTTGTTGCAATGAAATGGATCATACGTGAAATTCCTTTCAAGGTTCGCCCGGAACACGTCTTTGCCCATCTCTACCGGGATGAACCCTATGCATTTTGGCTCGACGGAAATCGTCTGGCACCGGGACTGAGCCGGTACTCCTTTATGGGGGCCAATCCCTCTTTTTTGGTTCGGGTGCAGTCAGGGAAAATCGAATGGATTCACCAAAACACCGTGCAAGCTGACACAGGGGACCCTTTTCAAGCGATTCAAAAGTTGCTGGATGAGCATCAAACGCCCGCAGGAACCGGCAAGCCTTTTCCGTTCATCGGGGGGTTGGTCGGCTATTTTGGTTATGAAATGAACCGGTTTATTGAGAAACTTCCCGATCTCCCGGAGGATCCCACCCAGGCTCCGGTGTCATGGTGGATGTTTGCCGACCAGGTTCTCATTTACGATCAGCTGGAAGGAAAATCATATTTGAGCAAACGGGTCAACGACAGTGACGGGGAAAAAGATCTGGAGCAGTGGCTGTCCGCCGTAAAACGGGCATCTGATACACCGCTTCCCGAACCCGACATTTCTCCTGCGGAGGGGAGTACGCCGTTTGCCCAAGTGGAATCGTATGATTCCTACTGCCGCAAAATCAGGAGAATCCTCGGGGAAATCGCTGCGGGCAATATCTATCAGGCGTGTTTCACCCACCAGCTTTCCGCTGATTTTTCCGGTCATCCCTTTGATCTGTACCGGATATTGCGCCGGATCAATCCCGCTCCTTTTTCCGCCTATCTGCGGTTTGGCGATCTCTTTGTCCTCTCTACTTCCCCTGAACGGTTTTTGAAGCTGGAAGGGCGGAGGCTGGAGAGCAGACCGATCAAGGGAACGAGGCCGCGGGGAAGGAGTGCGGAAGAAGATGATGCGCTCGTCTTGGACTTGAAATCAAATGAGAAGGACCGTGCGGAAAATGTCATGATTGTTGATTTGGTGCGCAATGATCTGGGAAAGGTATGCGAAACTGGCAGTGTCCGCGTATCGGAACTGTTGAAAGTGGAATCTTATGCTACCGTCCATCAGTTGGTGACGGTCGTTGAGGGGAGGCTGAAGCCGGACGTTCCGGCGCTTGAGGCAATTCGGGCAGCTTTTCCCGGAGGTTCCATGACCGGAGCCCCGAAAATTCGGGCGATGGAGATTTTGCATGATTTGGAGCCGGTGGCCCGCGGCATCTATTCCGGCGGTTTGGGTTATTTGGATGTTCGCGGCGGCTTTGATCTCAGCATGGTCATCCGCACGATCATTGTCCGGGAGGGAAAGGCCTTTTTTCATGTCGGCGGGGGCATAGTGGCCGATTCTGATGAACAGCTGGAATATCAGGAATCGATGGACAAGGCATTGGCGCTGAAGAAGGCGATCCTTCTGGCCGGAGATCGCTGTCCGAGCCCCATCGTGTAAAAGGCGGTTTCCTGCCCCGTTTTCCCTGAGTCCGATTGTTCGTCCTTCCGTGTGGCAGATTTTGTTGGATTCAGGGTTCTCCGGTTCTCTTCACGTTCCGTTTTTGTTCATGCGGGCGGTCATAAATGGGTTAAATTGGTGTGGTTTAGGATAAAATGGGAATAGGGAGAAAATTTTATCTGTAATCTTTAATCTTTGCATCGTTTTGCCAGTGGAATGTCGGGCAGGATCGAAACGGAAGGAGACCGACAGATGAAAACAGCGCCGCCACACGGTGTCAGAAAGCCATGGTTTTCTTGGGTGTTCAAAGGTTCAGCTTGCCTGCATTTCGTGTCCGTTCTGCTGATTTTATTTGTTTTACTGCAGATGGCGAAACAGCCTTGGTTGTCGAGATCCGTTTATTTTCTGGAACATGAAAAATGGGTCATGCTCGCCTGGGTGAGTTCGTTTCTGGCCGTGCTCTCATTTTTGGCCATCTATACGATTTTGTTATTTGCCTTAAATGACCGGTTTCGCATCATTTTGCAATGGGCCTGGTTGATTCAACTGATCGGAGGGGCGGTCTTTCTGCTTTACCATCTGGTGCAGATGCTTCTGTTTCCTCTCATGGTTCATCTTTTTTTGCAGATGCCGACGCTGAATCTGATCCGGCATCTGGAGGAATGGGACTCGTTATTGATCCGGATGGTCGGTGTATTTGGACCCACGTGCTGGGCGATCGGGGGGTTAATTTACACCGCGGTGATGTTCCGCACCAGGGAATTTTCTCCGTTCCTCAGCTGGTGGTCGCTGCTGGTTTGGACGGTGGTGCTGGCCGGAGTTGTCAGTTTTCGATGGATGGGTTTTCATGTTTCCTTTTTACAAGGATTTGCCATTTTTATCTTTATTCCCTGGTTGTGGAATATGGGTGAGCAGGTAAAATCGGGATTTTCTAATTAAGCAGGATGGTTTTCGCAGATTGAAATAAAAATGAAACTTGAGGTAAAATAGAAAAGCCAAGGTATGTGATACTTCCCCAATGGAGGAGAATCAGGTTATGCGCCTACGCTCTTTTCAACTGGCAGATGTACATGACGTTTTAAGAATCTGGCAGATGACAGCTTCCCATCAGAAGGAAAGGGAAACGCTTCGGGTTTTGTATGAACAGTTAGCTTACGACCGGGATCTGGTTATTGTGGCCGAAGCACCGGATCAACGGGTGATCGGAGCCATTGTGGGAACAATTGACAAACACACGGGATTCTTCTATTGTCTCGCTGTTGACCCGAACTTTCAGAAACAAAGGGTCGGTACTGCATTAGTGCGTGAATTGGAGTACCGTTTTTTGCAAAAAGGGGTAAAAAGGATTTGGATCACGGTAGACAAGGGTACGGAAAAATTGCTCCCCTTTTACCAATATCTCGGTTACAGCAATACTTGTTCCACCCGTTTGGAAAAAGAGCTGTTTGTCAGTCAGCGATGTACTGGTTGATCGTTGTTTTTGTTTTTTGCCTATGGTTTTGTCTGTTTTTAATCTGCCTGAAGTACGGCAGATTTTTTTTGTGTCCAAATCCTTTCAGGAGGGGAGAGGAAGATAAATGTCTTCCCACATAATAGGGTATCTGTTTTATGTTAAGAATACTACACTTTGAATACGCTTTCAAATTAAAATTATTTGAACGGCTTATTTTTTTGTTGGATTGACTGGTAAGCATAAGGCGGAAAAGCCGGAACAGATTTAGATGGCGAACGGTTCGTGTTAAAAAATAAATCATTATTTTAGATGATGGTTTAAAGGAATCTGCCGAAGTTTTTGTGAATGGCTGCTATATTGGGGAGAATGCGGATGGTTGCGTGCCGGAAGCAAAGGAAAGGATGAAAAATAAGGAATTCCCTTAGAAATCAATCATAAAGCAATTCCGGCCGATTTGATTATTCCCTGTTGACATCAGGGGTTTTTTTTCACATAATTACTACTAACAATTGAGAGCGAAACGTGATGACAAGGACCAGTAGAGCATTCCCCAACTGTACAGAGAGCGAAACCCGCAGGTTGAGAGGTTTTGCCAGTTGGCTGCTCGAACCCATCCTTTGATGCGGCTGATGATAAATCAGATCGGGGCCAACCCGTTATCCTGAGCGATGTTAAATCGCGCTGAGCTGGGCGCTTTCATGGCGTCAACAAAGGTGGTACCGCGGGAGTTAACCTCTTTCGTCCTTTGGGATGAAGGAGGTTTTTGTTTTTTAGTCATCAAAAGGAGGTAGAAATCCATGTTACAAGAGCGAACCATTGGCTTTATCGGGGCAGGTTCCATGGCTGAAGCGATTTTGGCAGGATTGCTCCGGCAAAAGGAGGTAAGCCGGAAACAGATCTCGATTATCAACCGCGAGGATCAGGAACGGTTGAAAGAACTGACCGAAAGATACCGGTTGGACGAAACGAAGCAACGTATCGAAACAGTAGCGAAATCGGACATTGTGATTTTGGCAGTCAAACCGAAAGATGTGCCGGAAGTGTTGCAGACCTGGGGCCATCTCTTTTCGGAAGATCAGATGCTGTTGTCGGTGGCGGCAGGCATTTCAACCTCTCTGCTTGAGCAGCACGTCACCGGAAAGATGGCGGTGATTCGTGTCATGCCAAATACCTCTTGTGCCGTCGGTCAGTCGGCGACGGCGATTTGTCCGGGGAGCCACGTCAGCCCGGAGCAACTGGAAACAGCTCGACTGATTTTTCGCAGTATCGGATCGGTTATCGTCGTTGATGAGTCTTTGATGGATGCAGTCACCGGATTGTCCGGCAGCGGGCCCGCCTATGTTTATTATCTGGCAGAGTCCCTGGAGGCGGCGGGGATTTCGGCCGGGCTTTCCCCGGAAACGTCACGTGCATTGACCGTGCAAACCTTGCTCGGAGCGTCGCAAATGCTCCTCAAGACCGGCAAGGCGGCGGAAGAATTGCGACGTGAAGTCACCTCACCGGGAGGGACCACGATGGCCGGGCTCGAAGTTTTGGATCAATACCAGCTGGATGAAGCGATAAAAAAAGCTGTGCTCAGGGCCAAAGCCCGTTCGGTTGAAATGGGACAGCAAATTGCGATCACTTTCTGATACCGGGGGCATGGAGAAGACGACTCCATGCCTTTTCCCGCTTACGAAGAAATTTAAACATTTAAATCAACGAAAGTGGGGAAAGGCAGACATCAGGATCGGGCGAGTCTATAATGAAAACGTGTTAATTTCAAATAATAACCAAGTGAATTTTAAGATAATCAGATTGGCTGCCGTTTGTCAATCCTTTTTCCGCGAAGAGGCGCCGGAGTGCTTGCGGGCGCGCACATGTCGGCCACGAGGGACTCAGCCCGTCCCGACCCACCTGTTTTTATTCACTTTGATCCCGGGATTGCGCTTGTCGCGGCCGGAATGCTTTTTGTCTGATCCCGGCCAAGAGCAACGCCTCAGGCTTTAAATGATAAATTCTGAGTTTTAGGTGTTTTATTTTTTTCTCTTTTTGGAAATAAAGAAACTAGAGCGCTTGAGGTGAGGAAAATGATACCAAAAAAGGGTGATACGATTCGCATTGAAAGCTTAAAATACGGGAATTTGATGCACAGGGCTTGGAAAAAATCGGTGATTTTGCAACCGGGAGAACCGCTGGTACTTGCCAACTACAATGCAAAAGTGGTAGAAAAAAATGGTGTTGAATGGGATTTTCCGGGTTTGGCAATTTGTCTTTTTTCCAAGCGCGATTGGTTCCATACGGTTATCTTGTATGACGACCAGTTCCGGCTCAAGGAGTATTACTGCAACATTGCATCACCCTACTGGTGGGACGAAGCGGGAAAAACGCTCTGCTATATCGACTACGATTGGGATTTGATCGTCAAGCCTGATTGGCATTACCAATGGGTGGATGGGGACGAGTTTGAAGCGAATCGCTTGCACTACGGATATCCCCAAACGGTTGTGGACAGTGTGAACAGAGCCAAACAGGAACTGGAAGGACGGGTATTGCGGCAGGAGGAACCATTTTCTCCCGAATTCGCTCCATTTTGGTATCATCAGTACCTAATGCTGAAGACTGAAGCGGGATGATGGAGTGAATGTGCATGTTTCGGGTAAAGGGACTGAATAGATGGACGATGTTGGTCATCTATGCAGCCGTGTTTGCCTGGGCAGTCAATCAGTACGGGATAGCGTTATCAGTTGTAAACGGCACTTCGATGCAACCGACTCTGCAGGATGGTGACCGGCTTCTTGTCAATCGTTTTGCGTTTGTACTGGATCAGCCGAAGGTGGGGGAAGTGATTACTTTTCGCGATCCGTCCGACCATCACCGGTTTCTGGTCAAACGGGTGATCGGTGTGCCGGGGGACACAATCGAGATTCGAAACGGGCAGCTTTATCGCAACGGGAAGAAGGTACATGAGGCTTATACGGATTGCCCGATCGAAGATGGCAATTTCGGCCCGATCCGGGTAAAGCGCGGGACCGTGTTTGTCATGGGTGACAACCGTCACCGCTATGCCAGCAGGGACAGTCGGTATAGCAGCGTTGGACTCGTTCCCGACGATTTACTCGATGGGAAGGTGGAGCTTATTTTATGGCGGCCTTCATTATCAGCTTCGCTTTGATGCTGAATGAAGAAAACAATTTAAAATAGGTATAAAAGTCAAAAATTGTTCACAAAAACCAAATTGCTTAATTGCTTAAATGTCGCATAATAGGTAAGTGTTTACCGCTTTCCCTCAATCCCGTAAAAATAAATCAATCGCCTGGCAAAAGGCGGGTTGATAGACGGCCCATAAACATAAAAGCCAATCAAATCTGATTCTTTGGAGGTAATGACACAATGGATCTGTTAGCAAAAACACGTCGCATTTCCAAGATTTTGCAAAAAAATGTAGGCCACCATTTGGTTGACTTCGATGAAGTTGCACAAGTTCTCTGTGACATCATCGGCGCCAATATCTATGTGGTCAGCGCAGAAGGAAAGCTGCTCGGCATGGCGATCAACCATGACTTGGCCAACGAGCGGATGGAACAATATCTCAAAAACCGCGAGTTCCCGGTTGATTATGCCAAACTTCTCATGGAAGTAGACCAAACCATGACCAACGTTGGTGTGGACAGCCCTTATACCGCTTACCCGACGGAGATGAAGGACATGTTCCGCGAAGGGTTTACCACCCTGGTGCCGATCATTGGCGGTGGGGATCATCTGGGTACGCTGGTGCTGTCCCGCCTGAACACGCGTTTTGAAGAAGAAGACCTGATCTTGGCTGAGTATGGAGCAACCGTTGTCGGGATGGAAATTTTGCGTGAACGTGCCGGTCAGGTAGAAGAAGAAGCACGCAGCCGCGCAGTCGTGCAATTGGCGATCAATTCGCTCTCCTTCAGTGAATTGGAAGCGGCAGAACACATCTTTAATGAGCTGGATGGAATGGAAGGATTGCTCGTTGCAAGTAAAATTGCCGATCGTGTCGGAATCACGCGTTCCGTTATTGTAAATGCGCTGAGAAAACTCGAAAGCGCAGGTGTCGTGGAATCCCGTTCGCTCGGAATGAAAGGGACCTACATCAAAATTCTCAATCCGAAACTGCTCCCAGCCCTTGAAAAAGCCAGACATTAAAAAACAAACAAGAAAAGGTCCGAGTCTCACAAAAGAGTCTCGGCCTTTTTTATTTTGAACGAAAATTCAGTATTGTTTATGATATAATAGTTTTGCTCCAAAAAGATGTTTCTCGTGTTTTCCTCCCCTTGCCTGTTTGGGCGAGATTGGTTACAATCTGGCATCTGAGGGCATTTGCTTCCGCAGGTGAACCAGTTTTGCACCGATGACTTACTGCTTAGACTCAAAAACCTGTGTTTTAACATTTTTAAAAAATTGCCATGAATCTTTTTGGGTCTAACTTTCGTTATAAAAAGTGTAAGGCGTTAAACAACTAAACCGAAGAAGATACAGCAGAGGATGAAACGGGGAAGAGCGGGGTTGTATGTGCCGGAGGGACAAATTCTCCTTCGGTCGTCTTGCACCATACTCCGGGCCATGGCAATGTGGATATAAAAGCAAATTGTAGGGGTTGAATAAAGATGGGGAGTATGAGACGTTATCTTCGGTTTGTTAAGCCTTATTGGAAAGAAATCTGCTTGACAATGGCGATCGGGATTTTAAAATTCGGGATTCCGCTGTTGTTGCCGCTGTTATTGAAGTATGTGGTCGATCATCTGTTGCTCAGTTCGATGGCGGCACATGAAAAATTGCAGAAACTCGCCTGGGTGATCGGCGGAGCTTTCCTGCTGTTTACGGTGGTCCGAATCCCGGTCGAGTATTACCGGCAATATTTTGCCCAATGGACAGCGAGCAAAATTTTGTTTGATATTCGCAACCGGTTGTTTGATCACATTCAAAGACTATCGTTGAAGTTTTATCAGAATCAGAAGGTCGGGCAGATTATCTCTCGCGTGATCAATGATGTCGAACAGACAAAAGAATTTGTCGTAACCGGGATGATGAATATCTGGCTGGATCTGTCGACCCTTCTCATCGCCGTATCGATGATGATTTGGATCGATCCGTTCATGACCGCTGTTTCCCTTGCGATTTTTCCGTTATATGCGGTTTCGGTCAAATATTTTTTCCAAAACATGCGTCGCTACACGAAAGAGCGCTCGCAGGCACTGGCCGAATTGCAAGGGCATTTGCACGAACGAATTCAAGGGATTTCCGTTATTCGCGCTTTTCATTTGGAAAGGGAAGAACAAGAGCAATTTGAAAAACGAAATGCTTATTACTTGGATAAAGCGTTGTTGCAAACAAGGTGGATCGCCAAAACATTTGCGGCGATCAACACGATTACTGATTTGGCCCCGATTATCGTGATCGGAACATCAGCCTATCTCGTGATTGAACATAAGTTGACCATTGGTGCGTTAACGGCCTTCTATGGCTATATGGGCCTGATTTATAATCCGATTCGCCGCCTGGTTAATTCTTCCACAACTTTGACCCAGGCCTTTGCTTCAATGGATCGGGTGTTCGAGTTCATGGATGAGACCTATGATATCTTCGATCTTCCGCAGGCTCGTGAGATCCCGGCGGTTAAGGGGAAAATTGAGTTTGAAAATGTTCGGTTTCGTTATCATGACGACCAGGACTGGATCTTGGACGGAGTGAATTTTTCCGTTGCTGCCGGACAGACGGTGGCACTGGTCGGGCCGAGTGGTGGAGGAAAATCCTCGATTATCTCCCTGATCCCCCGTTTTTACGATGTGATCGAGGGACAGGTGAAAATAGACGGAATCGATGTGAAAGATTTTACAATGCGCAGTTTGCGGAGCCATATCGGAATGGTTTTGCAGGAAAACATTTTGTTCAGCGGTTCAGTGGAGGAAAATATCCGGATGGGAAAGGTTACAGCGACCAAAGAAGAAATCATCGAAGCGGCAAAAGCAGCAAACGCCCACGAATTTATCATGGAACTTCCGGACGGGTATGAGACGGAGATCGGGGAGCGGGGTGTCAAACTGTCCGGAGGCCAGAAGCAGCGGATTGCTTTGGCCAGGGTTTTTCTCAAGGACCCGGAAATCCTGATTTTGGACGAAGCAACATCGGCACTTGATCTGCAATCCGAACATCTGGTTCAGGAATCGCTGAACCGCCTGGCGAAAAATCGAACGACAATCGTAGTCGCACACCGGCTTTCCACTATTACACATGCGGATCAAATTCTGGTTATCGAGCACGGACGAGTAGCGGAACAAGGGACACATGAAGAATTGTTGCGGAAAAACGGATTGTACGCCGATTTATTCAATGTACAGAATTTGGACGGGACCGTAAATGATCCGCAGACGGCAAATCGGGACTCTCACCACTTGATGGAGGGGAAACATGCGTAAAACCTTTGAAATCAACTACGAATGGGATATTGTACATATTCGCAGTGAAGCGCGCGAATTATCCAGGGAAGTGGGATTTGACGAACTGGATCAAGCGCGTATCGTACAATCGATCTCAGAATTGGCACGCAATGTCGTTCAATATGCGGATAAGGGAATCATTACGATCGCGACGGTGGAGGAAGAAGACCGGAAAGGAATTAAGATTCAGGTACAGGATACCGGGCCGGGCATTCCGAATTTGGAAGAATTGGCCAAGGGGAAAAATCAAAATCTGGGTGAAACCTCAGGATTGCAGCAAGTTTACATGCTGATGGATGAACTAAAGCAAATCCCCGTCGAAAACGGAACGTGTGTGGAAGCGGTAAAATGGCTTAAATCGAGCCGTATGCTTCATGAAAAATAATAAATTCACCAAAAAACGGTACGTTTCCCGCGGAAGGAAACCGTGCCGTTTTTTTGTCCCGTTCTCATTTCCAGGAAAATCCCGGCAGTTGATCAAAAATTGTTCACAGATATGTCACCTTCAAACAAATGCCATCGTTTAGACTAAAATAGAAAGGATTTAATGAAAGGAAAGCGGGCAAAAGGGATATAATATCGGTGATTCATTGTTATATCTCTGAATGAGCCATCCATGCCACCCTTGCATGAAGGTTGTTGATCATCTAAAATGGTGATGATATAAACCATGACTTTTGACATTTCTCGATTCCAATATTTGAGAAATGGAATGTAAAATCATAGGGCATTCTACCTACGATTGTTACATTTTTTGCATGTTATAATCAAATATTTCCCGCTTTCTGTATAGCCATAACCTGTTTTCCAAGTGGGGAAAACAGTTTTATTTCACTGCGTTTCTTGGCTTAGAAAGGAGGTCTGTGCGGTGGAACCATTATCTCAGCAAACCGCTGCAGATCGCATCATCAAAACGGAGCCATTTGAATCAGCATCTAAAGCTACCTGGCGTGATTATATCGAAATTACCAAACCAGGGATCAATAAAAGCAATTTGATTGCAACTTTTGCCGGATACTGGGTGGCTGCAGGAATCCACTCATTTCAATTGGTAACCCTTCTGATCACGTTGCTTGGAACGGCTTTGGTGATTGCCGGCAGCTGTACGTTGAATAACTTTATTGACCGCGATATAGACCCTTTGATGGAGCGTACCAAGACAAGGCCGGTGGCCGGGGGAAGGATCAAGCCGGCGGTGGCGCTTTGGTACGGAATCAGTCTGACGGTGCTGGGACTCCTGATCCTTGCGTTCGGAGTCAATCTGCTAGCCGCGATTCTCGGTTTTATCGGTTCATTTGTCTATGTCGTCATCTACAGCATGTGGCTGAAGAGAACCAGCACGTTGAACACGGTGGTCGGCGGTTTTTCCGGGGCAGTTCCGCCGATGATCGGTTGGGTTGCTGTTACTTCGCACATTGATTTAAATGCCTGGGCTCTGTTTTTGATTCTGTTTATGTGGCAGCCTCCTCATTTCTTCGCGTTGGCGATGCGCAAAGCGGAGGATTACCGTGCGGCTGGAATTCCCATGTTGCCGGTTGTCAAGGGAGCCGCGGAGACCAAGAAACAAACGCTGTTCTTTACGGTTATGTTGTTTTTCTCTTCTCTGTTGCTCTTCTTTACGGGAGCGTGTGGCTGGATTTATCTGGTTCTCGCTCTTATTCTGGGAGGAATCTATATTGCTTTGGCATGGAAAGGCTTCAAAACGCAGGATCACGAAAAATGGGCAAAGCAGCTGTTTTTCTACTCCCTGATCTATTTGACGGCGATCCTGTTTGCCATGGTTTTAGATGTTACGATCTATGATCTGATTCAAATGCTGTAAGAATGGATACAGTGCTTAATAAGAGCTTCATATAGATTTGGAGATGCACTGTTGTAAATCATTGATCCGGCCTTGGGCTCTTGAGGCCGGATCAAGCTAACAGAAAGTGAGGTTGGATCGTGGTGAGTCGACAACGTATGTGGCGAGTCTTGCCAGTATTCGCACTACTTGCGCTCGCTCTGTCAGGGTGCAGCAACAGCAAGGTGGAAATGAACGTTCTCGACCCGCACGGATCAGCGGGTGAGAAACAATTGGATCTCATCAATTGGAGCTTCATTCTCATGCTTGCCGTTTTTGCAGTAGTGACGACGATTTACATTTATGTGCTGATTCGCTACCGGAAACGGAAAGGCATTGACCGCATGCCGGAACAGGTTCATGGTAATACCGTACTGGAAATTGTATGGACTGTCATTCCGATTATCTTATTGGCGATTCTGGCGGTTCCGACGGTAAGCACTACCTTTGATCTTTCCGAGAAGCCGAAAACAAAGGATGCGATTCGCGTTGTGGTCACAGGTCACCAATATTGGTGGGAATTCGAGTATCCGGACCTGGGAATTAAAACGGCGCAAGAGTTACATATTCCTGTCGGCAGAAAAGTTGATCTGGAAATCCACGGGAAAGACGTCTTGCACTCTTTCTGGGTACCATCACTCCAAGGGAAAACAGACGTAGTCCCCGGCCGCGTCAACCATATGACTCTGGATGCCGACAAACCTGGTGTCTATCAGGGGAAATGCGCTGAATTGTGCGGTGCCGGCCATGCTTTGATGGATTTCAAGGTGATCGCTTCGAATGATGCCGACTTCAATAAATGGGTCGCAGAAATGAAAGCCCCTCCAGCTCCCGTGACAACGGCAAGCGAGAAAAAAGGGGAACAGCTTTTCCAGCAAAACTGCATGGGCTGCCATGCTGGAATCAATCCAAATGTCCAAGGCCCGGATTTGAACAAGTTCGGGACGCGCACAACAATTGCAGGCGTTTTGCCTCATGATGAACAGCATTTGAAACAATGGCTTCATAATCCGCAAGCAGTTAAGCCGGGAGCCTTGATGCCGAAAATCAATTACTTGCAACCGGATGAAATTCAGGCATTGACCGATTACTTGATGAGTCGAAAGTAACCGTTTTTTTTGGGCGGGAAATTTCGCAATCTCTACTCATCTCACAAAACTATTAATCTATCAAAAGTAGAAAGAAGGAGGGAACACCATGGGGACGCTGATAGTGCTGATCGTATTTGCGCTGTTTCTTACGGCGATCCTTACCGGGGGGTATAACAAAACCTTCTTGGAACGCGTAAAAAATAGCAAAGTATGGGATTGGCTCACCACGGTGGACCATAAGAAGATTGGGATTTTATACTTTCTGTCGGGTTTCTTCTTCTTCCTGGTCGGCGGAATCGAAGCGCTGTTTATGCGGTTGCAATTGGTGGTTCCCCACAACGACCTGTTTGTCGGGGATACGTTTAACGAATTGCTGACCATGCATGGAACGACCATGATCTTCATGGCGGCGATGCCGATGATCTTTGGTCTGATGAATGCGGTCGTTCCCCTGCAGATCGGTGCGCGGGACGTCGCTTTTCCCTTTGTCAACGCGCTCGGGTTCTGGCTTTTCTTCGCCGGCGGGCTTTTAATGAATCTCTCCTGGATTTTCGGCGGTGCGCCGGACGCTGGCTGGACTTCTTATACTTCGCTCGCTTTGAACAATTACAGTCCCGGACCGGGTGTCGATTTCTATGTGCTCGGCTTGCAGATTGCCGGGATCGGAACCTTGATCGGTGGTCTGAACTTCATGGCCACAATCATCAATTTGCGTGCTCCGGGCATGACTTTTCTGCGGATGCCGATGTTCACATGGACCAGCTTTGTTACATCAACCATCATCCTGTTTGCTTTTCCTCCCTTGACAGTCGCTCTTCTGCTGCTCATGTTTGACCGTTTGTTCGGTTCGCATTTCTTTGATTACACCATGGGTGGAAGCGCTGTAATCTGGGAGCACTTGTTCTGGATCTTCGGCCATCCGGAAGTGTACATCGTGATTTTGCCGGCCTTCGGGGTGATGTCCGAAGTAATCAGCACATTTTCGCGTAAGCGCCTGTTCGGTTACACTTCGATGGTGTTTGCGACCGTTTTGATCGCATTCCTTTCCTTCATGGTTTGGGTGCACCACATGTTTACCGTTGGACTTGGACCGGTGTCGAACTCTATCTTTGCGGTGGCGACAATGGCCATTGCAGTGCCTACCGGGATCAAGGTGTTCAACTGGCTCTTTACCATGTGGGGCGGCGAAATTCGCTTCACGACAGCGATGCTGTTTGCCATCGGGTTTATCCCGACCTTTGTGATGGGGGGGATGACCGGGGTGATGCTTGCTGCTCCGCCGGCTGACTTCCAGTACCAGGACAGCTACTTCGTCGTGGCCCACTTCCACTACGTACTTGTTGGCGGTACCGTGATGGGATTGTTTGCCGGAGCTTACTACTGGTGGCCGAAAATGTTCGGCAAGATGCTGAATGAGACCATCGGAAAAATCCATTTCTGGACATTCCTGATCGGGTTTCACCTCACTTTCTTTCCGCAGCACTTCCTGGGACTGTTCGGAATGCCGCGACGCGTCTTCACCTACCAGCCGGGCATGGGGCTGGACAGTCTCAACCTGATCAGTACTATCGGGGTAGTGGGAATGGCCATCGGAACGATCGCTTTCTTGTACAACATCTACTGGTCGTTCAAAAAAGCGGCTCCTGCTCCGGCCGATCCGTGGGACGGGCGTACGCTGGAATGGGCGATTTCGTCACCTCCGCCGGTTTACAACTTTGCCCAATTGCCGTTGGTGCGCGGGTATGATGCCTGGTGGATGGAAAAACAGGCAGGAAACAAAAGTTTGCCTCCTGCTGAACCGCTCGGCTCGATTCATATGCCATCTTCATCCTTCATTCCCATCCTGATGGCGCTCGGATTTTTCATCGCCGGTTTCGGGTTCATCTTCCGCGGCAATTTCGTCGGTGCAATAATCGGGTTGGTGCTGGTAATCGTTTGCCTGTTCTTGCGTTCATTTGATCGTGATCATGGTTACCACATTGAACCGGATGAGATTGAAGAAACGAATAAGGGGGTTCAGGCATAATGGCAACACATACGGAAGCAAGCAGAAGTCCCCATATGCCGAACCATCTGGAGACGGCCACATTTGAGGGCAGAAATAAAGTTCTTGGATTTTGGTTGTTCCTTGGGGCAGAAACCGTTCTTTTCGCCTGTCTGTTTGGTACCTATCTGGCTTTGCGGCATCAAACGATGGGCGGTCCATCCGGACATGAACTGTTCGATTTGAAATTGGTCGGTTTGGCCACGGCTTTCCTTCTCACCAGCAGCCTGACCAGCGTACTGGCCATTCTGGCGATGAACCAACTGAAAAAGAAGGTAATGATGTTCTGGCTGGCAGTAACCGTTTTGTTGGGACTCGCCTTCCTCATTTTGGAGATCAACGAGTTTATTCATTATGTGCATGAAGGGCATACTTTTACGAGCAGTGCCTTTGGCTCTTCCTTCTACGCTCTTGTGGGCACGCACGGAGCGCACGTAACTTTCGGGATTATTTGGATTTCCACACTGATGTTGCAAGCTGCCGGACGGGGCATCACGGAGGAAATGGCTCCCAAACTGTTTGTGGCCAGTCTGTATTGGCACTTTATCGATGTTGTTTGGGTCTTCATTTTCACGCTCGTGTATCTTCTCGGAAAGGTGGGGTAAGCGGTGACAGAAAACCAACATTCCGATAATCACGCCGTATCACCTAAGCCGGAAAGCGCGGTCAAACACTTGATTTCTTTTCTGATCATGATTATACTGACGGCGGCAGCTTTTTATGTGGTGATCAAATCGGGCTCTGTCGTTGCCGAACATCTTATTCTGCCGCTGATTCTCGTGTTTGCCGTCATTCAGGTTTTCCTGCAGCTGTTCACCTTCATGCATCTTGGACAGAAAGGATCGGCTTACTATGCGATCTTTATCATGCTGGGAATTGTGATTGCGGTAATTTCTGCGGTAGGAATTATTTTGATGTAAGAAAAAATGCCCTCTGCCAGCGACAGGCCGGAGGGCATTTTTTCTGAGAAAGTGGTCGGTCAGCGGGCACCATGCCGGAGAATTGCATCCCGGGTTGAGCCGAAAAAATGAACGGTTTTTTGTAAGGAGGTTATGCTTTGTGCAAGGAAGTGTGATTGCGCTGGTCAGTACATCGTGTACCACGATCAGCGCCATTCTGATGGCGATCGGATGGGTGATGATCCGACGGGGCAGCGTCAAGGTGCATCGCCGTCTGATGATTGCCTCCGTAATCTTCGCGGCGGGCTTTTTCGCCCTTTATATGTACCGGACGATGTTTCTCGGAAACGTGCCATTTGGCGGACCTCATTATCTGTTGCCGTATTACACGGCTTTTCTTACCTTCCACATCACGGTGACTTCAATCGCTCCGATCTTGGCGGTAATTACACTTTATTTCGCCTATAAAAAGCGTTTTGACCGTCACCGTGCGTTCGGCCGCTGGACGGCACGGATCTGGTTTGTTGGGGCGATTACCGCGATCACAACCTATCTGATCCTGTTTGTCATCTACCCGGCAAATACGACAACGGATTTGTTCCGGGCTTATTGGGGTTTTTAAAGGGATGGACATCCAGCCTGTTGTCTGAACGGATCGGGGCCTTTTTGACTCCATGCCGGAATGAAGGGGGATTTTGTTTCCAGTGGACAGCAACAACACAGAGCGAAACTTCAACGGTACAGGAAAAATCCTCTCTTTGTTGACAGCGGTAACTGATCAGGGAAAAAAGATATCTGCCACAGAAAAAATGATCAAGAAAATGCCCTTTTCCGATGGAATTTTATTGGGGGGAGTTACCGGCTTGGGCTATTTTGCCGCTTATCTTTCGGATGTGAGTTATAAAGAATATTACGGGCTCCCCTCACTCTATGCGGATGTCAGTTTGAACACCGTCATTTTGGCTGTCGCTTCGATTGTTTTTGTCATTCTGGTACTGGCCATGTTTTTGCAGCGGCCTTATGCGATGCGCTACGGCAAATTTGTTTTGCCGGTGATTCTCCCCTTCTCCATCGGTTTGTTACTCGGGCTGAAGCTGGATTATCAATTCAAGCAATCGCTTTGGGAAATTTTTTTCTTTTTCCTTGTATATGTTCTGCTTACGGCACTCCTGTTGTTCTTTGCCATGAGACAAAATTGGCTGCTGACAGGATTGGCACTGGTGATGATTGTCATTTCCGTCTCCAGGGCGAGCGGTTACATTATCGCCTCCAACCAGACGGAATACCTGGTGACACAGGGCTCCTCACCGTATGTGGTGGTGGATACATACAAGGATGGATTTGTAATGATGCCGGTCGATCTGAAGAGGCATGTGATTTTGCCCGAAGTGCTTTTTGTCGACCAGGCCGAGCAAATCAAAGATTCGTTGCGATTGAGGGAGATCAAAACGGGACCGTTGACGGTGGAGGGAAAGAGAGATTGAGTCCCGGCAAATCATAGAACGACGCACAGCCAATGCGGAGGGGCTGTGCGTCATCGTTAATCGGCCGTATAAAAGTCAATTGTTTTATATTTGCGAGAAATTTGTGTATCAACATATAACTTCCACATCTGTTTGGCACACTCTTTGGAACAGATGGGAGATTCAAAGCTAACCTCTACATAATGCGCTTCCTTGCCGCAGATCGAGCAAGGAGCCGTTTTTTTGGCAGGGAGGAGTAAATCTTCGCTATTCAAGATTTGGTCTCGTTTCAATGAAATCATCCTCTCCAATGCGGACTGGTGGGAACCGTGTTCCCTTCCTCATAGGAGGAATAAGACAAAAAGGGGTTAGTCTTACAATCACTCATTTTTATTTTCTCATAAAATTTATGTTTCGTGAACCCATATTTACCAATCCGCTGACGTGCAGCTGATAAAGGAGGGGAGATCAACCGAAAAAGATTAAAAGCAAAATGCCGGTAATGAAGAAGGCGATGGCGATCCAAAAAAGGCGGAAACCGATCCTTGCATTTTTTTCACGTTCTTCGGGGCTTTTCATATTTTCGACTACTGCATCCATATATCCGCTATCCCATCCCTTCACTTTATTTTTATAAAATGAAAATTCCCAATGGTATTTTTATTATACTGAAAATGTCCCGGAGACATCCGGAAGAGTGTGAGTTCGAACCAAGTACCGGGTGGGGATGTGGAGCAAGATCCATGTTTATCATTCGCTGCTGGAAAGGGGATTAGAGGTGAAGAAGAGTTGCCGGTAACGCGAATAAATGCAGAAAAAAAGCTCACCCGCAGAAATTTCCTCAAAAAGGGGATTCTTGCGGCAGCAGGGCTTTTCGTATTGGGACTGACCGGTTATTCATTTTTTGTGGAAAAAAATCAGCTCGAGATCAATCGGATTCGCATTTCATCCCCGAGACTTCCTGTTTCTTTCAAGGGTATGAAGATTGTGCAAATCAGCGACCTTCACTTTGGATTTTTTTATGGTCCGGAGCAGTTGCAAACGCTTGTGGACCAAGTGCGGTCTCTTCATCCCGATCTCTTCTGTTTTACGGGGGACTTAATCGACCGCCGCTTCTCCCGCGGTGAGGCGATAAAGGTATCCGATCTGTTGAAACAAATCGACGCTCCTTATGGAAAGTTCGCCATCCTGGGCAATCATGATTATTGGGGTGATACGGCTTTGGTGAAGGACTGCTTGACCAGTGCCGGTTTTCGCTTGTTGATCAACGAATGGACGCTCGTGAAAAAAGGGAATGATGTTATTTCTGTTTCTGGCCTTGACGATTTGCTGAACGGGAAACCGGATCACTCAAAAGTTTTTAACGATGCCCGATTTGATCCCGATCTTTTTCATTTGATGCTGGTCCATGAACCGGATTTTGCCAAGGTTATCTCCTCTGATCCGGTCGATTTGCAATTATCCGGTCACAGCCATGGCGGTCAGATTAACCTGCCATTTTTCGGCCCGCTGTTTACCCCGCCACTGTCCAGGAAGTTTTCTTCCGGGTTATATCAAATCAATGAGCGGCTTACCCTCTATACAAATCGCGGCATCGGGACAACCATCTTGCCGTTCCGGTTTGCTTGCCGTCCGGAGATCACGGTAATCGAGTTGGGGTAACAAAGCTCGTTCTTGTTGAATCATCCTCTGTGGATTGAAAAGGAGGATTGCAATGGATCGGGAAAACACTTTGGCTTATACCGCTTGGTGAGGCATTCAATCAATGACCCACTTGCAAGGTGGGAGATATTGCAAGAACGGCCAAGGGTGGAATCCGGTGATTACTTTTTTGTTGTGCAATAACCTCAGGATGGTGTTGGAGCAGTCGAAACGGTGACTGAAGATATGGGCCGAAACTATTCATGTGTTGGGAGGTTTACGATGATTAGCTTTAATATCTTTATAGGGTTAATTTTAGGACTTCTATTTTTCCTGGTTCGATTACCTTATTACATAATAAAAAGAAAATTTTTTAATTGGCAAAAAGTCCTTTTGAAATCATTTTGGGTGTATATATTGTTTGCTTGATAGGTGTTACTCTTCTGCCTATTCCTTTTGATAATTCAGATCCGTTGGTTCGTATGTATCCGGAGAAAGATAATTATATTCCCTTTTTTAGCATTTATACTACCGCTACACAGGCAGTATCGCCAACCATCGCGATTAAGCAGATTTTAGGCAATTTAGTTATGTTAATGCCTCTTGGAGTGATTCTCCCATTTATTTCGAAGAAAATAAAACAATCTGTTACAAGAGCAGTCTTTATCGGTTTTTTGGTTAGTCTATCCATTGAGTTGTTACAGATTTTTGTCTCTCTGTTAATCAACTATAAGTACAGGAGTTTCGATGTTGATGATATTATTTTAAATACTTTAGGAAGTTTTTTGGGGACTTTGTTATTTAAACTTATTTACCCTTATATCATTGAACATTATCAAGCCATTCACCATACGGGGAGCAACTGAACAGAAAATCCCGATTGCTGCGGATCGTTGTGATTCGTTTTTTATTTTGATGATTCGAATGGGGTGATGGAAGAGATTGGCGGATTGTTGCCTGCACCGTAACCAAACCATCGAGTAAGGGGAGGTTGCCCATATTGCGGTGAGTATTACGATTACAGTTGTTGGATCGACAGGGAAACCGGACGAAAAAAGGCGACATTGCTCTATTGAAGCAAAGCGCCTTTTAAATTGAGAGTGTGGGAGAGAGTTTGCCGCTTCAGAATGGCGGTCTCTTCTTTGATGCGCAAGAGGACGACCAAAAAGGATGAAGGTTCTTCAAAATGAGGGCAATGAGCTGAGTTTTCAAACCAGATAAGGTCTTTTTTGGGTGCTTTCAACTGCTCGCAGAATTTTTCCTGCAGTTCAAACGGAGAGAGGTAATCATACCGGCCGACGCAAAAATAAGCGGGCACCTTGAGCTCGGAAATCTCGTTAAACAGGTTCATTTGCATGATTTTCGGACCGAGATGTTTCATCGTAAAGCGTGTTCCCTGAAAAAAGCGCCACCAGTCGGCCAGGGTGTATTCTCGCGAGAACAGTCCGCGCCTGAGAAAGCTGAACAGGCTTCCTTTGCGTACATCCCCACCGAATTTGGACAGCCATTTGCGCTGCACCAACAGATCCCGAATCCGGCGATACGGTGGATAGCCGATCCGGTTTAGCGCGCGGACGGCAAAGAATTTTTCATTTTGGCGCGCGTAAATCAGGACCATTTGGTAGGAAATCATTTCTCCGTGTTCGACATCAGTCATTTGCCCGATCCCGATATAGGCGTGAATCAGTTCCGGGTATTGCTTGGCGACGAGAGCGGCGACGATGCTTCCCCATGAGTGTCCGGCCAAAAACAGTTTTTTCTGTCCGAATCGCTTTAAGAGATAAATGATGAGTTCGTGTGCATCGGCAACGAGCTGTTCGATGGTCAGTGAAGCCGGATCGAGCCGTTTTGAATAGGATTTGCCGCTTCCGCGCTGATCCCAGTTGACGACGATAAAATGCTTTTCCAGCTCCTCTTGATAATGCCGGGCAAAACCGATTTGCGCGTGGCCCGGACCTCCGTGGATAAAGAGCAGGAGGGGGTGTTTGGTATCGCGGCTGCGAATCAGGACGGACTGACTGATTCCGCCGAGCGGTATTTTTTCAAGCACGGCAATGCTGCTGGCGATCTTTTTTCTTTTTTGATCCCGATAGGGAGGGGTAAAACTTTTAAACATCAGATACCCACCTTTCAGTTCACACCAAATCCTCAGTTGGGTATGAAATATTCTGCATATTCCTTTTCCTTCCTTCAAAAAAATGATATATTTCGCTAATGTTACAAATAACTTTTGTCTATTGATGTGAAAAATGCGGGAAATCCGGCGGGAAAAGCAGATAAATCAAAAATGGTGCTGAAAAAAATCCCCCCCGATCCCGGGGAGGATGAATTGAATGATTGGTTTATTCGGTGGAGATGGATGGGTCCGCCTGTTGTTTTTGCGGGATAATTTGGATGAAATGGCGGTCGAGATCCTTGAGCAAGTCTTCGACTTTTTGCGCTTCATCCCACTGTTCGGAAAGGATGAGCTCCGTGTGGTAAAGGCCCAGTAATTCTTGCAGATCTCTCACCCCTTTTTCGCTCAGCGGTTCCATCGCCACTTTGGCCGCTTTGGCGATCCGGCGCATGACGGCGGCTTCATCCAGACCCAGTTCCGGTTGCAGCCGCTGGTAAACGACACCGCCCGTCATGCCCGAACAGATCCACGGTCCCGGGTCCCCGAGAACCACTGCACGTCCATCCGTCATATATTCAAAAGCAAATCCTTTGATATTGGCGCGATTTCCGATCATGCCGAGTTCATCCCGCAACGGCTCCTTGATGTCACCGGCAATGATGATGTCGGCGCCGGAGAGGCGAATGCCTGCACGGGAGTCCGCGTTGCCCTGAACGATAAACAACCCTTTTTGCGCGCCGTAGCAGAAGCTTTTTCCCACAGAGCCGTTTACATAAATGCCGTTCCGGTTGCGTGTTTTGAGAATGGCGACCTTGCCGCCGAAGGCTGTTTTCCCGACACCGTCCTGCGCTCCGCCATGAACGGTTGCCGAAATGCCGTCGGCGTGGAAGGCGGCAAATCCGTTCCCGGGAACTGAGCCGTCCGTAAAGGAGAAACTCCACTTCGGCAGGGAATGATAGCTGCCATCCAGCCGGTTGCGGACCCGGGTTCCGGAAAGATCTGAGAGCAACACCCGGTGAGCGCTGTGAATGCCGGCAAACGTGTGCGAATATTCCTGGGTTGCCGAAACGGCAGATTCGGACATCACCAGCGATGCTCCCGCGGCAACGAGAGCCGGTGTTTCCGTTTTTTCCTTCACCCCAATATTGGTCCATTCTGAACTGAGGCGCAATAGCTCAGTCAGATCGAGTTTATCCTGCTCTCTCACCTGCTCCAGGAGATCGGACCGGCCCACGAGATCCTGGGCACGTTTAAAGCCAAGCTGCGCGGTGAGCCGTTTCACTTCTTCGCCAAATGCTGTGAACAAGGTCATCAGTCCGGCGACGGCCAAATCGAAGTCCCGGGGTACAAACCGGCGAAGTCCGTGTTCTTCCGCTTCTTCCGGTGTTTCGATTTGCGTGGCGATCCCGACATGGCAGGTGTCCAAGTGACAGCCGCGACAGGTGGTACACCCGATGGCGAGCATGGCCAGGGTACCGAAACCAATCCGGTTTGCACCGAGGAGCATCAGTTTCACCGCGTCGAGCGCGCTGCGCATTCCGCCGTCGGCCCACAATTCGACCTGATCGCGAATGCCTGCCTCGATCAACGCATTATGTGCGGCCTTAATGCCGATTTCCGCCGGAAGACCCACGTGTTGCAACGCATGAATCCGGGCAGCCCCGGTTCCGCCATCAAATCCGCTCAGGGTGATAATGTCGGCGCCCGCTTTGGCAATGCCCACGGCAATCGTTCCGATATTGGGCACGACCGGCACTTTGACGATCACTTTTGCCTGGCGGTTGGCGGTTTTTAATTCGGTGATGATTTGCGCCAAATCTTCGATTGAGTAAATATCGTGGTTATTGGAGGGCGAAATCAGGTCGCTGCCGGGTGTGGCGTTGCGGGCCGCTGCCACTTTGGCCGAGACCTTTTTGCCGGGCAGGTGGCCGCCTTCCCCGGGTTTTGCCCCCTGGCCGATCTTGATTTCCAAAATGTTGGCCGAGTTCGCCAGTTCGACATTGACGCCAAATCGCCCGGATGCGATCTGATGACCGCGCGTTTTCGGATATTTGCCGAGCATATCTTTGATTTCGCCGCCTTCGCCGTTCAGGCTGATCATGTTTAAGCGGTCTGCCGCTTCGGCATATGCGCGGAAAGCCACCTCGTTCTGGGAACCGAACGACATCGAGCTGATCACAAACGGCAAGTCGTGATCTCCAACGCGGATATCCACTTCTGCGGGATTGATCCCCTGGTCTCCGCTTTGCCGCAAATCGGCCACATGGCGCAGAGAGACAGGGTTCTCTTTTTCCAGGTCATTTAATTTTTGCGCAAATTCGTCATATTGGATCGAACCGCCGGCCAATTGACCGATCGATTTCCAGATGCGCGGCCAGAGGTGGAAGAGGCGGGCTGGTTTGGCTTTGTCGCTATGGAAATCGGTTTGTCTCTCCTCTGCATCCTTCTCCATATCACGCCAGTGGAGACCAGCCTGGTCAGAGCCGCAATAATTGACGATGCCGAGTGTGTCCGCCACTTCGGGGCTTAAACCGATGGAGGAGAACAGGCGGGCGTAACCGCGCAGTTCATGAATTCCGATGGTGGAGATGATTTTTTCCAAGCCTTTGTTAATTGCCTGAAAGAGTTTCAGGGCTGATTTTTCCTCTTTTTCGGCGATTGTGGCAAACATGAGATATGGCGAGACGGCATCTGCTCCCAATCCGATAGCGACAGCCAAGTCATGCAGGTTGCGCATGGCCGCGGAACGGACGACAATGCTTGCCTGACGGCGGAGGTTTTGCCCGTCCGGCCCCGTTTCCCGTTTTAACGCCTGATCCACTGTCGAGATGCCCAAATGCGGGTCCAGGAACAAGTTGTCACCCTGATGGCAGCCGTTATCATCGAGCAAAAGGAGGTTCGCTCCTTCTTTTACGGCTTGGATCGCATCTTTCCCCAATTGTTCCAATGCTTGTTTTATTCCTGTTTTCCGCTGATAGGAAAGGGAAAGACGGGTGACTGATCCGGTTTGCTCAAATCGTTCGATCAGTTCCTCGAATGAGAGTGTAGCCGAATCGAGGCAAACTTCACCGGCTTGCGCACCTTCCACGAGGATCGGTGAGGGGAGCTCCACTCGGACAGCTTCCGTTTGAGTCGAGGAGAGCGAAGGGCGCGGGCCGATAATGACGCGGGTGGAGAAATGCTCCATTTCCCGTTCGCGGTCAATTGCCGGGTTGGTGACGACAGCGACACTCTCTTTGATATAGTCGGGAATGTTTTGTCTCACCTTGGCAAGAGCCGCCAGCGGGCCGTCATGTCCCAGGGAGCGAATCGGATCAACCCCGGTATCGGCCATCTGCTCCACCAGTTGAATTTGTTCACGTTCCCAGCCAAACGCCGCATATGCTTGGTTTGTGGCCGGAGGGATGATTGTATCGGGCTTGCCTTTTCCCGTCGGTGTGGACAGGTAGGATTGAAAACCGCTGAAATCTGCACGCTTCTTCGCCCGTTGAAGCACAATCTGTTGCAGTTCGTGATGCTGCAGCACCTTCACCTTGGGAGCAAGCCGGACCCCGACCGTTTCTCCGGGTGCGAGCGGCTTCGGTTCACTGACCATTTCTCTGGCGGGGATAATTCCCTGTTCGGAACTGAAGAACAGGACGCGATCGTTTTCCACCAGCCAAAGGGGTCTCAGGCCGAGCGCATCAACGCTGAAGGCACATTCATCCCCGTAGCGGGAAACAATGCCGGCCGGCCCTTGGGCGAAAGGTCCCCACGTTTGCCTGTAGTAAGTGTATAAATCTTTCAACTCGGATGGCAGGTGCTTTAATTCATGCAAAATGGGCGGGAAAACCATTTCAATGGCTTCAAACAGACTAAACCCGTAATGATGGATCAGCGTCTCGAGCAAGCGGTTCAGATCCTGCGAATCACTGCTGTCATCATCAAGGGGAACGCCGATCATTTTGGCCTCGTCCCTGAGCTTGCGAATGGTATTGATTTCTCCGTTATGACCGAGCAGGGAAAAAGGTTGAACACGGAAAAAATTAGATAAAGTGTTGGTTGAATAGCGGTTGTGGCCAATGGTGACGACTGATTTGAATTCAGGGTCGTTGAGGTCGTCAAAGTAGTCGGGCAGAAGGCTGGCGGCGCCCATCAGTTTGTAAACAACCGTCGTATTGCTGAAGGAGGCGACTTGCACCGGAAATTTCTGTTCAATTTCCACGACCAGGTCGAATAAACGGCGGGGCAAGTTCTGATCACTCTCCGCCAACACGGCCAACTGCCAGAAATGAGGCTCATCCAGAAGTCCGTTTTTTCCCAGGACGGTGCTGTTTACCTGGTCAAGTTTTTGCGCCACTACTTGCAATCCGTTCTGCGCGAGGAGACGCAAGATTTCATTTTTATGATGATCGGTTTGTTTTCCGAGTTTGGGTAAAAAGATGTGAGCAACGGCAAAGCGAGGTTCATGTACGATGGATGAGGGGAGTTTGCTCTGGCGGGAAGATTCCCTCGCCCAAAGGTCACGCGGAATATCGGTCAGGATGCCGCAACCGTCCCCTTCTCCATTGATAAATCCGGAACGATGTTCCATCTTGATCAGGGCTGCGATGGTATCCAGCATGTTTTGACGTTTGGGTGTTCCATCTTTTTCGATCACGGCAACAATGCCACAACTGTCATGTTCATTGGCAGTCAGGTTTTGGAAGCGCCCTAAGTCTGCTCTTCTTTTCACAGGAACGGTCATCGCTCCTCCTCACCTCCGATATGATAATGTCTCCCCTTTCCCTGACAGAAAATTTTGGATAGAGGAGTTATGGTTTTTTAAAAAAATTGCTTTGGCAGAAAACATAACATCGTATTGCAATAAAAGAATAACATGAAAATTTATGACATAGCAAGTATGAGATGCCATTTTTATTCATTTTCCAATATCTTTTATACAAAAATGATCTCAGGATGTCGATTGCGTAAACCTTTGATAATAACGGGAAGTGGCAGTTTTGCTGTAAGCGTTTTCTTAAATGATCATGAATTTTTATTCATTTATTTCCTTTTATTGGGATTTTGTTTTTTTAAGGGGAGTATTAATTTTTTGATATGATCGTAAACAGGGGGGAGTGTAGCTTTTTACCTTTAGGGTATTAAAGATGATGGTTAGAAATAATCTTATCATATTGAGATGATTTTGTGTATATTTAAAAATTTTTTATTTAGAGAGTTGGTGTAAAGTGGAAAGGAAAATCGGTTTTGTTTTGGCTCTGCTCTTGCTGTTTTTGACAATTCCCGGTTTTCATGCGGTGCAGGCGAAGGAAATCGGCTGTTATTCGTTTGACCGCTGGGAAGATGCCCAACGCTATTATCTCCGGCATTCCCAGAATACGCTGGATGCCGACCGGGATGGATGGGCTTGTGAGGAATTGATCGGTTTTCAAAACCTGGGCGCGGAGAAAGAAAAATGGCGAAAGAAGCCGGGCGAACCCGTTCCGGAAAAAAAGGCGAGCCCGAAGCGTTCGTGGTTTGAACAGATTCTCTACATGATTGAAAGCTTCCTGGACTGAGGCAAAATGGAAACTCCCGGCTTGTGATCGAGGCCGGGAGTTTTTGATATCGTTCAGTCATCCTCTTGATTCACCATATGATGGGCGGCGATGACCAGGCGGCCGAAAAAGAGCTCGCGCTCCTGACCCGTAATCCCCACTTCGTCCATGGCACGGCTCATGCAATCGAGCCAGGCTTCCGCGCGTGCCGGCGTGATCGGAAAAGGCAGATGCCGTGCCCTGAGCATTGGATGGCCGTATTTTTCGGTATAGAGAGGAGGGCCACCCAAAAATTGCGTCAGGAAGAGATACTGTTTTTCCATGACGGGACGGATGTCTTCGGGAAAGATCGGCTTTAACAGCGGATGAGCCTGGACGCGGGGATAAAAGGCCTCAACCAGCGCGCGTACCCGGTCGGCTCCTCCGATTTTTTCGTATAAGGTTGTTGCTTCTTCCATGCGGATCACTCCCGGCAGTTGTTTTCAAGCTGTGCGGTCTGTTACGGCTTCATTTGGCGAAATGCCCGTTCCACTGCTCTGATGGTGAATTGAATATCCTCTTCCGAATGGGCAGTTGTTAAAAACCAGGCTTCATATTTGGATGGGGCCAGATAGACTCCCTCCTCCAGCATGAGACGGAAAAATTGGGCGAATTGCTCGCCGTCGGCAGCTTTTGCCCCTTCATAGTCTTCAACCGTTTTGTCAGTAAAGTATACGGTAAAGGCGCCGCCAACCCGGTTCACCGTAACGGAGTTTCCGTATTTGCCGGCCAGGCGGATGATCTCATCGCTCAAAGTTTTCCCCATTTGCTCCAACCGTTCGTATGTACCGGGTTGTGACAGTTGTTTGATGCAAGCGATACCGGCTGAGATTGACAGAGGATTTCCGGCCATGGTTCCCGCCTGGTACATCGGTCCCGTCGGCGACACTTTCTCCATGATTTTGCGGGAACCTCCGTATGCTCCGATGGGCAGACCGCCGCCGATGATTTTTCCGAGGGCGGTTAAGTCGGGTTCGACATCATATAATGTTTGTACGCCGCCGTAATGAAAGCGGAAACCGGTGATCACCTCGTCAAAAATGACCAGCGCACCCGCCTGATGCGCCCGTTCTTTAACGGTTTGCAAGAAGCCGGGTTTGGGCGGCACGATGCCGAAGTTGCCGACAAGCGGCTCCACCAGGACTGCAGCCAGTTGATCGCCCCAGTGCTCCATTGCTTCTGCGAAAGCATCGAGATCGTTGAAGGGGATGGTGATCACTTCGCTGGCGATACTGTTGGGAATGCCGGCGCTGTCCGGGGTTCCCAGAGTGGAAGGGCCTGATCCCGCGGCAACCAGCACCAGATCGGAATGTCCGTGGTAACATCCGGCGAACTTGAGGATTTTATCGCGGCCGGTGTAGGCGCGTGCCAGCCGGATCGTCGTCATCACCGCTTCGGTTCCGCTGTTGACAAAGCGGATCTGTTCCATTGACGGAATCGCATCGCGCAGCATTTCCGCAAACAGAACCTCTTTTTCTGTCGGCGTTCCGTACAGAACACCATTGGTTGCCTGTTCGATGATGGCGGCGGTGACAACCGGATGGGCATGCCCCAGGATGATCGGGCCGAATGCCGCCAGATAATCAATATATCGGTTGCCGTCTTCATCCCAGAAGTACGGGCCTTGTGCTTTTTTCATAAAAATGGGCGTTCCGTTTCCAACAGCCCGGAAGGAGCGGGAAGGGCTGTTGACGCCGCCCACGATCACGTCTAGCGCTTTTTGGTAAAGCTCTTCTGAACGTTGTATATTCAAGGAACCATCCTCCTCCTAGAAAATGTCTCTTTCATTGTAACGCGCTTTTGGGGAAATGCCTAGGTGAAAGAGGGGAGCGACAGGGGGTGTCCCGGGGCGATTGGCGGTGGCGGGGAGCATTCCGCCGGGCATGGAACAAGCCGGCCGTGATTCACGATTTCAAAGGTTGTTCAGTTGTCTGTTTCTTTCATCCTGTGTTATCCTCAAATTGGGAACATATGTGGTTTTTCCGGGTTTATCTTGTATTTGGGAAGTGAATTGTGGAGGCGAAGAAACTTGTCCGTTTTTCAAGTGGGGGAATGGTATCGAGGATTATATTATGTTGAACACGTCGTTCAATTTTTTGGCGGGGAAATGGCAGTGGCTCGCAAAGATTCCACCCGGTATTACCTGGAGTCGGTTCTCCTGGAAGGGGCCGCACCTCCCCAGGTTGTCGAGCAATACCGCTCTTTGAACCATCCGCTCCTTCTTCCCATTGAGGAAGTGTACGACGAGGAACGTTTTCTCGTGTTGATCCGGCCCTATGAACCGATTCGTCCGCTGAGGGAAGTGATTTCGGAAAGAGAAGTGGATGAAGATCAAGTGGTTGCATGGGGAAAAGAGCTTTTGCAACTGGAACGGGAGCTCAGAGCCAAGCCGTTCAAAATGTACATCTTGCTTGATCCGCGCAATATCGGAATGACGGCAAATGATGAATTAAAAGTTTTGTTCTGCGGGACGGAGAAAATCACTTATTCCCGAACGCTGGACTGGGGCACCTTTTTCTACTGTTTGTTGTCCGGACGGCTTCGGGAAAAGCCGCTGCAAAGGCTGCCCGTCGGTTTTCCCGTTTCCAAACCGATGGCCAAGCTGATCTCGAAATGTTTGCAGAACCATTCACCTGAGTCCGTGCTCGCGCAAATTGAAGCATACGAAAGGCGCAAAGAAGGAAAAGGGTTTCTCTCCTTTCTGTTCCGGGAACGTAAAGAATCATCGCAAGAAAACCATCCGCCTGTGGAAGAACAGCCCAGTGTACAGGAAAATGAAAAAGAGCCCGAGGTTTTCGCTGAACAAATGAATCCGTCTGATGCCGTTGCCGCTGATTCGGTCCCGGCCGAACAGGCCCCCGCTGTCACGGAAGAGACTCCGCAGGATGCAGTTTCCAACAGGCAGGAAGCAGCGCAAAACGAGGAGCTCCCGACGGAAGATACTGACCGCAGAAAGCTCTCTCAGGAAGAGGCGGACCGAAAAGAGCTCCCGGAGGAAGATGCCAATCGCAAAGAAATCCCGCAGGAAGATGCCGAGCGCGAAGAGCGTCTGAAAAGATTGGAACAGGAAACGCTGGAGCGGTTGCGGCGGGAATTTGAAGAACGTCAGGAGCAGCTGCTCAGCAAGCAACGGGAGGAGCTTGAAAAACGGCAGGCCGAACTTCTGGAAAAGCAGCGCCAGGAGTTTGAAAAGAGAGAACAGGAGCTCCTGAAACGCCAAAAAGACGAATTCAAACAGATGATTGAAAAGGAAGAGCAAGAAGAATGGGAGCGCGAACAGCAGGAGAAAGAACGGCTCGAGCAGGAACGGCTGGCGAAACAGCGGGAAGAAGAGGAACGGCGGCGCCGCGAAGAGTTGGAAAAAGAGCGCAAACGGCTTGAAAAAGAGCAGGAAGAACGGCTGCAAAAAGAATTGGAACGGATGGAAAAAGAGAGGCTGGAATGGGAGAGAAAACGGCAGGAGCTGGAAAAGAAAGAAGAAGAGCTGGAAGCGAGACTGCGGCGAGAGTTTGAAAAAATGGCGCAGAGCCTGCTGGAAAAACAGGCTGAAGAATTTGAACGCCGGCAGCAGGAGATGCTGCAAAAACAGCGGGAACTGTTGGAAAATCAGACAAAAGAGCGCCTGAAAAAGCAACGCCAGGATCTGGAACAATCCTCGAAATATTACTTGCTTGACAAGACCATCATCAAAAAACAAGCAGGTTTAATAGATCTGGAAGAAAATTGGCCAAACATTCCGCTGCCCTCCGAAAAAGCAGAGAATACAGACCCGTCCGAAAAAGCAAGACAACAGGAGATCACGCAGGAACGTTTGCGCCAGGAGCGTCTGAAGCGCGAAAACGAAGATCATGAGCGGCTGGCCAGACAGTTTGAGGAATATATGAAGCAAATTTATGTTCAGGACTGATGCAGGGTCGTACAGCTTTTAGCCCCCTTATATTGAACCGGCAAGGAGTGGTGTTCATCCATGATTTTTTACAAATCGCTTGCAAGTTTGGGGATTGGTGGCGCCACGGTTGATACCCGGCTTGAGGGAAGCCGGTTTTACCCGGGAGAGACGGTGAAAGGGGAAGTGTTTGTCCGGGGAGGCAACAGCCCGCAAGAGGTTGAAGATATCTATCTTTACCTGGTGGTTACGGTAAACCGAAATCACAAAAAAATAGCTCATGCCATGGAGAAATATCGGCTGTCTCAATCGTTTACCTTGCAAGTGGGTGAACACAAACGGATTCCGTTTCAAATCCGATTGCCGATGGAAACTCCGATGTCGACCGGCAGTTTTCCGCTTTACCTCAAGACCGGATTGGATATCAAAATGGCAATTGATCCTACGGACTTGGACAGAATTGAGGTTTTTCCGGCCCCGCTTGTCCAAAAACTTTTAAAACAGATGGAAGATGCCGGTTTTATTCTTTATCACATTCATAATGAGTATGATCCGGATCAAAAACCGTTTCCGTTTTTTCAGATGTTTCAATTTCGCCCGACTGGACGCTATCACGGGTATGTGGATAATATGAATATCATTTTCAACGTTTCGGAGACCGGAGTGGAGATGGATGTGGAGATGATCCGGTCCGAACGGATTTTGAACAGCGCCTTTTCCTGGAAGTTCAGCGATCCCGATGGGACCCTGACGATCAACAGTCAAAAGGTGCAGGAAGATCCGCTGCAAAAGATTGACGAATTATTGAATCAGAAACCGTAGGGATCAGGTTATTGCAAGCCGGATCCCGGAACCGGGCGGAGGGGTTTGGGGGAAAAAGCCTGTTCGGATTTTCATGCAAGGGAAAGACCCGGAAATCCCTCCGTCAGCAAAAGCAATGGATGGTCCCTCAAGGGGCTGCAGAACGAAGCAGAGAATCAAATCAGGGGAGTGCAGGGGAACAATGTCGGTTTTTGGAAAAGCATTAGCCAGTTTAGGGGTAGGAGCAGCCAAAGTGGATACGCGACTGGAGAAAGCTACATACCGCCAGGGGGAAATGATTCGCGGTGAAGTTTTTATCCAGGGGGGACAGGCTCCTCAGATGATTGATGAGATCTACCTCTATCTCATCGTTCAGTACCACCATGAAGGGACCCATAAAGAGTATGTCGTCAGCGAATTTCGTTTGACAGAGGAGTTTGAAATCGGTCCTCATGAATCGAAAGTTCTTCCGTTTCAATTTGAAATGCCGCTTGATGCGCCGGTTTCCACAGGTGGTTCGCCCATCTATCTGAAGACCGGGCTCGATATTAAAATGGCGATCGACCCAAATGATACTGATGGGGTTGAGATTTTGCCGCATCCGCTGATCGATGCCGTTTTACACGGGATGGAGGGAATCGGTTTCCGCCTGACGAGTGTCGATTACGCTTTTGATAAATTCTATTCCCGCCATCCCTTTATTCAGGAATACAAAATGATACCCGAAAGCGGGGAATACAGGGAGGCGTTTGATGAAGTCAGCCTCGTCTTTTATCCGCACGTGCACGAAGTCGACATCATTTTATCGTTGGATCGCAAAGCGGTTGATCTGATGAGTTCCATGGAGGAAGCGCTCAATCTGGATGAGCGGATTCTCCGGTTTACGGTTACGAAAAAAGAGGTGGAACGTGGTCCGCGCGCCTTGGAAGCGAAGCTTGCGCAAATGATTGAACCTTATTTGTAAAAAAAGGGTAATCCCCCCGGATGATGGGGGATTTCCTTGATTTTTGCCAAAATTCCGGTATTGTGCTGCAAAAGGGAGGGAAGGCTGAGATGAATGAAAATCAGCTGGTTTTGCGGCCGATGGGCGATTCTGCCATTGTGGCCGAATTGGGGCAGAAAATGGATCAAGAGACACATTTCCGGGTAAAGGCATTGGCTGCCGCGCTTAAGAAAAATCCCTTCCGGGGAATGACGGGATATGTGCCTGCTTTTACCACGCTGACAGTATTTTATGATCCCCTTTCTCTCTCGTTTACGGAAATGAGCCGGCGACTGCAATCCCTGGCCGAAGACATCGGTACAGGGGAAGAGCTGCAACCGAAGGTCGTGGAGATCCCCGTTTGCTATGGCGGTGAATTCGGCCCCGACTTACCCTTTGTGGCTGAATACAACAAACTGTCACCCGAGGAAGTGATCCGGATTCATGCTTCAGGGGAATACCTGGTTTACATGATCGGATTTGCTCCGGGCTTTCCCTATCTCGGCGGAATGTCCGAGCGGATTGCCGCACCGCGAAAGCCGTCGCCGCGGGTAAAAGTTCCGGCGGGCTCGGTCGGGATTGCCGGAAAGCAAACCGGAATCTATTCCCTCGATTCGCCCGGAGGGTGGCAACTGATCGGGCGGACACCGCTCTCTCTCTTCCGTGTGGACCGAAACCCGCCCGGTTTGTTGGAGATGGGGGATATCGTCCGCTTCCGGCCGATTTCCCGCGCGGAGTATGAACGTTGGGAGGCTGGCGGAAATCATGCATATCAGCGTTAAAAAGGCCGGACTGTTTACGACGTTGCAGGATTTGGGAAGAACGGGTTGGCGCCAAGCCGGCATCCCCGTCAGCGGGGCGATGGACCCGTTTGCTCTGCGAACGGCCAATCTGCTGGTTGGAAATGAAGAAGGAGAAGCCGCTCTGGAAATGACCATGACCGGCCCGACGCTGGAGATGGAAGCGAATCTCTTGATCGCCATCTGTGGAGCTGATCTTCAGCCCCGCATCAACGGGCAACCGGTGAAAAACTGGCGCCCGGTCTATGTCAGAAAAGGAGCCGTTCTCTCTTTTGCCGGTTCTGTCAAGGGCTGCCGGGCCTACCTGGCAGTGGCGGGGGGATTTGCCGTGCAGCCCGTCTTGGGGAGTAAAGCTACCTATACGCGTGCAGGAATCGGCGGATTTTGCGGCAGGGCGCTGGAGATAGGAGACCGGCTCGCTATTGGGACCATGAGTAAATCAGCACTTCGGCGCCTGAGCCAACTTGCCCGGAGAGCAGGGAACCGGGCATATGCCGAAGGGGAATGGTATGTCGGCCCCGGTTTTCTCCCGCCCTACCGCGCCAATCCGACTGTTCGTGTCACCCGTGGGGGACAATTTTCATGGTTTTCGGAGAGAGGAAAGGAGAATTTTTTTACGGAGGCGTTTCAAATTTCCGCGCAGTCGGATCGGATGGGATACAGGCTGACCGGCCCGGAGATTTCTCTGTGTCATCCGCGCGAGCTTTTATCTGAAGCGGTGACGCCGGGAACCGTGCAGGTACCGGCCGACGGGCAACCGATTATTTTGATGGCGGATTGCCAGACAACCGGCGGTTATCCCAAAATCGCCGAGGTCATCACTGCGGATCTGCCGGTGCTCGCCCAGATGAAGCCGGGTGAAAAAGTACGGTTTGCCGAAGTTTCGGTCAATGAGGCGCAAAGGCAGTATCGCAAACAGGAAAAAAAATTGGCCCTGTTGAAAAAAAGGCTGGCACTGCTGTGAAAAAACGGGAGGGAAACGGATGACTCGCATCGATTTGAATTGTGACCTGGGTGAAAGTTTCGGATCTTACCGGATCGGAATGGATGAAGCGATTCTGCCGATTGTCACGTCGGCCAACATCGCCTGCGGCTTTCATGCCGGTGATCCTGCTGTAATGCGGAAAACGGTGCAACTCGCACTGGAACATCGGGTGTCGATTGGAGCCCATCCCGGTTTGCCCGATCTGCTTGGCTTTGGCCGCCGCCAGATGGCGATTTCCTCCCAGGAAGCTTATGATATGGTTGTTTACCAGATCGGCGCCCTGTCCGCCTTTGTTACGGCGGAAGGAGGGAAATTGAGGCATGTCAAACCGCATGGCGCTCTTTATAATATGGCGGCCGCCCGCCCAGATCTGGCACAGGCGATTGCCCGGGCTGTGTATCGGGTGGACAGGGAATTGATCCTGTATGGCCTGGCCGGCAGCGAGTTGATCAAGGCGGGAGAAGAGGTAGGACTGAGAACGGCCAGCGAAGTGTTTGCCGATCGGACTTATCAGGAGGATGGGAGCCTCACCCCGAGAACGGAACCGGGGGCGTTAATCGAGGACACGTCCGCAGCGGTTTCGCATGTGCTGCGGATGGTGCGCGAAGGAAAAGTGAGAACGCTTGGAGGCACAGACCTGGAGATTCGGGCGGATACGATTTGCATTCACGGAGATGGCGAACATGCACTCCGGTTTGCGAAGACCATCCGTGAGCAACTGATGGCTGCCGGTGTACAGATTGCTCCGCTGTGAATGTTGGAGCAGAACGGAATTTTTTCCATGGAGATGCAGTTCACTTTACCGATCGATAGGATTAAAATAGAATGGTGACCCAGGTATTCCTGCAACAGGGAATGCCTTTTTTTCTTTGAAAGTGTATAGCGGGACGGAATGCGGGGAAGCCCGGCCGGCCTGGCTTGACTTTTACCTCTGGGTTGCGCTTATGACGATCTCACAAAAGGGAGAGTGGAAAGAAAGTGCGATCGATTGAAGCTCATGGGTTAACCAAAGAGTTTAAGGTATATCAGAGCCGCCCGGGATTAGCGGGGGCCTTTCGCGATTTGTTGAACCGGCAGTACCGGGTGATCCGGGCTGTTGATGCGATTGATTTGACAATTGACCAGGGAGAAATCGTCGGTTATATCGGGGAAAACGGCGCCGGGAAATCGACGACAATCAAGATGTTGACGGGGATTTTGGAACCGACGGCCGGAGAGTTGAAAGTGAACGGCTACGATCCTCATCGCGAACGGGAAAAATTTGTGCGAACGATCGGCGTCGTTTTCGGGCAGCGCAGCCAGCTCTGGTGGGATATCGCGGTGCAGGAGTCGTTTCGCCTGCTGCAAAAAGTCTACCGGTTGCCGGATGAGCAGTATAAACGCCATCTCGGACGGATGGTGGAAGTTTTGGAAATCGGTGATCTGCTTGACCAGCCGGTTCGCAAATTGAGCCTGGGCCAGCGGATGCGCTGTGAACTGGCTGCCGCACTGATTCATCAGCCGCCGCTGCTGTTTCTGGATGAACCGACGATCGGGCTGGACGTGCTGGTAAAAGAAAATATTCGCCGCTTCCTGAAAGAGATCAACAAAGAGTTGGGAACGACGATTTTGCTGACCACGCACGACATTTCAGATATCGAGGCCCTGTGCTCACGCGTTGTGATGCTGGACAAAGGGCGCATCATCTATGACGGAAGCCTGACCAAACTTCGGCTCAACTGGGGTGGCGGACGCAAGATTCACCTGGATTTTGCGAAGAACGTCCAGTTGAATGAACTGGAGCAGAGAACGGAAGGGCTTCCGGTAAAATGGGAACAGACGGGGCAAAGGCAATATATTGCCCATATTCATCACGGTGAATTGGCGGTATCGGAAGTGCTTTCCCGTGTGGTTCAGTATGTGCCCGTTCAGGAAATGCGGATTGAAGAGGCATCGACCGAAGAGATTGTGCGCCAAATTTATCAGGAGGGGATGACGATTGTATAAGGTGTATCTTGAAGTGATTCGCATCCGTTTTCTCATGATGCTGGCGTACCGCGTGAATTACTACAGCGGCATTATCATCTACAGTTTGAACATCGGCGTTTATTATTTTTTGTGGATGGCCATCTATGGCAACAAGGGAACGCTGCAGGGGATGACTGTGATGCAAATGGCCACATACATCGCCGTTTCCTGGATGTCGCGGGCGTTTTATTTCAACAATCTCGATCGGGAGATCGCGCAGGAGATTCGTGACGGAACCGTTGCCGTTCAGTTGATACGCCCCTATCACTATCTGTTGGTCAAAGCGTTTCAGGGGCTGGGAGAAGGATTGTTCCGCCTGTTTTTATTCAGTGTTCCCGGAATGATCGTGGTATCGTTCATTTTTCCGATCGATCTGCCGGGAGTCTCGCCGGTATGGGCCAAATTTGCCTTAAGTCTGCTGCTCGGGTTTATCGTCAACGTGGAAGTGAACCTGCTGACAGGCGTGCTCGCCTTTTTCATTTTAAACAACCAAGGATTGATCTGGGCGAAGCGAGTGATCGTCGATCTGCTGTCGGGGCTTACGATCCCCATCGTCTTTTATCCTGACTGGATGCAAAAAGTACTGGAGTTTCTTCCGTTTCAGGCGATCAGTTATTTGCCGAGCACGGTATTGGTCAAAGGATTGGCCGGCTCCGACTTTGTCCATGCCATATTGATCCAAGCTGTTTGGTGCGTGCTGCTCTGGATTCCCATTCAGCTGATCTGGTTAAAAGCTAGAAAAACGCTGATTGTACAAGGTGGTTAATATGTTTCATCTCCATTTGTTCATCGAGTATTTCAAGCAATATATCAAGACGAGAATGGCGTATCGCTGGGATTTTGTGACCCAGTTCATCATGAACTTTTTTTATCAGGGCATCAATCTCATCTTTATCCTGGTGGTCTTCCAGCATACATCAAGCCTCGGCGGCTGGAATCGCTACGAAGTGATTTTTATTTATGGCTATTTTCTCATTCCGTGGGCGGTTTTTTCTGCATTTTTCAATCTCTGGGATTTTAATGACCGCTATGTGATCAAAGGAGAACTGGACAGGGTGTTGACCAGGCCGGTCTACAGCTTGGTCCAGGTGATCATGGAGACGATGACTCCGGAATCCCTTGTCGGCGGGTTAACCGGACTTGTCGTGATGGGGTATGCCGCTTGGAAACTGGATCTCAGTTGGGATTTGATTGATATTCTCCTTCTTTTCCTGTTCACGTTGGGCAGTGTGATGATTTACGGAGGAATCTATATAGCCTTGACCAGCATCAGTCTCTATTCGGATTCCAAATCTGATATCCAGCCGATTATTTACAATATCGGGAATTATGGCCGCTATCCCGTAAATATCTACCATCGGGTGATTCAGTTTGCGCTCACCTGGGTTCTTCCGTTTGCTTTTGTCGGCTTTTACCCGGCAAGTTACCTTCTGGATCATGACCATTGGAAATGGTATGCCTTCCTCACCCCGCTCGTTGGCATCCTTTATCTCGGGTTTGGTCTGATGTGCTGGAACCGGGGCATTCGCCACTATCGGGGAGCAGGCAACTGAACAACTGACCGCGCGGGTTGTTTATTCCAACAATCGCGCGGTCTTTTTTACGGGGAGGAAAAATGTTGCTGCGGATTGTCGGCTCCGGGGTTCTCATCCTGCCCTCCCTCTTCTTCATTCACCAGATTTTTGCGGTGTTCTTCCACCACCTGCTCGATAATGTCTCCCACGGCGGAATCGTCTCCGGTGGCGGTTAAACCGACGTTTAAGGTTCCGCTCAGCGTTTGCACATGCAGCTCGTGAATCTTGTATTCGATTTTTTCCACCTGAAGCGGCTTGATTTTCTCGACCAGCTTTTGCAGTTCTTCATTTTGCTGCTTCAACTGATTGAGGTCCTGCTCCATCTGCTCCAGCCGTTGCCAAAGATAAGAGAAAGGATCATATCCGTACAAGCGATTTCACTCCTTTATGTGCACTATTGGTTTTCTTCATTAATAAAAATGAATTAAGCAAGCTGAATCCCTTTTCCAGTGCTTCATGTTTTTTGCGAAAATGCGTCACAGGAATGTCGTTGTCTGTTCATTCCAACCATTCCATATTCCGCCGGTTGTGTCCGCTCCTTTCCGGAGCATGCTTAAGCCTGCATCACTCGGCTGTGCCGAAAGGTTATGCATTTTCCGTCGGGATGAAATGGGCAATCTCTTTTAAAATATATGGGGATGAGGTAAGAATTGATGCCAGAATTGTGACAGGACAAAGCCCAAGCGAATAAAATATGGGCATCCGTATTGTGATTCGGCCTGTAAAGGAGGTTTTTCTGGTGAGCGGGAATACCCAATTTGCGCGGTGGCATCATTTGGCCCGGCAGTTTCTGGGGGAAGATTTTTTTAAGGAAATCATGCATGCGGCCGAAAAAGACGAACCGGCCGTCGATGTGTTTCATGGGCCGAATGAAGTGATTGTGGTGATCAATTTGCCCGGGATGGAAAATATCCATACCCTGGAAATGAGAGTGGAAGGGGAAACGCTTTGGATAAAAGGACAAATCCCAAACCCTTATGAAGGGTTTCATGTATCGCTTTCCGAGCGTAAAAAAGGAGAATTTCAGAAAACCATTCCATTGGGTGTTCCTGTTGCCAGGCGATATACCAGCGCGCGTTACCGCAAAGGGATTTTGGAAATTCGGTTTCTCATTCATAAGGAACCTTCTCAGAACCATGCGATGAAACTGAAGATGGATGACCGGGAGTAACACTGACCGAGGGAGGGACATCCATGGGGACGATCAACAATATTTTTAATATCAAAATCAACAGCATATCCAGTGCTGCTTCCGTCAATTTCGGAAATACTATCAACATCGGCGCGGAAAGCTTTACCAAATCGCTTGGTGGATCTTCACCGATTGGGGATTTCAGCCGGAACCTCGATTTTGAGCGGAATGTGTATCTCGATCCGGATATTGTGGATTCCACGGGATGAGGTGACGGGCATTGATTCATGTGGAAATTCGTTCGCTTCAGGTGAATACGGTTGCGGATGCGGGCTCGATGAATATCGGTTCCACACTGAATATTGTCAATCAACGGGAGCAACTGGTATCACCCCGGCAGCCACAGAAACCGGGAGGGCAGGAAGAAAAAACGGAAGTACCGAATCCGCCGGAGACGCAGCCGCCAATTCCCACTCAACCGGGTCCGCCAATTCCGCCGCCGGCCGGAGCCAAAAGTCCGAAGGATGACGGTCCCTCCCGCAGGAATCATTCATGTGTAATCCGGGAATGAAAAAACTTGGGTCAAACGGGCTGTGAATTGGCCTGTTTTTTTAACACTTGGAAGTTTTTTCTGGAAATGAGAGAATAAAAAAAGCCCGGAAAAAGCAGAGGTTTGGGTGGTAGGGATGAAAAAGAAAATTTTGATTGTTGAAGATGAAAAGAGCATTGCCCGGTTTCTGGAGTTGGAGTTAAGACATGAAGGATATGAGGTCAAGGTTGCCCATGACGGCAGATCTGCGCTGAGAATGATGAAAGAAGAAGACTGGCAATTGGTGATACTGGACATTATGCTGCCTGACCTCAGCGGAATCGAGATCTGTCGCCGAATTCGTTCCGACAACCAGGTTCCGATCATCATGTTGACGGCCAAAGATGCCGTTCCCGACCGTGTCAGCGGGTTGGATGCCGGCGCGGATGACTATCTGACAAAACCGTTTGCGATTGAAGAACTTTTGGCCCGCCTCCGGGCGATTGAACGGCGGCATTCATGGGAAGAGGAGGCGAACGTGATCGGGGTGACCCCGATTACCCTCTATCTCGATGAGAGAAAGGCCGAAGCGTACGGAAAGGAAATCAAATTGACCGCCCGCGAATTTGATTTGCTCTCCTACCTGATGCAAAACAAAAATCATGTCCTGACAAGGGAGATGATTCTGACCAAGGTATGGGGCTACGATTATGCGGGGGACACCAATGTCGTGGACGTCTATATCCGTTATTTGCGCGCGAAACTGGAATCCATCGGTCTGGAATATTTCATTGAAACCGTGCGGGGAGTGGGTTATGTGGTTCGGGAACATTAAGATGCCGATACGCTGGAGACTGGTTGTTTTATCGACGATCGGACTGATTGGGATTTTGATCCTGTTTCATATCTTTGTCTACGTTCTTTTAAAGAACTGGTTGATTGGAACGGAAGAATCGGTGCTTCGGGATAAGCTGATCTCGATTCAGAAAGTTTACGATCAGGAGGCGTTTTCCTCACTTCCTTATTCCGCATGGCTCCCCTCGATGATCGAAGAAGGACAAGCAGTTAGGCTGATTCGGAACAAACGGGTGATCGCTTCCGTTAACAAGGGAATTTCCGAAACAGTCTTTCTGCCGATGTCCTATCCCAACAAAAAGGAGAAGATCGAAAAATATACCGACCGGGAAGTGCTGGTGCTGACAATGCCGCTCGACCGGGGAAAAGGGCGGATGGAGTTATATTCCGATTATTCTTCCAGTGGCAAGTATATCAGCTCGATGATCACCGCATTGGTCATTGCTTCATCCGTGCTCCTCGTGTTTGTGGTGATCGGCGGATATGTGATGAGCACGATCGCGTTTCGCCCGGTGAAGATGATTACAAAGGCGGTACAGGAATTTGATCCGGCCAGGCCGACTCACCGGCTGAAGGTGCCGAACACCGGGGATGAAATTGCGCTGCTGTCGAGAGTGTTTAACTCACTGCTCGATCGGATCTATGATTTGATAAAAAAGCAAAATCGCTTTGTCAGCGATGTCTCCCACGAGTTGCGCACACCGATCGCCGTGGTGCGGGGCTATTTGAATTTATTGCGCCGTTGGGGAATGAAAAAGCCGGATGTGGCGGAGGAAGCTCTTTCCACCATGGATAAGGAGCTGACCCGGATTGAAAAAATGACTGAGCGCTTGCTCAAGTTGGCCCGTCTGGAAATGGAGGAGCCGGTTCAGGAACCGGAAACTTTCAACATCACTTCGGTTATTGCCGAACGGGTGAAGCGCTGGCAGCAAGTTCACCGTGAGCTGGAGATTGTTTATGATGCCCGGGATGAGGAACTTGAGTGCAGAAGCTATCAGGCGGATTTGGAGGAACTGCTGGATATCCTTTTGGACAACGCGGGCAAATATACGGAAGAAGGCGGCCGCATCACGGTCAAATTGCGGGGAACCCCGAAGCGCATCCGAATCGTGGTGCGGGATACGGGGCAGGGAATTTCTGCGGCTGATCTCCCCTTTATCTTTGACCGTTTTTACCGGGCCAAACGACAGCGCAAAAACACCGGCAGCGGGCTGGGACTTTCCATCGCGCTGGAACTGGTTAAAAAAATGGGCGGAGAGCTGGACATTAAGAGCCAACTTGGGAAAGGGACTGCGGTCATCATTATGTTGCCCCGTTTCTAATCAAAGATTAATCCGATTCTCATATTTCTCTTATATGCCCTTCTTATGATTGGAGTATAAATTGCATTTCTTAAGAAGGGATTGAGTCGGATGAAATTGATCGCTGAACTTTTTATCCTGCTGACGGTGGTGCCGATTTGGGGGATCAAGGCAATCTGCTCGATCCGCAGTTTGAACGTCTTTCTGAAATCTCTTATCTGACGATAGCGATTGCATATATTTCCAGCCGGGGCCGATGACAGGCCCCGTTCGTTTTTTTCACGTAAGGGTGTTGCCGGTTGCTCAGTGACGTCTCCGCTCCCCTCCCGGGACTGCGTGGATGCCTGTCTGTCATGGATCTGTCCGCTTCCCATTTTCAACATCCATTTGCAGCGCTTAATTTCGCCTTTGAGAAATGGTAGAATGTGAATAACCTGTGAAGTAAATGATGGAGGTGTAATCATGCCGCAAGAAGGAGAGCAAGCGATCGGGTTTACACTGGAGGCATCCAACGGAGAAAAAGTGTCGCTTTCCGATTATCGGGGGAAAAATGTTGTTTTGTACTTCTATCCCAAAGACAACACACCGGGTTGTACCGTGGAAGCGTGCGGTTTTCGTGATCACCATCAGGAATTTGCAGATCTGAATACGGTGATTTTGGGAGTCAGCCGGGATTCCGTTGCTTCCCATCAAAAATTTGTGGAAAAGCAGAATCTCCCTTTCCTGCTTCTGAGTGATCCCGACGGCAAGGTGTGTGAAGCCTATGGTGTGCTTAAAGACAAGAATATGTTCGGCAAAAAGTTTAAAGGCATCGAACGCTCGACCTTTGTGATCAATGAGGAAGGACAGATTGTCAAGGTTTATCGAAAAGTGAAAGCGATGGGGCATGTAAAGGAAGTTTTGCAATATATCAAAGAACATCTCCGTTGACGGGTTCCTGCCACAGGGCCCGTTTTTCGCCAATCGATAAAGGATGTGGTGAAAAATGGTGAATGCTTACGATTGGCCCGATTATTACGATTGGACATCCACGGGGCTTGATCACGATCTCACCTATTATGTAGAATTGGCACAGCAAACGGGAGGTCCGGTCTTGGAGCTCGGATGCGGGACAGGACGGATTACCCTGGCGATCGCCCGCGCCGGAATCAAGGTAGTCGGGCTTGACCTTTCTTCGGCCATGCTGGCAAAAGCGAAACGAAAAGCGGAGGAAATGGAACTCGCCGGGATGGTGGAATGGATCGAAGGGGATATGTCCCGCTTTCAATTGGGACGCTGTTTTCCCCTGATCATTATTCCGTACCGTTCGTTTTTGCATCTGTTGACGGTTCGCGACCAGGTGGAAACGCTGAAACGGGTGCGCGTCCATTTGGCGGACGAGGGATTGTTTGCTTTCAATATCTTCGTTCCCAAAATTAAAGCTCTTTATGAAACGGATGGACGTTATACTTTTCGCGGTACGTTTCCGGTGCCGGGAACAGGTGAAACCGTAGAGCTTCATGATTTTATCGAATATGACCATTTTGCCCAAATTGCCAATGTGATTCGTTACATGGAACGATTTGATCCTTCAGGTTTAATGATTGAGCGAATCCGCACGCTGTTCCGGCTCCGTTATGTTTACCCGTCCGAAATCAACCATCTTTTAAACCTGTGCGGATTTAAAATTCTTCATCGCTTTGGCACATTTTACCGCACGCCTTTTGACGCGCGCAGCGACGAATTGATTATTGAAGCGGCTAAACGCGTTTTGTAGGGAGGGGAGAAAATGGAAGTGCAGAAGCCGAAACGCGTACCGACGCGAAAAATCTTGGAAACCCTCGCCGAAATGTATCCGGATGCCCATTGTGAACTGAACTACCGAAATCCTTTTGAACTCTTGATCGCCACGATTCTGTCGGCGCAATCAACCGACCGCCAGGTGAACAAAGTGACGAAAGGATTGTTTGAAAAGTTCCCCCGGCCGGAAGATTTTCTTGATTTGACCGAGGAAGATCTGGCGGAGCACATTCGCGGTCTGGGATTGTATCGCAATAAAAGCAAGAGCATTTTGCAAACATGTCGCATTTTGGTGGAGAAGTACGGAGGAGAGGTGCCGCAAGACCGCAAGCAGCTGGAAGCATTGCCCGGAGTCGGCCGCAAAACGGCCAATGTCGTATTGAGCAATGCCTTTGGTGTTCCGGCGCTGGCGGTGGATACGCATGTACAGAGGGTGGCCAACCGCTTGGCCCTTGCGGATAGCGACAACCCGCTTGAGACGGAGCGCCAACTGATGAAACGGGTTCCCCGGGCCGAATGGAGCGACACCCATCATCGGATCATCTGGCACGGCCGCCGCGTTTGCGCCGCGAGAAATCCCAAATGCCAGATCTGCGACCTCCTGCCTTACTGTTGGTACGGGAAAAAAGTGAAAAAGGAGAAGGGGAAATACGAGCCGGCGGGGCGGTAAAAGGAGAACGCGAAGAAGGCGATTTTTGATCAGTCAAAAGTCGCCTTTTAACTAAAACACCGCCTTTTTGCATGATTCGCGGCTGATCCGCCGTCATGCACAAAAGCCCCACCGGGAAAGAAGGGTGGGGAATTAAGGGTCAAATTATGAACCTTTTGATTCGGTTTGTTTTTCCTTTTTCACTTTGACTTCCCTGGCCCAATCTCTGAATCCGAAGTATAAAGCGGCAAGGGCGACCAGGATATGAACGACTTCAATCGTGGCAGTATTTTCAACAAGGCCGTCGAAAAGGCCGAGAATCGCGATGATGCCGTACAAAACGCCGAAGACCCGTGCAGTCAGCAGGCTCCACTTCTCTTGGGCGCTTACGGCCAAAAAGATAATGCCGCTAATCAGATGAAACAGGTTATGAGCCAAGGTTAAATGCAGGAGATTATAAATGGTGCCTTGAGTTGGTAAAAAGAAGCCGATCACCCCGATGAGGGTGAGCAAAACTCCTATGATCCTGGCGAATCCTTTTGCCATAAACCTCACTCTCTTTCCTTTGGTTTGTTAGATATATATGAGCCACACCGGGTGGTGATGCCTAAATTGTCCAACTGAATCTTTCACTGAAGGCAAAATGAAGAGGTGGTAATAAATTGCGGGAAACGAGGAAAAAAACCCGGGAAATCCAGGCGATCGAGCGGCGCAAGCAGCTGTTGGAGATGGCGAAAAAGTTATTTGCCGAGCGGGGCTATCACGGTACAACAACGAAAGCGATCAATGAAAGCATCGGAATGGCGGACGGGCTTCTGTATCACTATTTTCCCGGGGGGAAATTGCAAATTTTGCATGCGATTTTTGAAGAAGAGATCGACCGGAAAATCGGCCGGATCAAGCAAGAATTGCAAAAGATTGCGGAGATTGACGAGCTTAAAGACGTTCTTTTTCAAATTGGCAGCCTTTTGATGAAATATGCCGTTCGCGACCGGGAATTGCTCATCATCTATCTGAAAGAACGTTCGCTGCTCGACCCTGCGCTGTTGCAGAGGAGCATCCATCAGCTTTGTGAGGTCTGGCGGGAGATCTGCGCCCTGATCGAAGCAAAGATCGATGAGAGGCACTTTCATCAATTTGATCCGTCGATGATGGTGAATCAGTTTGTCGGTGCCATTATCTTTTATCTGGCACAAAATATTTACTTTCCGGAAAAAAGCCGCAGTCGCAAAAGGAAAGAAGAATTCCTGTGCGAATGGGTTCGCCATACCCTTGCAACCTGGACCAAATAAAAAAGGGGAGACCATTTTGGACTGCCCGGTTTTTTAAAAAACAATTCATTGATTAATGAATTAAAAAAGGGGAATATAATAGAGTAATTTATTTTCTCCAAAAAGGATGGGGGCCTCAATGAAACTTCAGTTTGATCTGTTTGCTCCGGATTATAAGAAACACTCCTATGCGTTTTATACTGAATTGCGGGAAAAAGCGCCCGTTTACAAAGTGAAAATGCCGAACGGGCTCGATGCCTGGCTGATTACCCGCTACGAGGATGCGCTTTCGGCTTTAAAGGACAGCCGCTTTATCAAAAGAGGGCGAACCGCGCTCGGGGAAGAGCGGTTTAAAAAATTGATCGTGCTTGAGGAATCAGAGTACTTAATGGAAACCATGCTGGCGATGGATCCGCCCGATCATACCCGACTCAGAAGTCTGGTATCCAAAGCGTTTACGCCCAAGATGATCCAGGGGATGCATGAGAATATCCAAAATATCGCCGACGGGCTGTTGGAGAAAATGGAAAAAGGAAAACCAATCGATTTAATGAGTGAGTTTGCCTTTCCCCTGCCCATCATCGTAATCAGCGAAATGCTGGGAATTCCCACTGAAGACAGGATGAAATTTCGCGATTGGTCCAACGCGATCATTGATGCCAATAATCATCCGGACCGGATGAGGAAGGCTGGTCCCAAAATCAAAGCTTTTGTCGCTTATTTGCAGGAATTGGTGGAAAAACGCCGGCAAAATTCAACCGATGATCTGATCTCCAGTCTTGTTCATGCAGAAGCAGAAGGAGATAAACTTTCTGAGAAAGAACTTTATGCCATGATTTTTCTGCTGATTGTCGCCGGGCATGAAACAACGGTCAACCTGATCGGAAACGGAGTGCTGGCCCTGCTTGAAAATCCTGATCAGATGGCCCTTTTGCAGCAAAATCCGGAACTGATTCAAACGGCGGTGGAAGAGTTTCTGCGTTACTACAGCCCGGTTGAGTTTACGACCAACCGCTTTGCGATAGAAGATGTGAACTGGCATGGAGAGACCATTAAAAAAGGGGATATGGTGCTGGTTGCTCTGGCATCGGCCAATCGGGATCCGGAGCAATTTGTCAATCCGGATCAACTGGATATCACCCGTAAACATAATCCGCACATCGGTTTTGGCTATGGGATCCATTACTGTCTGGGAGCACCTTTAGCCCGTTTGGAGGCGCAGATTGCCATTTCGTCGCTGCTTAACCGCTTCCCCGATATAAAGCCGGGCACCTCCCTTGAACAGTTGGAATGGCGCCCCAGTTTCCTGATGCGCGGTTTAAAGGAATTGCCGGTCATTCTTTGAGAACGGAGATTGATTATTTAATCTGGATTCTAAAAAACAATTGAAAGTATCTCTTTAACTCTAATTGCAAAAGTTGGAAAGATCAGACGAAAGAAGTTGAAGCTGTCGACAGACGAAAGCAAAAGGGGATTGGTGCTTCTCCGCATCGACCGTTACGACCGGGGCAAAGAGAAGCGCCAAGACCCTGCTTTATGGATTTGGATATGAATGTTTTCGCCTCTTTTGGTGTTTGTTATTTTTTAATCCGGACAAAAATAAAAAAGGATCGATACAGGAAAATGACCTCTTTCATTGACAAAAGGGCAAAGGGGGGCGTAGACTAATTATATAGATTATTAAGTGAGAATCGTTCTTTCACAGGGCGGATTCAGCGAGGTGGAGAACAATGACCAACCGCCTGGCAGAAGCAGTCGAGATGCTCAAAGGGATTGGAGTTCGTATGACCCCGCAGCGTCATGCCATTTTAACCTATCTCTACTCTTCAATGGGTCATCCGACGGCTGATGAGATTTATAAGGCGCTGGAAGGAAATTTTCCCAATATGAGCGTGGCAACCGTATACAATAATTTGCGTGTGTTCAAAGATGCGGGATTGGTCAGGGAATTGACCTATGGTGACGCCTCCAGCCGCTTTGATGCCAATATGGACGATCATTATCATGTGATTTGCCGGAAGTGTGGAAAGATCACCGATTTTGATCATCCGCCGCTCTTCAAAATGGAGCAGGAAGCAGCAAAGGCGACAGGATATCAGGTTGAAACACATCGCATGGAAGTGTACGGAGTTTGTCCTGAATGTCAAAAAAAAGAGAAGCAATGAAAAGGCCCTGCTTAAGGTGTGGCAGGGTCTTTGCTTTCGGTTGCGGCAGCCGATCGGGAAGCTGTGCTTTCGCTATACATGGCTTCGATGATTTCCGCATAGTTTTCCTCGATTTTTGGCAGCCGCAGCCTCTGGGTAGAAGTCAATTCCCCGCGGCTTTGGGAAAAAGAGCGGTGCAGGAGGGCAAACCGCTTTGGCTTTTCTATCAATGAAAAACCTTCTAACCGGCGGTCGATTTCCTCTTTTATCAGCTCTTCCAATTCTGCCGGGCTCTTTCCGGCGCAGGCAGCGGGATCAGGTGTGATCAACGCGGTTATGTACGGACGGGCGTTTCCGAGCAAAACGGCTCTCTCGATCAAAGGGCTTGCGTTGAGCGCATCTTCGCAATCATCGGTGTCTACCAGAGTTCCGTCGGACAAGGTGACACAATTTTTTCTGAGCCCGGTCATTTTGATCTGTCCGTCCGAAACGGCTTCAGCGAATTCCCTCGTGTGAAGCCATCCGTTCACAATCGTCTGTTGGGTTTTCTCCGGTCGGTTGTAGTAGCCCATCATTACGCTGGCGCTTTTCACCAGCAATTCGCCGTCCGAGAGGAAACGGTATTCGATCCCGGGCAGGGTATTTCTGCTGCCGTCTGCCGGATCAGTAAGACGGCTTGCCAATATGATGGAAGTGCAAGCGGCGGTATTGTGCGTTGTAATAACCGGCAAACCCAGTGTTTCAAAAAAGCCCCGTGCCTCATCCGACAAGGAAAGTTGATCGCTGATCAGAAATCGCAATCTTCCGCCGAACCGGTGCACCCATTTGGAGAAGACCAGGGTATGGGCCAGGGTGTGCGTCCATCTGGCTGTACCGGGTATGGGCCAGTTGAAACCCTTACGGGCATGATCGTAGTAGGTTTGCGTGAGGCGGCGTGCCGTCCGAAAAAGAAATGCCCTGAATTGGGAACGTTCGATTTCGCTGTGCACCAGATTGTACAGACGTTCCACCTGTTTCGCACTTCCGATGAAAATGGTTGGCCGGTATTGGATCATGGGGCTGAGCAGATCATCTGTTTGATCCGTGTATGCAATCGTTGCACCGCATCGGAGCGGGGCCATCTGTCCGGCCAGCCGGGTCAGGCTGGAGGAGGCGGGCAAAGCGGAAAGGACAATGTCATCCGATACCATCGGGATGACATGAGAGATGCTTTCCAGGTGGCTGAGAATGTTGGCATGGGAGAGCATCGCTCCTTTCGGTTTTCCATGGACGCCTTGCTGATAGACAATAGCGGCTAGCTCAGGGGGCTGAATCGCGGGGTAAACCCAATCCAGCTCCTCGAGGGCAACCGTTTGCCCCAACTGGATGACTGTTTCAAAGCGAAGGGCTCCGCGTTTTCCTTCCGCTTTTCCGGTCAACAGAATGGTGTGACGGATTTCTGAAGGCGGATCAAGCTGATCCAGCATTGGAGGAGTTCCGACCAGGACAGCCTCGGCTTCGGAATGGAGCAGGATTTTTTTGATGTCGGCGGCCGGTTTCAACGGATGGATGGGAACGGAAACGGCACCCAAACTTAAAATGGCAAGATCGCTGATGAGAAAGCGGGGATGGTTTTCCGAGATGATGGCCACTTTGCTTCCTGCCTTTATTCCCAGCCGTTCCAGGCCAAAAGCGAAATCGCGAACGGTGGCCCACAGTTTTTGGTAAGTCATCGAGCGCGGCTGGCTGTCTTCCGTCCACAGCAGCGCCGTTTTGTCCGGAAATCGGCTGACCGTTTGTGAGACCATTTCAAGAAGATTATGTGGTTTCAATTGCCTGTTCCTCCTTTCGGTGCATCATGTTTCAAGAAACAAATTGTTTTGCAAAGGCCGAAAAACAGAAGTCTGTCGGGTTCCGGTGCTCCGGTTCCTTTGGGGCAAAGGATCTGTAGAACCTTTTGCTTAACCCCTGTCATGGATCTCTGCCGGTTTTCCAAGATTGCTTCTCAAGTTTGGCGACAGCCTGTCCCGTTTTCAAAGAATTGGTACTATTATAGCGGAAATTGACTCGGAAGAGAAGTTTCGGGCCGGCATAACGAAGCGAAGCCCTTTGTCAGTGAAGGGCCTCGCTACATTGGTGGTGTTTCGGATTGCTTGGGAGCATCTGCGGGGTCAAACGATAAAATGGCTCTGCAATGCATGCATTCATCCTTTTTTCCCAACACCTTTGTCTGTTTCCCGCAAGCGGGGCAGATGATGTGCGCGGATTGAGTGGAGATGATTCCGATCCAAAAATAAATGCCAACGCTGGCCAGGATGAAGATCATGCCAATCGCCAGGAAGAGGGCGATCAGGTCTTTGGCCAGGAATCCCAGATACATGACTCCCACGCCGGCAAAAATCAGGCCAAGGGCAAAGGTGCGAATTTTATTCAGCTTGCCGGAAAGCAGCATACGGCCCCTCCTTAAAAAGCGCTTTCAATGTCAGAAAGATTGTAACACGAACGCATTTTTTGCGCAATCAAAGGGATGTGCGGGCGGGATCAAGAAGATGTCCGATTTTGCAACATAATAAATAAAAAGGTTTGTTTTATGATTTTTGGGGAAAAGGAAGCATGCTATGATAAAATGGAGCAATTAAATTTTTGCCCAGTTGTGGAGGTTGGTTCATGCAAACGAATCGTAAACAAGTGACCATCGCGATGTTGATCGCGACGTTTTTGGCGGCAATTGAGGTCACGATCGTCAGTACGGCAATGCCCCGGATTGCCAGTGAACTGGGGGGATTGCAATTCATCAGTTGGGTATTTGCCGCATACCTTCTCACCTCAACTGTGACGACGCCCATTTTCGGCAAACTGGCTGATCTCTATGGAAGAAAAGTCGTCTTCACGGTTGGGGCCGCTTTATTTTTATTGGGTTCGATGTTATCCGGATTGTCTTCGTCGATGCATCAGCTGATCTGGTTCCGCGCATTGCAAGGGTTGGGCGCCGGAGGAATCATGCCGACAACCTTTACGATTATCGGCGATATCTTCCCTTATGAACAGCGGGCCAAAGTTCAGGGGTGGTTTAGTTCGATCTGGGGATTATCCGGACTGGTCGGCCCCCTTGTCGGCGGGTTTCTGGTTGATTACGTATCATGGCGGTGGATTTTTTATATCAATTTGCCGTTTGGTCTGGTTTCTGTGATCATGCTCTGGATCTTTTTGCGGGAAGAAGGAGATTCCCGCGAAAGAAAAATCGATTATTTAGGTGTTCTCACTTTTTCCATCGCCGTCGCCTCGATCCTGTTTGCCCTGTCAACGGGAGGAACGGTCTATTCTTGGGGATCGGCAATCATCATCGGCCTGTTTTTGGTTGGAATCCTGTTTTTGCTGATCTTCATCTGGGTGGAGTTCAAGGCTGAAGAGCCGATGCTGCCGCTGGAATTGTTCAAAATTCCGTCCATCCTCGTTTCCAATTTGGCTGCTCTCTTGTCGAGCGGCATTCTGATCGCGCTCAATGTTTATTTGCCCCTCTGGGTTCAAGGGGTACACGGGCGCGGAGCAACCGGTTCGGGGTTAACGCTGCTGCCGATGTCGATTGGCTGGCCGATTGGTGCCACTCTCGGAGGCAGGCTGATGCTCAAAGTCGGTCCGCGCAAAACGGCGGTGCTGGGGCTGATTCTCATTTTGGCAGGAAATGTGTCTCTGGCTTTTATCAGCCAGACGACGCCAGATTGGGTTTTAAGCGTGATCATGCTTATAATCGGTTTCGGCTTCGGCTTCTCGATGACGGTATACACGGTTATTGTCCAGTCTTCCGTCGGGTGGAACCTGCGCGGAGCTGCCACGGCTTCCAACACGTTTTTGCGTTCGCTCGGACAAACGATCGGTGTGGCGGTCTTTGGGACGCTTTTTAACCATTACATGAAGGTGTTCATGATGGGGCACGCCGAGGTGAAGAATATCAATGTGTCAGATCTCAACCGCTTGCTCGATCCGCACAACATCGGGCAAATTCCGTCGAGCGTGATGAAAACGATGCGGGAAGCGCTCGTTTATGGTCTGCATCACATTTTCCTCATTTTGGTCGGCATCGCGGTTCTCGCGCTGCTGTTTGTGTTCCGGTTGCCATCCAGTAAGCCGGAGGCTGTTGCCGTCTCCAAAGATCTAAAAGAGGCTTGAGGCGAGATCGGTAAAGAAAGGGCCGGGGATGCTTCTCTGGCCTTCCCGCATATTTGTCGGGCGGTCAGGGAGGCCCAATCCCCTGATGATTTTGTTGAGTGTCATCCCGAGGTTATGCCGCAAAAACATTTTTTTAAAAAAAGTGTTGACGAAATTTATTTAAGGTGTTATTATCTATTTTGTCGCCGCGAAACGCGGTTGATAAAAAAGAATTTCAGCGTGTTCCTTGAAAACTAAAGAGTGAAGCATGACCTGTTGATTCTTTTTGAGCTAGATCTTTATCGGAGAGTTTGATCCTGGCTCAGGATGAACGCTGG
>NZ_JAECVY010000010.1:0-81736 GCF_016055075.1 Thermoactinomyces sp. CICC 10522 | reverse complement strand
GGACTCCCTGTCCCCCGACCGCGTGCAAAACAAATCCCGCATCACGAAGTGGAAGTGCGCTCACTCGAGGTGTATGAGAGCTTGATGGGGGCGAGATCATGACGGAACTGGAGCAAGTCCGCCACCGTCTGGAAGAATTGGGTCTCCAAAGAGCATCCGAACTCTTGGATGCGCGGCTGAAGGCTGCGCAAAACAACCAAAGCACATACCTGGCTTTTCTTGGGGATTTGTTGGATGCAGAACTGTCTGAACGCAAGCGCAGGAACCTGGAGGTTCGGACCAAGTTGGCACGTCTTCCTTACCGGAAAAGCCTGGATGAGTTCGACTTCTCATTTCAGCCGAGTCTGGACGCGCGATTCATTCGGGAATTGGCAACGATGGCCTTCGTTCAACGGAATGAAAACCTGATCTTTCTGGGACCTCCCGGAGTTGGAAAGACCCATCTGGCCGTTGCGATGGCCATAGAGGCCATCGCTAAGGGGTTGTCCGTTTACTTCGTGAGCCTGACACATCTCATTGAGGATCTTCGTAAGGCCTATGAAGAAAACCGGTTGGACAAACGGTTGCGGATTTATGTAAGGCCTCGCATTCTCGTGATCGATGAGGTGGGCTATCTTCCCTTGGACAGTTTGGCAGCTAACTTGTTCTTCCAAGTGGTCAGCGCCAGGTACGAGCGTGGAAGCATTCTACTCACCAGTAACAAAAGCTTTGGGGAATGGGGAGAGCTCCTTGGTGATCCGATTCTGGCCACAGCGGTTCTGGACCGATTACTGCATCATTCTCATGTCATTAACATTCGAGGTAACAGTTACCGATTACGTGAAAAGATGAAGTCAGGAGCTTATGGAGGCTCTTCAGAGTCTGAGTGACAAAACGCCGGGATGGGTCAATTTTAAACCGGCTGAAGTGGGTTAATTTAATTCCGGCGTTGACAGTACTATTATTAGTACCTTTAAATCTCACACCCTGTTTTGCTAGTTTCAATCGATCTTCGTATTTTTTTGGTCTTGAGGGTCTGTTATAAAACCATTCTTTTCTAAGTTCAGAATATCCGTTTGGTACGTCTTCACTCCAACTACTTCTTCCCCATATTTGTACTCCATCTGATTCGAGAACGGCAACAGTTGATTCATTCCTTAGTATTCTCTTTTTCATTAATTCTGCTTCTTCAGTAGGAGTAAGAAGTCCAAGATCTTTTCTTACTTTTGCTACATAGTCAAGATCAACCTTGCCTGTTGCGGGTCGATACTTTGGAATATCATTAACTTTTACAATTAATCCATCTTTGATCTTAGCACCATTTTTTGTTACATAAAATTTTCCAATAATCTTCTTCCCGTTTTTTGCAAGAAAAAATTTTCCTTTTTCTTGCGTTTTAACTGTTACTATAGAATTAGCTGGTTTTTGAGGGCAGTTAGAAAACGGTATATTTGCAAAATACCCATGAGGTTGCTGTTGGAATGTAAAACAGTCGCTAATCTCTTTCACCGCAGGCTTTAACTTCGACGCAAGCGGTACTCCATTTTTTTCAGCAGTTACGGCAATTCGTTTAAATGCCTGGATGTAGGCCTCGGGATTGTGGGCGATGATCCCGGTAGCGAGACCGGCAACGGTGATGACCGTAGCGGCGACTTTATGGCTGAGGATGGCTTTCCGCAATGAAGAAAGGGCGCCCCTCACTTTGGAGACGGCTTGCGGGATGTGGAGTTTTTGAACGGTCTTTTGAACGAATTGGATTCCTCTTCCGATCCGGCCCATTTGACCCATTTTCGAGGCTTTGCCCGCTTGGGAAGCTTTGCTCAGCATGGATACTTTACTTAATTTCCCTGCTTTATCTACCCCTTTTGCCCCAAAAAGGGAAGCCACCACGTAACCGAACCATTCGGCCCTGCTGCTGGCATCTCCATGGATGACATCCCGTTTAAACGACTCGGAAACGAGTTTCCATGCCCCCTTTACGGTTTCAACAGGGTGTAAAACCGCATTAAAAATCCCTTTTATCGTTTTAATGGGATGAAAGATCATGTAGACAAGCCCTTTGATTGTTTCCCAAGCGGCTTTCAATACCCCGAAAGAAAAGCTATATTGCAAAATCCAAGCCAAGACGATAATTGCTGCGATTCCGGCAAACCAATTGCCTTTCTTTGCTTTTTCCCAATGTTTATCCATTGTACTGTAAGCTGTTTTTTTCAGCCATTCCTTACCGCTGGAGACCTTTTCCTCTGCCCAATTCACTGCTTTTGTAAACCAATTCTTGGATTCATTCTCTTTTTCCTCCTGGGAAGGTGAAGTGGGCGCCGGTCCTTTTTGAACTTTATCAAAATGATCATTCACTTGGGGAATATTAAAACTTCCCCCATCGGCAAAGACTCGACCGCTTCCCAAAATGCCAACACTAACAAAGGTCAAAAGAAAGATGATCATGAATCGATAAACAAACGTATTCATTTTTTCTGTTACAGAATATTTCGACATCCGTAACAGGTTCACCCCTCTTTACCAAAAATGATTTGATATGGGAGCAAAAAAACAGACTCGACCTTGGGTCAACTCTGTCCAGCAAAAATGATGAAACCGTATCTCATGACGATTCTATCATTTTTATCAAGAAAATTATATCATAAGCTAATATTCTTGAATATTAAAAGGACCAGCGTTTGGCTGGTCTCCTTTGAAGCGTTATCGTCAATCTGAATCATTTGGATTCACGATAGCAAAGTGTAAATGATCTTCCCATCTTCCGTTAATCTTCACGTTCTTCTTGGAAAGCCCTTCCTTATGGAGTCCTACCTTCTCCAAAACCCGAATCGACCCGATGTTATGTGGCATGACTCCTGCTTCAATTCTGTGCAACTTGAGAATCTCAAAGGCATGGTCAACAACCGGACGCACCGCTTCGGTAGTATAACCATGTCCGTTGTGCGAGTGATCCAAACAATAGCCCAGCCAACATGACTGCAAAGAACCACGGACCACTTCAGTCAATTCAATAATGCCAATCAGCTCATCAGTATCGACGAGGAAAATGCCGAACGTGTATTGCTCCTCTATCAGCTGAAAGGGTTCAGAATGAAACAGAATAACCTCGATTTCCGGATTTTGCAGCGGAAGATACACCACTCCAAGGTCAACAGCTCCATCTAAAACCGAATCTGTAATTTCTACGGAATGTCCTGTGATCAACCGTAAGGCAAGGAAGAAGGACTTGCCCTGTCAGGGTCAATTCCACTCTACGATTTGTTCTTATAAGCAACTCTTTTCCAAGTTCTTAATGCGGTTATCAGGACTGAGTTACATAAAGCAGTTCAGAAGCACGGGTAAAATTCTTTGTTTCGGCAACGGTTAAAAGGTCGTAGTCCATGGCTCCATCCTCCAAAGCACATTCAATAATAATCGGAAAAGCAAATCGTAATAATAAAACAATTCAATTTTTCAATCGATTCCATTATACGATAAACTGTAAGGGAAAACACTCTTGAGGAGGAGTCTCATTTGTTAACCAAACTGAAGCAGATGATCTCCGAACGGAAAACGGAGTATATCGAAGAATTAAAAGATTTTATCAGCATCCCGAGCATCAGTGCGCTTTCCGGGCATCAACAAGACATAAATAAATGTGCTGAATTTTTGATAAACCATCTAAGGCAGATTGGTTTTGAAAACGTTCAACTCATTCATACGTCAGGAAATCCCGTCGTTTATGGAGATTGGCTTCACGCACCGGGAAAGCCCACTGTTTTGGTCTACGGCCACTATGACGTTCAGCCTGCAGACCCGATTGAGTTGTGGGATTCGCCTCCCTTTCAACCGGAAATTCGCGAAGGTTTGTTATTCGGCCGAGGCGCAACCGATAACAAGGGCCAATGTTTCTCTCAATTGAAATCGTTCGAAATCCTGTTTAAAACGACAGGCCGTTTACCTGTCAATGTAAAATTGCTGATCGAAGGTGAAGAAGAGATTGGCAGTCCCAGTATCGCCTCATTTCTGGAACATTATAAAGACAGGCTGAATTCAGATGTAATTGTCATATCAGACACCGCCATGTTAAGTGAAAATCAGCCTTCGATTTGTTATGCCTTAAGGGGATTGCTTGGATTTCAAATCGATGTGAAAGGACCCCGCGTGGATTTGCACTCGGGAAGCATGTACGGGGGAGCGGTACAAAACCCCATCCATGCGCTGGTTCAACTTCTTGCCTCCATGCGCAATGAAAAAGGGCAAATCACCATTGACGGCTTTTATGAAGATGTGGTTCCCATTACTGAAGAGGAGAAGCAGTCTCTGCTTTCCCTTCCGTTTCATGAAAAAGAACTGATGGAGAGAATCGGTGTGACGGAACTGTCGGGAGAAGAAGGATATACCACTCTGGAGCGGGTTTGGGTGAGACCTACATTGGAAATCAACGGCATCGATGGAGGATATCAGGGAGAAGGAATCAAGACGATCATACCCAGTGAAGCACATGCCAAAGTAACGTGCCGCTTGGTTCCTGACCAAGACCCCGCCACCATTGAAAAGTGCATCCGCAAACATATTGAACGGCATACGCCAAAAGGAGTTCAAGTAGATATTAAGTTTCGCGAGCATAGCCATCCCTACGCCATTTCCATCCATCATCCGCTCATTCAACTGGCTGCAGAGTCTTACGGGAGAGCATATGGGGTTCCGGCTTGTTTGGTTCGTGCCGGCGGATCGATTCCGATCGTTGAGCACCTTTACCGAAGATTGAAATACCCTGTTATACTCATGGGTTTCGGCTCGCCAACGGCCAACGCGCATGCTCCGAACGAACATTTTTCCCTGGACAATTTTGAAAAAGGCATACTCACGCTGTGCGATTACTGGCTCAACTTGGCTTCTGTTTTAAAGGAATCGGAGGAGAGTCGATGAAGAAACAAAGATGGGTGTGGAACACTCAAGTGAGCGAATGTTCTTGTATCCGTTGTGGCTCGCGCTATGAAGCCGATGAATATCCAACCGGCTGCCCCAGGTGTTTGGAGCTGGGGTACCCGGCCAGCATGAAATTGGAATATGAGGGACTAACGGAAGAGAACAGCTCAAGCTCCTGTCTGCATAAACGCTTGCCCTTCTTGGACGTTCCTACCTTAGGTGAAGGAAATACCCCTTTGATTCATTTGGATCGATTAGCTGAGCAATTGGGAATCCATCGCTTCTGGGTGAAAAACGAAGGCATGAATCCCACCGGTTCCCATAAAGACCGGATGAGCCCTCTGGTGATCGCCCGGGCGCTCCAGTTGGGCAAATCATCCGTGGTGGTTGCATCCAGCGGCAATGCGGGAATTTCCCTTGCAGCATATGCCTCCTTTGCCGGTCTCCAGTGTACGGTGATCACAACCAAAGACATCCATGAAGACGTAAAGAAGTCTATTCAAGCATATGGAGCTCAACTGGTTATGGTTAGCGATTCATTTCAGCGATGGGAACTTACGCGCGAGCTGGCAGAGAATCAAGGATTTTACCCAGCGACTAACTATATGTTTCCGCCAGTTGGCAGCAACATGTATGGAGTGCAAGGATATAAGACCATTGCCTATGAACTGGTGCAACAATTAAAAGGATGCTCTCCTTCCGTTATCCTCGTCCCTTCTTCCAGAGCAGATTTACTGTGGGGGGTCTGGGAAGGATTGAAGGAAGCGTCCGCGTCGGGTTGGATCAAAAAATTACCCAAAATGGTTGCCGTAGAACCTTTTCCAAGACTCGTACGCGTTTTGCAAGGAAGCGACTACCGTGGTGAATTTACAGGTTCAACTTCCTTAAAGTCGATCGCCGGGACAACGGTTACTTACCAAGGGTTGTTGGCGATCCGCGAATCAGAGGGGACGGCTGTTGCCGCAAGTGATGAAGAAGCGCAAATGGCCCAGAAAGAACTGGCTGCCCATGGCCTCTACCTGGAACTCTCCTCGGCGGCCGTCTTAGCAGCGGCAAAACGGCTGATTAAAATAAACTTCATGTCAGAAGAAGACCAGGCAGTGGCTATTGGCACGGCTCAGGGATTGAAAAAAATTTAGAAGAGGAGGATTGAGAAAATATGATAAAGGGGTTATATGAAGCGCATTTACCCGTGACGGATCTTGACCGTTCCATCAGCTTTTATGAAAAGTTGGGTTTAACTTTATGGTTTCGAGAAGATCCTGTCGCCGTTTTTTGGATCGTCCCGCGCGTAAGCTGTTTGGGACTCTGGAAAACGGAAATCTCCCCCGACCGTAATCCGGGAAGCTTTCCGGGCAATGGAAGGCATGTCGCCTTTCTGGTGGATTTTGAGAACATCGACCAAGCGATCAAATGGCTGACCGATCGAGGAATCTCGCCTGTCAGTCACAATGGATTTTCGCCAAACGAGCCGATCGTTCGGCCACATCTTGGGAATGCTTCCGTTTATTTTGACGATCCGGACGGGAACAATCTCGAGCTGATTTGCAATCTTCCCACCAACTCCGATGGTTGCAACCAGATCCTATCAATGAGCGAATGGCGAAACCAAACCCGCGAGATCAAGTCTGAGTTGGTTCAAATCAAACAAAAAGACGAAGGGAAGGGAAAATAAAATGCCACGGGAACCGAGAGGGGTGAACGTAACCCCTCCCTTTTGCGTTTCACAATTTCGACGGGTGGCATCTTCCGCCAATCTTGGATCATTCTCAGGGTTTCTTGTTTATACCAACGATCACTTCCCCCTCATGATATATTTCTACTACATAACCTAACTCTGGAGAAAAGATCCATGTATCAAAGCTAACAGCAGTCACATCATCAATGACGCTAAAAACCTTTTTTAAATCTGACTGAATGATTGGTAAAGTTACCGCATCCCAAATGATATAAATTTTCGTCTTGAGATTTTCGTAATGCCTTTCCAGAAAAGCAAAAATATCATTAACAGTATTCACCTTTTCTCTCTTACTAATTTGATCCCAATCAATGCGCCCCCATTCAGTTAATGAAAACGAACCCTCAAAAATATTGAGTATTTTACTTTTTTCATCATTCGTTAAAATGTTGCTGTCTTCACCCAAGGATTCAATACATTCATCAAGTAAAGTCAACTCGCTCACCCTTTTATCTATTGAATTGCATTAAATAAATCCTCATTAACTTTTCCATATCCTTCGCTAGAACAATGAGGAAAGGCTGCTTCTTACTCTGGAGACGGTTTGGGAGATATGGAGTTTTCGTAATCCTTCTTGTACCCGGTCCCACAAAGATCGAAGCAACCTGAATGATAGCATATCCAAGCCAATGCGCTCTGCTTTTCGCATTTCCATGGACGACATCCCGATTCCATGACTCAGAAAGTGCTTGCTTAATCGCTTTTTTTGACTGCACGGGGTGTGACAGCGACCCCAGGTTTTATATTAGCCGTGAACAGTGGTTTGTTTTGCTTTATTCCACAGATTTTTACAGGTAGTGGTAAAACCGATCCCAAAGACCGGGTTTGGTGTTCTTGAATGGAGTCGGAGTCATCGACGTTTCGTTCGTTGGCTCTGGTTCTTGTTGAACTTTTTCAAGAGGGAACAGATATATAAAAAAATCACATTTCAAACTCACGCCATTTTTGATCTGGATTTAATTTTCCGTCATGATCATAGAAGTACTTGATCGCCTTAAGCATATAATCCCAAGATACACAAACCTTTTCCGGCATAATCGATAATTGGGAAATGGTGATACAGTATTCTTTTTCTTCCGACCTTGTTTGATCAACCAATTCAAAATAAGTATCAGAAGGATACAGCCCTTCAATCCCCTCTTCATCCTCTTCTTCAAAAAGCGGATCTGTCAACTCATACCAATAATTCACATAGTAAATATTCTGGCCATCAACCAAATTTCCACCGTGAACAACGATTTCCCCTTTTGCTTTCCGCCGTAGTAACACCATCGAGATGCTTTTCCCGTCCATCTGTTTCAAATATTTTTGAACAAGTTCCCAGTCAGGATTTTCAATATAAGGATCGCGATTTATTTTCAACAGCCACTTAGTCATTTTTCTATTTTCGATGCCTTTCTTGGCCCTTTCGTATATTGTTTTCGTTGGACAATCTCATCTTTTTTCGTCTTCTCCAAAAGACTTAAAAAGCTAAAGATACTCTCCAAATTACGATCAGTAACAAAATAAGACTGAATCCTGAAAACCAAATGGAGCGATTCTTGAACACAGGGCTGTTTCTCAACCACTCATCGATTCCAAAGAAAAGAAGCGAAATCAGGATTGGAGCAAACCAAGGTGCAGGCAGCATCATATCCTTGACAGCTTCCTTCAATGAACGGACACGATAATCAGTAAAACTGACAGCCAGAATCAGGATTCCCAAAATCCCAAAAACTACATGGGCAATTCCTCTGGCCGTTAACCGATTCCCGTTCAATTTTTCTGAAATCAATTCACTGAAAACCGAAGAGAGAACACCAAAGGTTAAGACTACCAGATAAATAAACATCCCATAAACAAGAATATTTCCACTCGCATTTTTGAGTAAAGGCCCCTGATATGCACCATCTTTCATATCAAGGTAAGTCATGACTAGTCCGTAAACGGTTGCTGATATTAAAGATGTGATAGATGCAGCAACCAATTTTCGTTTTATCAACTACCTGTCCCCCCATCTAATTGTTCCTTCAACCAGGGGCAAAGTATATTACATTTTTTCTATCTGTATGGCCGTTTTCCAAGTTATCTCGGACCCTGAAATCATCTTCTTTACTGTCTAATTATAATAATTTATAATATTTCCCACATAGTAATAGGAGGCGGGATAATGCAAATTTCGCTAGCACAAGCAGTAGCATTAAGAAACATCCTAGCTCGCAAGATTCAGGAACTTATTAATGAACGGTCTCAAGTGGCTATCATTTCTGTTCCAAAAGGCGAACAATTTGAACGCCCCAATAAAACCATCGAATCATTAACAGAAGAAATCAATGAGGTTCGCTCTCATTTTCGTCAACTGGACGTTGCGATGGCTACAGCCAACTTAAATCATACAATCCATTGGGATGATCAGGATATAACCATCATGGAAGCAATTGAATTAGCCAAGCAAATGCGGGGAGAGCTTCAGGAGCTAAAGAGATTTGGTTCCCGGAAAAAGCAGGAGTATTCTTCTCACTATGGAGAAGTCGTAATGGTTGAACACGCTTTGTATGATCCAGCCGAATATCAAGAAAAGGCGAAGAAGCTGGAACGTAAGGTTAACCGCCTATCATACTTAATTGAGGCAGAAAATCACCAAGTGAATTTTGATTTTCCCCCAGCAACTATTTATTTAGGTGAATGAGACCTGCGTACGGTCTCGGTAAGAAAAGAGGTGAAAACATTGTCTCTTTTTTTACCAAGACCGTAGGCAGTTATCTCCTATGGTCCAGAAGAATTGTGGACACCGCTTTCTCTGAGCGTATCAGTAGAATGAAATTATTATGATGAAATGTTCGGAAACGGATAACAGATAACTGGTTACAAAGTTACATGTTACAGATAACGGACGTTGGTTCTTAACATGGAAATTATTCATTTGTCCCGTTCTTCGGTAAAAACAGGTGTTTCTTGGAGCACCTGTTTTTATTTTGCTTGACGGTCGCTACCTCTGGGCCAAAGGGATTACCAAAGAATCCCCTGAAATCTCAAAAGGCCACCTTTTCCTTTTTCTTAAAGACTTAATCCGCAATATGGATCATAATTCCCTACCACTCTGGAAGCAGTGACAGTCTAACGAAAGCTAACAAAATCCTGAAAAACTGTGGGACGATCTCTACCTCTAACCCTAAAATCAACGTCAATAGCCACCTAAAATAAAAAACCATCCTGTACAGGATGGGATTTCTAAACAGTATTTTTAGTTATGAGCTCTTAACATACCTTCACCAGCACAAAAATCATCTAACCAACTACAAGACATTTCGATGTTCACATACCCTACGGGTACATGCTTGTTTTTCCAGTCTATGCTTAAGTTTACGTACCCTTTGAATAAGGTTTTCCCACCCGAATAAATGTGTACCCAAACTGGTTGCTTTCCAAGAGAAGATACATCTGCATCAAGCACTTGACCTTTGTATACATACACTCTGGATGCATCTGACAAAGGCGCGGAATTGTCTGACATAGAATCTACATAAATATGGCGGCTTGTTTGCGCAGCTGCGAAAGTTTGAGTACTAAAACTTACTACAGCCACAATTGTGAAGAGACCCATCAAAAATCGTTTTAACATCAAATCTCCTCCTTTGAGCAACCTTTAGGTTGTTTTCACACCAACTAGTCAGTGTATTTAAACCGACTGGTTGGTGTATCTTTATTTTAAACATTTTCCATGTTATAATCAATATGTTAATTAAAAAATTTCTGAAAATAGGGGATATTTCATGAAACAACAAGAGATGACAGAACGTACCATTCAAAAGCTGGTAGACGCAGGAATTGTTTTGTTTGCCAAATATGGGTACAGCAACACCAGTGTCGATCAGATTGTAAAGGAAGCAGGACTTTCCAAAGGCGCATTCTACGCTCATTTTGCAACCAAAGAGGATTTCTTGATGAAGGTTCTCCGGGATGGGATTAGCTTTTATTTTGAGGATTTGCGGGAGCTTTTGACCCAAGAAAACCGCGACCTGGTTGATGATTTTGTAAAGTTTTCCACTGATATGGTGGTCAAGACATACGAAAAGGGTTTTTCCGCCGTTCTCCTTCATTCAGCCATGACGTGTCAATACTTGCCTCAAGTTCAACAAGAATTGGCCAAACAGATGGAAGAGTGGCGACAGGACCTTACGCAGTTTATTGAAGCCATGAGAAAAGAGGGGCTTATTGGCAGTCCGCTTGATGCAAGAACCTTGGCGACCGCTGCAATGGCTCTGTTTAACGGATATAACATGCAGCATTACATCGATGACCGAATTGATATTATGGGAACCATTAAAGTATTTTACGAGATGTTGCAAATTCGATCGCCTAAATAATGGCCGGTATCCGTTTTTCAGTGCAAAAGCTAATGAAAAAGCTGCCCTTTTGTCGGGGGCAGCTTTTACTATTCCAGTCAATATTCTTCTATCTCTTTTTCTTCGCCTCAAGACAAGAAAACCTCCGCTGAATGAATCAGTGGAGGTTTCAGACTGAAGAAAAACCCTTCGATTAATCATTTTCATTCGCAGGGTTTTTATATGGCTTTATGATCATTTTGATTTATCGTTTTGTTTATCCGACCATACTCGATAACCAGCGCGGTCATTTGACAGCTTTGTCATTACCTTTAACCACGCATTTTGGTAATCCTCTCCAAGATCAGTAAACACTTTTTTCATTTGCCCTCTTTGCACCTGACTAAGTTTTTTTTCCAGTTTTTCACCTTCTTTTGTCAGAATCAGTTGTTTAATGCGGCGGTCCTGATCAGAGGACTTGGTTGTGATCAGTCCTTTTTTAATCAGTTGACGCAAGGGGTTATTAAGAGCTTGCTTGCTTATTTCCAACAGCGATAGTAATTCATTGACACTTAATCCAGGAAATCGGGCGACAAAAAACATAATGCGATGATGTAAGCGTTGGATTCCATATTCTTTTATGATTTCATCAGGTTTTTCCGTAAAAGTTTTGTAAGCGAAATAAAACATGACTAAGACTTGATTTAATTGCTCTTCTTGATTTTTATCCATTTCATTTCCTTCCTTCTAAGTGAATAACAATACATCCCAATATAAGTCAATATACTTGACCTTTTTTGGATAGTGATGTATTCTGTAATAGGTCAATGTGATTGACCTATTTTGCGACAGTGCTATAAGTGTTTATTTCTATTATAACCATCGTTTATCGAGAGGGATGAGATAGATGAGCAAAAAAATAACGGTTGGCGATTACTTACTTCTTCGGCTTAAAGAGATGGGCGTCCGGCATGTCTTTGGTGTGCCCGGTGATTATAATCTCGGATTTCTCGATCAAATTGCTAATATGGAAGGTTTGGAATGGATCGGGAATTGTAATGAGTTAAATGCAGCGTATGCTGCAGACGGATATGCACGGGTGAATGGCATCGCTGCCCTTGTGACCACATTTGGTGTCGGCGAGCTGAGTGCGATCAACGGGATCGCCGGATCTTATGCTGAACAAGTCCCTGTGGTCAAAATTACCGGTACGCCGTCGACGAAAGTGATGAAAAAGGGTGCATTGGTTCATCACACGTTGGGCGATGGCGATTTTACGCATTTTATGAATATGTTCAAAGAGGTTACTGTTGCCCAAACCATGTTGACCGAAGAGAATGCAGCTGAAGAAATCGACCGTGTTCTCCGTGAATGCTGGCTGCAAAAAAGACCGGTTCACATCAATATCCCAGCGGATATAAGCTATAAAGAAATTGATGCACCACAAACTTCTCTCGCCTTACCTGAACCTGTGAGCGACCCTACACAATTAAATAAATTTGTACAAAAAGCGGCAGAAGAGCTCAATAAAGCAAATTCACCGTTTATTTTAGCTGATTATGAAGTGAATCGTTACCGCTTATATGATCAATTGCGCACATTTGTAGAAGCATCCGGATATCCCATAGCGTCCTTTAGTATGGGGAAAGGGGTAATCGATGAAACTCACCCTCAGTTCATTGGAGTTCATACAGGACAATTAAGTGAGGACTTTTTAAAACAATGCATTCAAGAGAGTGACTGCTTTATTTTAATTGGTGTTAAGCTGACAGACTCAATTACAGGCGGCTTCCGTTTTATTCACGATCTTGAGAAGACCAACATTATTGAAATCCATCCTTCGTATGCTCGAATCAATAATGAAGTGTTCCAAGCCGTTTCTATGCGCGAAGCATTAGAACAATTAACGGAACACGTTCAACATCGGACATGGAATTTGAATCCTCGTCCAGCAGGCAATGGAAGCCCGTTTATTCCGTCATCAGAATCAATTACCCAAGAACGCTTCTGGCAACGGCTTGCATCGTTTTTCAAACCGGGCGATGTACTCTTGGCGGAACAAGGAACCTCATTCTTCGCCGCGTCTACTGTCAAGCTTCCGGAAAAAACAACGTTTGTAGGGCAACCGCTTTGGGGTTCCATCGGTTATACATTGCCAGCACTGCTCGGAACACAGCTTGCAGATCAAAATCGACGCAATATCCTGGTCATCGGGGATGGATCATTCCAACTTACTGCTCAAGAATTGTCTACGATCCTTCTTCATGACCTGAAACCGATTATTTTCTTGATCAATAATGACGGTTACACCGTTGAACGAATGATTCATGGTGCCGAGCAGAGGTATAACGATATAAACAGGTGGAATTATAGACGCATACCGGATGTGCTGGATCTAAATGGGAACAGCATCAGCTTTCAAATTAAAACTGAAGAAGAACTGGAAGAAGTGCTCTCTAAAGCTGAAAAAGCAAATAAACTGGTGTTTATCGAAGTTCATATGGGACGACTCGATTCACCAGCGTTATTAAGAGAGCTTGGAAAATTATTTGCCGAGCAGAATAAATATTGTTAGGAGCTGATGACTCCTACCATTGTATATTACTGGTAGGAGTCAGACTGTACATCTGAATACGACGCTTCCTACGAAGCGTCGTCCAACGCATTCCATGCATCTCTTTCATATCGGCAAAAACTCGCTCAATCGTTTTTCTCCGCACTAAATCACCACATATCACCTGGAATTATGGATACAACTAAACATACACGGAAAAGGGATTTCATGAGATCGGCTCCATCCGTTTCAATTCCAATATAGATACAACTAAACTCTTGCTGTTGATGATTACCTTCAAGTTGGAGTTTAGTTTCAATTCCAATATGGATACAACTAAACCCGTGTGTGAATATCGATAATATCAATTATTTTCAGTTTATAAAAAACAAAATCAGTCTGTAAACCTCCAATCCTGCAAAATCCCTGGGAGGTTCACAGACTCTTGGATGTGCTCGGATTTTTATTGATGTTCCCCAATCACTTCTCTATTAAAACCTGTCGCTTGATTTTGGCAGGACAGCCGTACCAATCATGATGGAAGGTTTGAAAATGCGAGTCACTTTGGATTTGTCAGAAATGGTAGCAACACAGACGAGACAAAGAAAATCAGAGATTTAACTTTCATCCTTGATATCATCGATCAAATCATATTTCATATGATTCATAATGTGATCGATCATGTGAAGAACATCCCATATCGGAGCGTTTATGATTTTGATTGGTCTCCGGATGGGATGGTACACAACTGGTGATCAAATCGGATCATGAAGTGACCCTAAATCCCCATGTTCGATGTCGGATTGTTCTCGGTCTTCTTGAGGTCATCAATGTAGCCACGGAACACTTGCAACGATTTATGCCGGGTGTGTTCCATAATGTCACGCTCGTGATGCCCCAAGGCATAGGTTGTCGTGATAAACCCTCTCCTCATACTATGTCCGGCAAAATCCTCTTCGTCAAACCCGGCCTTTTTGGCAACCCGCTTGATCGTGTCTTTAATCCCTTGCGGACTCAAGCGATGGGGCCATACTTCTTTTCGCGAAGTGTCTATCCGGCGAAAGACGGCTCCATTTCGGATGCCTGCCGCCTTTAACCAGCGCCGCAAATTTCTGATGGGACAGGTTTCGTTACTTTGCCCGTATTGAATCAGAATCCGCTCCCCCTTCTTGGTCTGGTCCGTCTTGGATTGACGAATGGTAATCCACAACCCATTACCGGTTTCCTCCAAATCTTCCACGTCCAGAGCAGACAACTCTGAACGACGGAAAGCTCCTGCATAACCCAAGGTCAAAATCGCCTTGTCCCGAATCCCCTGCAAGTCATTGGGGATCTCCCTGCAAATCGCAGTGACGATCTCGGCGGTCAGGGGGCGTTTTTTCGTCACCCTCTCTCCTTCTTTTCGCAGAATCCCTTTCCAGGTCTCTCTCACCGCAACCGAATCAGCTGGATTGAGCATTTCCTGAAAAGAAATCCCTTTCTCCTTTGCCTGGCTACGTTGAACTGACATCCACAAGTCATGGAACTTTCGAATGGTGATGATGCGTCTCCGGATAGTTGAAGTCTTTCGTTTCTTTCCTGTTTCATCAGCCGTGCCTTTTGCCAGTTCGGAGAGATAATTGGCCACCGTTTCCGGTTCGGCCGGAAGATGTCGAAGATTCCGTTTTTGGCAGTACTCCTCAAAATGCCTCCAATCGGATAAGTACGATTTGCGGGTGTTGTGAGCCATTGCATGCTCAATGTATTCCATCGCAGCATCATTCAGTGTGACCATTTCCCGCGTTAATGCATTGTCGTGCCGGGGTACGATGAGGGAGTGATAATGTTCGTCGGCCATCTCTCTCTCTCCTTTTTCTCTCTTTTTCAGTACCAACGATAACCTTATATTATCGTTGATACTATAGAATGTAAAGTATAGTAATTTGATTTGTTTTATTATATTTAAGGAAAGAAGTCAAATGGAAATATTATGCAAATCCGTCCGCTTCATTTTTTGGCATTCATCTTTCTGCTGTAAGGAATATTCTATGATTGCATTTAATGATTACGGTGATCCCCCCTGGGAATTCATGAGATGACTTTGCTCAGTCAAAAGAATCGGTTCTTGATCAAGGTGAGTTATGAATTACAGGACGCAGAGTGACAACTCACCTTGGTAAACTGATTGCAACAGTCGGTTCCCTGCTTATGTATTCCGGTGCCAGCATGGAGCGGATTCGACAAGGCTTGAAATCCTTGGATGTGGAGTTGATGCTGGCTTTTGCCTTCCTTGGTGCTGCGATGGTTCAACAAAAATATACCGGTGAGCAGGATACTATTAGCCGCCAAAGAAAAACCGGCAGGATAAATGCAAGGCCCGGGTAACCCTCTGACCACAGACGGAACCCAGGCTTTTTACTTCACTTACCACTAATTTAACGGGGCTGATTCATATCTTCATATGATCCGTTTTTTCTTAAACGAATCTTCTCCGCAAATTCTTTCGCTTTTCCATAAGAAAAACCCCTCTCTATTTCAGAATACTAAAAAAATAATAATTTTAAGAATCGCTTGCTAAATATTTTTAAAAGGAATTTTGATTCAGCGGAATGAGAATGAAGTGTCGGTTTAACCAAATTGCGTGAAAAGCGAATATGTGTATTAAAAAACAGCATCCCCTTAAGGAGGATGCCGGAAGAAAGTTTCTTCCATGTTTGGTCTTCTTACATGCCAGATTTATATATTCTCAAAACAGCATTGCGGGCATCTCCTGTTTCAGCTCGAAATCTCCCGAATACTCTTGCCAGTCTCCATCAATTCGTGTAATTTAATCACAGCAGTCCCACTCCCTGACTAACCCCATTTCAAAAAATTCAGACGAGCGATGATTTGAAGGGAATCGGGCTTATCTATTGACCACTGCTTCTTCCAATGTAAATGCAACAACTCGCACAATGATTCGCTTGACATAAAGATAGCGAACCAAGGCTTATTGTCCATTTCATGAGAGGGGACGGAGCAATGGAAAAATCAAGCAAACAGATAGACGAATGCCCAGGTTGCGGGCTCAAGCTGCCCAATCAACATTTTGAACTGACCCACAGTTACAATGCAACAAGTGAATGCTATCAAAAATACACTGAACTTACCTATTATACACTTAGCAAGCAAGACATCAATTTCATTCATCAACATGCTGTCGATGCATACGCTGCTCAGCATTCCGGAAATGAAATGAAAAATATCACCACTGCTTTTGCGTTAATTGGATTGTATTATGCCATTGAACATGGTTACAGCGGAAAACTAGTACAGCTTTGCAACCTCCGGATAAATCATCCTTTTCGCTAACTGTTTGTGATGTTTTGAAAGAAAAACCGGGAGAAATTCGAGATGTAATGCTTCGAAAATGGATGCATGATGTCTGGGAAAGTTGGAAATATCAACAGAATTGGGTAAAAGACATCTGCCGTACTCTCTTGAAATAAAGGTTTCTGTTCATAAAAACTGTTTTTTAAAGCATTGATGGATTGCGATCAGACTTTCATTTGAAGTATAGCGAAAACAGTCATAAATTGCAGGAGGCAGAAATGATATCGAGCTATTGCGAGCGCTTGCGAAATACTTGCCGTTGAAACCGGTCTTGAGTCTTCCCAAGCAAAGCAAGCTACGCTTCGTCGTATTCCAACCGCCCATCATGCCAAGAATAAAGAGGAACATACAATCATTTATATAAATCCAAAAATCAATATTGAAGGGAAAACAAAATAAAATTCAATACTTATCAAGATTGATTTTGAAATATAAAATAGACTATACATTTTCATAGAGAGATCTGGAGCTTCACCTAAATAAATCCAAAAGGGGGCATGTATTTTGTCGCAGGAAAATCCGGCAATAACGGAAATGGATTCGGAACAAAAAAAGAAGAAAGTTCCCGCCGACTCCTCACAACCTTTGTGGAAGACGCTTGTGATCTTCTTAATCCCGTTAGTATTCAGTAATGTTTTACAATCTTTGGGCGGCACGGTCAGTTCGGTTCTCATCGGCCAAAAAATCGGGGAGGATGCTTTGGCAGCGGCCAGCGCAGTATTTCCGCTCACTTTTTTTCTCATCTCTTTTGTGATCGGATTGGGGAGTGCAAGCTCGGTTCTCATCGGTCAGGCCTTCGGCAGCAAAAATATCGAGAGGATGAAGGCAACAGTAGGAACCTCTCTTTCGTTCAGCTTCTTGCTGGGGATCTTATCTTTGACAATCGGGCTTGTTTTTTCAGACCAATTGCTGAACCTGATCGGTATTCCCGAAGAGATCAAATCAGATTCGGAAAAATATATGCAGATGCTGTTTGCAGGATTGCCCATGCTGTTTCTCTATGTGATTTACACCACCTTGTTGCGCGGTACGGGCGATTCCAAAACGCCTTTCTACTTTCTCGTCATCAGCACAGGGTTGACGATTTTGCTCACCCCCTTATTCCTGTTCGGGTGGGGTGTGCCGGAGATGGGATTGGAAGGAGCAGCTCTAGCGCAAATCTTGGCCAGTTTCATTACATTCATCATTTTGATCCTCTACCTGCTTAAAACCCGCCATCCACTCGCACTGGATAAAACCACGCTGAAGAAGCTGAAACTTGATCCGCAGATTTTACGCCTGATGATCAAGATCGGTTTGCCGACGAGTATCCAGATGATTGTCATTTCGTTATCAGAGATCGCCATTGTCACTTTTGTGAACCATTTCGGTGCACAAGCAACAGCCGCTTACGGCGCTATTAATCAGGTGATCAACTATGTGCAGATCCCGGCCATGAGCCTGGCAATTGCCATCGGTATTTTCGGGGCCCAGATGATCGGTGCCAATCAACAAGATCGCCTGGGAGAATTGGTGAAAACGACTGTCCGTCTCAACTATTTGATCGGGATTGTTTTGTCGGGATTGATCTATATATTCAGCCGGCAGATTTTTTCTTTGTTTTTAACCGACCCGTCTACCATCACTGTGGCGCAAAAGTCATTGTACCTCACTTTATGGGCCTTTATCCTCCTCGGGCATGTGATCATTTTGTCCGGTTTGATGCGTTCGAGCGGAACGGTTTTCTGGCCCACATCGCTGATTATTTTATCTGTCATTCTTGCGGAAATCCCTGCAGCCTACATTTTTTCGCGGACAGTGGGATTGTATGGGGTCTGGCTCGCCTATCCCGTTTCATTCACCGTCGCTCTGATCGGACAATATGTGTACTATCACAGGTTCTGGAAACGCAAAACACACCAGCGTTTCTTTGACAGACCTGAGGAATCGGGAACGTAACCCGACAGCAGCCCGTCCAACCGGATGGGCTGCTTTTTTCATGGTAAGATCGCCGGATTTTTTAAAATAATCAGGACAATTTCTTTCTTTTATCGTTTATAATGATGTTGTAAGCGTTTTATGCAACCGCTTGCACAAAATCTCTACTGCATCTGAGGTGTTTACACATGCGTTTTACCCGTTTCCTCACCTGTTCCCTGCTCTTGCTGTTGATTTTGCCTCTTTCTTTTTCACCTCCGGTTGCCAAGGCTGCGTCCAACGACAACAATGTCGAATGGGACGGATTGTTTCATGACCAGGGCCCTCTTTTCGACCTTGCGCCCGAGCCCACCTCCACCCAGAGTGTCACGCTGAAGCTGCGTACCTTCAAAGGCGATATCACCAGCGCCAATATCAAATATTGGGATACAGCGGACAATGCATTTCACTGGATCCCGATGGTCTGGGATTCCAATGATCCGACCGGAACTTTCGATTACTGGAGAGGAACGATCCCTGCCAGCTCTTCCATCAAGTATTATCGTTTTCAGATCAATGATGGTTCCAGCACCGTTTGGTACAATGCCTACGGCCCTTCTTCCAACGAACCCGGTTCCGGTGACTTTTTCATTATCCCCGGCTTCAAGACACCGGATTGGCTGAAAAACGGTGTCATGTACCAGATCTTCCCCGATCGCTTCTACAATGGAAATCCTTCCAATGATGTGCAAACCGGTGAATACACCTACAATGGCACCCCCACCGAAAAAAAGGCTTGGGGAAACAGTGTTTACGCAGATCCCGGCTATAATAACAGCCTGGTCTTCTTCGGCGGGGACCTCGAGGGAATCGACCAAAAACTGGGATATATCAAGAATACAGTGGGAGCGAATATCCTTTATCTCAATCCCATCTTCAAGGCTCCGACCAACCACAAATACGACACGCAAGATTATATGACGGTCGATCCGGCATTCGGCACCAATGCCACTTTGCAAACGCTGGCCAGTCACATCCACAGCTCGGCAAACGGGCCAAAAGGCTATTTGATTCTTGATGGCGTTTTCAATCATACGGGAGACAGCCATCCCTGGTTTGACAAATACAACAACTTCAGCACGCAAGGCGCATACGAGTCCAAATCAAGCCCGTGGTTTAATTATTACACATTTACCGCCTGGCCCAATTCCTACGCTTCTTTCCTGGGTTTCAGCAGTTTGCCCAAGTTGAATTACGGCCAAAGCGGTTCGGCGGTTCGGGGGATCATCTACAACAACAGCGATTCAATCGCCAAAAGTTATCTGAACTCTCCTTACTCCATTGACGGCTGGCGTTTGGATGCTGCTCAATATGTGGATGCCAACGGAAATAACGGAAGCGATGCAACCAATCACCAGATTTGGAGCGAATTCCGCAATGCCGTGAAAGGAGTAAACAGAAACGCAGCCATCATTGGAGAATATTGGGGAAACGCCAATCCCTGGACAGCGCAGGGAAACCAATGGGATGCAGCCACCAATTTTGATGGTTTCACTCAACCCGTTTCCGAATGGATCACCGGAAAAGATTATCAAAATAATCCCGCTTCGCTCAGCACTTCGCAGTTTGACAGTTGGTTAAGAGGAACGCGGGCCAACTATCCGACAAATGTCCAGCAATCGATGATGAATTTCCTTTCCAACCATGATATTCCCCGTTTTGGCACGCGGGCAGAAGGCGACATATGGAAAACCTACCTGGCCCTGATCTTCCAAATGACATATGTCGGCACTCCGACGATTTATTATGGCGATGAATACGGAATGCAAGGCGGGGCCGACCCGGACAACCGGCGTACCTTTGACTGGTCCCAGGGCACGTCCTCCAACAGCGCCGTCGCCCTTACGCGGAAGCTCATTTCCATCCGCAATGAGTATCCTGCGCTCCGTACCGGTTCCTTTATGACCTTGCTGACAGATGATCCAAATAAAATTTACGCATATGGCCGTTTTGATGCCAAGAACCGAATTGCAGTCGTCCTCAATAACGATACCGTCAGCCACACGGTTACAGTCCCCGTCTGGCAGCTCAGCATGACCAACGGCAGCACGGTCACGGACAAAATCAGCGGCAAAACTTATACAGTGCTAAATGGTACCGTCACCATCACGATAAATGGACACTACGGCGCGATTTTAGCCCAGTGAGCGTGGTTTGCAGAAATGGGAGAGCACCGATTTCCGAAACAAAAGGATCGGTGCTCTTTTTTGATCAGGGGCAACATTAACATTTCATATACATAATATTCAATCCCATTTACCATGATAAACAAACTTGGCAACGAGAAAGATGTGCGAAACCTTTCCGGCCGGTTTTTTCAATCACTTTTTCTATAAATATTGTGCTGATCACAACTAACAACCACCCATACCATAGTTTCAATTTCTTAATATATTACAAAATCCAAAGAAAGGATTATAGCGATGAGAATACTACTCGCTACGTTCTGGGCGGTTCCGCATTTGGGTGGAGTATGGAACTATATGACTCAACTTTAAAACAAGCTTGATTCTCTGAGCCATCAGGTAGATTTACTCGGATATGGGCATGACAATAACTATATTCACATGGTTACCCAAGACCGCAAACTGGCAAAAGAGATGCTTCTGCCTTTGGTTTATTCCAAACTCAACCAACAAAATTCGCTCATTCACAGTCAAAATGAAGTTGTGAGATACACCGAACTTCAACGTTACTGTTATCAGATCGCCGCCTTTCACTTTGGTTTGCAAAACTATGATGTCATCCATACGCAAGATGTGATTTCAACCGGATGCATCAACGGGGCGAAACCAAAAGAAGTCCCTCTTGTAGCCACTCTGCATGGTTCTGTCGCTCATGAGATGAGGTACCAGTTAAAGACCATTCATAAATCTCCCACTTCCCACCTGGCCCGAGAGTACTTTGACAAACTCGAATATATCGGAGCGACGTCCGCCGAATACACGATTGTGTCAAACAATTGGTTAAAACGAATTCTGACCAATGAATTTCTGGTTCCAGAAGGACAGGTAAAAGTGTTTCCCTATGGATACAACACAGAGGATTTCATCAGGCGAATCGGGGAGCCATGCTCGCTTCAGACTCCGGCCAACAAAAAAGTGATTCTTTATACGGGCCGGCTGGTCGAACTGAAAGGAATTCACCATCTGATTTCCGCTCTGGGCCAATTGAAACAGCTGCGGGATGATTGGGTTTGCTGGATTGTCGGGGACGGTGAAAAGAAGGCGGAGTTGCAGGTACAAAGCATGACATCGGGATTGTACAAAGACATTCTCTTTCTCGGGAAACGGGATGACGTCCCCAGTTTGTTGGCTCGTGCAGATCTCTTCGTGTTCCCCTCTCTCTTTGATAACCAGCCGTTGTCCGTGATTGAAGCACAACTCGCCGGAAAGCCCGTGATTGTAACGGATGCAGGCGGATTGCCCGAAATGGTTGAGCATGGAGTTACGAGGATCATAGTTCCGGCGGGAGATACAAATGCTTTGTGCGCGCAAATGAATTTATTGCTGGAAGACGAAGCATACCGAAAGCGACTCGGAACAAACGCAAGAAACTGAGGATTGATTCATTGGGATCAGGATAAAGCGGTTAACAGAGTCTTGACAGTTTACAACAGCGCCATTTCCAATAAGCGTAAACGATGGTGATTCCTGAATTTCAGGAAAATTAGATTTTGGCTTAAGGGGTTGGGAGAATGAAATTGAAAGATTTATATGGGAAGTATGACGCAATTTTTAGTTTGGGCGATCTTTGCCTGGCGGCCCTGCAGCTCAGAAAAAACAATTTACGGCCGTATTCGGGCGTGTTGGATTGGATGGCTTCCCCTTCTTTATCTGATCAACCGCCTTTTGCGGAATCGCTTTATCGGTTTTATGGAGTTGCCCAATTTGAGAATTATCGGGTATTCCACGGGAGTGGATTCGAAAGAACCGCATATCTGCATATCAGATGATGCCTATAACATCGTTTCTTCTCATGATTTTAAAGCAGACAGAAATACGCTCACCCAATTAAACACCTATCCCGAAGTGAAAGAGAAATTGAACCGGCGGATTCAACGATTTTTGGAGAAGACCGCTACCTGTAAGCGAATTCTCTTTGTAAGGACTGAAGGTACATTGCAACAAGCTCAAGAACTTCAAACTGTTTTGTCGGGAATGGTCACCCATGATTTTCGCATTCTCCTGATCAATCATACTGATGTAAACGGCATTGTCGAGAAAAACTGGTCACTGGAAAAAGTTTGTGCATTGGAATTACCCAATAAGGAGATATGGGAAGGAAATGACCATCACTGGCGAACGATTTTATCCGGAATTCAACTTGTCTGAAAAGGAAAGGGGGGGGGAACCAATGTTTCAGGATGCAGTTATTTTGGTGACAGGCGGGACCGGTTCATGCGGAACTGAACTGGTACGCAAACTGTTGGAACTGAAGGCCAAGAAAATCATCGTTTTTTCCAGAAATGAAACGAGCCATGTACAAATGAAAAGAATGATGGAAGATCCCCGACTCAGCTTTTGCATCGGCGACATCCGGGATCGGGAAGCATTGATCAAATCCTGCAAAGGGGTCGATTATGTATTTCATCTGGCAGCACTGAAGCATGTCCCCGTTTGTGAAGAGCAACCGCTCGAGGCCCTGAAAACCAATGTCATCGGTACTCAAAACGTGATTGAGGCAGCGATCATAAACAAAGTGAAAAAGGTAATCAATATTTCGACCGACAAAGCTGCAAATCCGGTCAACTTTTACGGGATGACGAAGGCCATCGCGGAAAAACTGACCGTTTACGCCAATAAAATTTGTTTGCAAACCAAATCCATCAATGTAAGAAGTGGCAATATCCTGGGAACCAACGGGAGTGTCCTTCAGTTATTTAAAGATTAAAATTACTGATAAAAGAATGACCCGATTCTTTTTGCCTCCAAAAGATACCCCTGCTCAAAGCAGCCATCGACGGAAGAGGGGGAGAGATTTTTATTATGAACTCACCCGCATGCAGGATTCTCGACTTGGCCGAAGTCTTGATCGAAGCATCCGGAAAAAAGAATGTCCGGATTGTTGAAATCGGCGCCAGAGCAGGAGAAAAGCTCCATGAAGTTCTGATTTCCGATTATGAAAAAGAGCATACCGTAATCGATCATGAAAACTATATCATCGTTCTTCCGACAATTGATCTTCCGGGGCTGAAGCAGTTTTATTCCCATGCCAAGCCGGCAAAGATGGAAAATTTCAGTTCTACCGATTTTTTGATGACCAAAGAAGAAATTAAGCAAATGCTGGTAGAGAGCGGATTTCTCAAGTAAAGAAGGTGAATGGACGAAAACACTTGTGGCTGCCCGGTCATTTAAATCCGAGCAGCTTTTTTAATTTGGTCAAAAAAGCATGTTACAAAGGGGAAAAACCGTTTTTCATCCGTCTCGGGGTGGTTATTGAGGTGTTAAACCGGTCGATATCCCCAGTCTGTTCCAGGCATTAATCGTGTTGATGGCCATGATCAGAGCGACAAATTCTTTTTCATCAAAATATTTTCGTACTTCTTGATATAGATCATCCGGAACCCCTTGTTCAGAGATCAGAGTAACTGCCTCGGTCAGGGCCAAGGCTGCGCGTTCTTTTTCTGTATAACAGGGGGATTCACGCCAGGCATTCAACATATAAATCCTTTGTTCAGATTCTCCCATTTTTCGAGCGTCTTGCGTGTGCATATTCAAACAGAAAGCGCAGCCATTGATTTGCGAGGCACGGATTTTGATTAGTTCGTAAAGTTTGGGGTCCAATCCACTTTGCTTGACGAATTTCTCCAGTCCATACATGGCAGTGTAAGCTTCAGGACTTACCTCCTGGGCCTTTATTCGCATGGTCATTCTCCTTTCAAAGGATATCGAGGATAGATATTATCTATAATTATATTGAAAAAAATGACATGTTACTGGCCGATTTGAACCACTCCATCGTTTTCTTCTTACTTCTTTCGGGATCTCCGCTTCCAACAAGACCAAATTGATCCGGCAGGGGGCTGAATTCAAGCAGGAAGGAATCCCATTTTCCCGACACAAAATACACTCGCTGGTGATATTTCTGCACTGGAAAATGGGTTTTGATCCTTCGATTGCAACAACGACATCCCAAAAAGAGATGGATTTCGCACTTTTGCCAGCTCAAAACCGCCTTTTGCTCCCGGGATGGAACGGATGATCTCCTCTTTGGCCAGCTTCGTGAAGATTTTGGATCAATAGGATTCAGATACACCTTGATATTTGGCTGATTCCTTGATCCCTTGATCCCGACCGGTTGGTTCGCTGGTGGATTCACAAGACGAACCAAACCATGCAAGGCATATTCTACCCCAACACTGCAATGCATCTCGGGACAACTCCAGTTGCTATTATAGATAACATCTATCTATAATATATCCTTTCATGCCATGACAAACAACATTAATTTGCAATAAAACCTAACTGGCCCTCCCGTTTTGCAATTCCCACTTAAACTGTTGTTCCACCAGCTTTCGGTAAAGCGGATGATCTCTGAGCAGCTGTTCGTGGTTGCCCATCCCTGTCACCCTTCCTTTTTCCAGAACCAAAATCTGGTCGGCATCAACCACAGTGGATAAACGGTGCGCGATGACGAGCGTGGTCCGCCCCTTCATCAGATTTTGCAGTGCTTCCTGAACCACTTTCTCCGAAGTGGAATCCAAAGCCGATGTCGCTTCGTCCAGCATCAGGATTTTGGGATCATGCAGAATCGCCCGGGCAATGGCAATCCGCTGTCGCTGCCCTCCGGATAACATGATCCCCCGTTCGCCTACTTCTGTATCAAACCCGTTGGGCAACTGCCTGATGAACTCATCCGCATAAGCAAGTTCGGCCGCTCTCTCCAGCTCTTCATCCGAAACTTCGCGATCCATCCCATAACAGATATTTTCCCGTATCGTTCCTGCCAAAAGCGGACTTTCCTGGGATACATAACTGATCTCACTGCGCCATTGCCGGAGCCCGAATTCGGAAAGCGGCGTATCGCCGAGGCGGATTGCTCCTTCTGTCGGCTGATAGAACCGCTCCAACAGCGCAAAGAGCGTTGTTTTCCCACTTCCGCTCGGACCGACAATCGCCGTGATCTTGCCGGGATGAATGGTAAAACTCACACCGTGAATAACCGTTTCATGGTCTGGATAAGCAAATTTGACCTGATCAAAATGGATCGGCTGGGACAGATCAATCTTTTTGTTCCCGGAGTTCACTTCTTCCTGCTCATGATCCAAAATTTGCATCAACCGTTCGGTGGCCCCCATCGCTTTTTGCACACTGGTAACAAAGCGGGTCATCATGGTGAGCGGCATGATGATTTGGAACAAATACAGAATAAAGGCGACCAGGTCTCCCGCACTCAAAGCACCAGATGCAACGCGATATCCCCCATAACCGATGATCACGACGAGCATGAACATCATCACAAAGGACATCATCGGCTGCAGGACCGCCGTCCATTTTGCCTCTTTCAGGCTGACTTGAAACAGATGATCAATTTTTTGTTCTCCGTTTTTCTTTTCCACCTGCTCAGCCACATACGCTTTAACCAGGCGAATTTCCGAAACAACCTGTGTGAGCAGGCTGGTGAAACTGGCCATCTCCCCTTGCAAACTCTTGGAAATCGAATACATTTTCCTCCCGATCGGCCGCATAATGAAAAAAATGATCGGGACAGAAGTAAGCATGACCAGCGTCATTGACCAATCCAGATAGAGCAAAACCACTAATGAGCCGATCAGAGAGATGACTCCGGTAAAAATCGAAACCAACTCCACACTGATTAAATTTTTGATCACGGCTGTGTCGTTATTGATGCGGCTCACTGTTTCCCCGGACTGATGATGATCAAAATAGGAAACAGGAAGTACCAAAGTTTTATTCCACAGGCGTTTACGCAGATTGGCGACCACTTTTTCCCCGAGGAAAGCCAGAAAATAGGTGGAAAAACCGGCTGAAGCCGCCTGAATGATAAAAGATCCGAGCAGAAGCAGGATCGTTTTCAGATCCAATGATTTGACTGTCATCACATCAATGATATTTTTGGTGAACCATGGCACGACCAGGCTGGCAATGGTTGAAACCAGACTCAATCCCAAGATAAGAACGACTAAAAATTTGGGTAATGCGCGTAGATCGACCAAATCGATAAACTGCTTTAATGTTACTTTCACAGCGGGTCTTGTTTGTTCCATCCATAAACCTCCAAACTAGATTTCATAACCGCAAGGAATCGTGACGATCATTTTTGTTCCCTCACCGAGTCTGCTCTCGACCTCGATTTTTCCGCCGTGCATATCGATGATTTTTTTCACAATGGCCAGACCGAGACCGCTGCCCCCGACGGAACGATTCCGGGATTTGTCAGCTTTATAAAACCGATCAAATATATGCGCCTGGTCTTCCTCGGCAATGCCGATTCCCGTGTCAGCGAGGATCACCTCGGCAAATTTTCCTTTTTGCCGCAATTGAATCTTGATACAACCACCTTCCGGAGTGAATTTAATACTGTTGCTGATCAGATTCACCCACAGTTGATTCATCAAATCTTCATCCGCCACGATGCGGAGCTCATCAAGGGATATATCCATCTCCATTGACTTTTCTTCCCATTGCGGTTCCAATGAGAGAATGACCTGCCTCAGTTGCTTGTCCAAACGATATGGTTTGGGATCAAACGGATGATTTGCTGACTCCAGCGAGGTCAGTTTGAGCAAGTTCTCGCTTAATTTGGATAACCGGGTGCTTTCCTTTTCAATAATTTTGAGATAACGCCAGCGTGCTTCCGGACTGAGCTGATCGTTTTGCAGGGCATTGGCAAAGCCGCGGATTGAAGTGAGCGGGGATTGAATTTCGTGCGAGACATTGGAAATGAACTCTTGCCTCATCTGTTCCATCCGGTTGAGTTCCTCTGCCATATGGTTAATGCTGTCAAAGATCTTCCCAAACGGATGATTTTGTTCCGTCAGTTTTTGTGCATTCAGTTTGACTCGGAAGTTGCCTTTGGCGATCTGCCGCAAAGCGTCGGTCATCGTGTTTAATACGTCAGATCGCTTCGAATTTTTAGTCCTGCCAATCAAAAATACGGTCAATCCGAAAATCAAAAAGGCAAGCGTTTCACTCAGAATGTATCGGATGAAGTCACCGGGCTGCGGGATAAAACCAAAGAGACCGAAAGTGATTGCATAAGCGACGGATGAACATAAGAGGATCAGCATCCATACTTTCGCGATATTAGAGACGATTCGCCGCCTGCTCATGAACCATCCTCCAACCGATAGCCCAATCCCCGAACCGTCCGGATTCTGAACAAAGATTCTTCTTCGGGAAACCGTTCCCGCAGCCGCTTGATATGAACATCAACGGTTCGCTCATCGCCCATGAAATCGTATCCCCAGATTTCTTCGATCAGCTGATCTCTGGAAAACGTTTTTCCCGGATAACTGGCCAGCTTAAAAAGGAGTTCGAATTCTTTCAAGGGAAGAACCATACTGCGGCCATCCATAACCACTTCATAAGTTTTGCGATTAAGAAGCATTTTCCCAACCTGGACGGTTTGTGAGATATTAATTTGATACCGTCTGAGGAGCGCCTTTACTCTTACCACCAATTCAAGCGGTTCAAACGGCTTTACCAGATAATCATCCGTTCCCAACTCAAACCCTTTTACCTTTTGCGATGTTTCCCCTTTGGCGGTAAGCATCAGCAAAGGAATATCATAATGCTCTCTCAGTTCCCTGCACAATTCCCATCCATCCATGTTTGGCATCATGACATCCAGAATCACCAAGTCTACTTTTACGGATTCCAGCAGTTTGAGCGCTTCGCACCCGTCCGCTGCTTCATAAAGGGAAAAACCCTCATTACTTAAAAAAAGTTTAATCAGTTCCCGAATGTGAGGATCATCATCCACGATTAAAATTTTGATCATCCTTAATCCATCACCTTCTTGGTTTTGCTGGACACTAAGAGGATATATCAAGTTTATGAACTCAATATGAATGGACTTGAGGAGAAGTTTTCTGATATTGCTTTGATTCGATTTGTGAAGCAAACAAATTTGCGGTTATTTTCATGTTTGGCAAATTGACTTAATCAAGGCGAGAACCCTTGCTTGCTCAAATAGATTTGGTCGTTTGAGAATACTTTTTTCAGCCTGTCATATACGATGCGATATGCTGAAGGATCATACCATTCTTCCAAACCCAATTCTTTGTACACTGAAAAAATCCCCAATTTCCCGGTTCGCTTCCCTCCGCTGCCGTCTCCCATGAAATAATCATCCACACAGACACGATCGACCAATCGCAACTTTTCCGGAAACTCCTCGCTGCTGGGCAACACCGGAGCAATTGTCGCCTGGGTCGGTACGCCTGCATCGGATAAAAGACGCAGCGTCTTTAACCTGGCGCTGATCGGCGGGGCATCGGGCGTAAAATGTTTACGCATATCTTCCCTGTCTGTTTCAATGGTCATGCTGATTCGGACTCTGTCTTTTAAAAGAAGAAATAAATCAATATCTCTGCGTACCAAAGGGCTCCTGGTCTGCACAAACAAAAAATCCGGTTTATTTTCCACCATTACTTCCAACAAGGATCTCGTTACTCTCTCCTTGTACTCGATCGGCTGATAAGGGTCTGTGCTGGATGACATAAAAATGGTCACTTTTCCTTGTTTCTTGGCCCTCTTAAGCTCTTTGTGCAGTAAGTCTGCAGCATTTTTCTTGATGTCCACCCAGCTTCCCCATTCCTCTTTACGGAACAACGAAACAGGCATTTGACGCACATAACAGTAGGAACAGCCAAATGCACAACCAGTATACGGATTGAGAGAATAACTATAATCCGAAAGAAACCCTGTTCCTTTATTCAAAAGCCTTTTTGGGTATTTGTAAAAAAAATCACTCTTCATACCGAATCCTCCATATAACGGAAACAGCGTTTATTTGTATACACTCACACTCATGCGTTCCCGCGGATTGATGATCACCTCTACACAGTATAACCCGGATCACGGCCGAAAGGGTCCGATCTTTACTTCTGAAGCTATATCAGGACAGCTTCGATGCGACCTTATTCTTCGCCCTTTCGGACTTCACTCCCCATTGCGCTTCGGGCCAATTCCTCATTCACAAAAAGCATGATTCCTTTTTTGGTATGTAGACAGCCTGATTTATCACCTTCAAGAATAGGTTCCGATAATGTAAGATTATCGGAACCTATTTTATGTAAGGTGCTGCACAGGACAGAAGGGAAAATTCATCCGCCGTCTTCGAAATCAGAAAATACACTCTTAAAGCAAACCAAATGATCTGAACTGGAGAACATTGCGCTCAATCGAAAACAAATATCACGATCCAATAAAAAAACCGCCCGAGCAGGCGGTATTGTTATCCAAAAGCCTCAATGTAGCGAAAAAGCATCTGAAAGGAACCACCGCTACAGAGCATTCCCCTGTCCGCTTCAACCAATAAGAGCTTTGACGGAATCGGGGCAATTCTCACGGTCGGGCTGTTGAACAGTCCATTCCTCATCCAAATTAAAAATACTCCATGTCAGGCATTTAAAAGATAACGGATGAATAATCCGGCGATTACTCCGACCACAACAGAAGGAAGAAACATTTTAAACATCTTCATTGCCACGAAAGTAATAAAACAGGCGACCAGAACCGGAAGAGAAATGACGATCCGCCCATCCGTCGGCACGAAGATTTGTTTGATGATCAGGGCCGAAATAATTCCGACAGGAACATAATGAAAATATGAACGCAAAGCAGGACTCATCTTTCGCCCGGCCATCAATTCGAGCCCGATGATGCGCGAAAGATAAGTGGAAGCCGCCAGCAAACCGATTAAAAGCCAGTTTCTAATCATGCCGGAACCTCCTCTTCACATAAAGACCGATAAGCGGTGATAAAACGCCCGTCAGGATGAGTGTAAAATTGTTACCGGGAAAAAAATATTCAAGCACAACGGCAATGACAGCCGCGGAGAGTGCCGTTGCAATGACCGGATTTTCCTTGAGACCGGGGATGAGAAGAGCCATAAAGGTGACCGGAAATGCCAGGTCCAATCCCCATTGCTGCGGATCCATCCGGTTTCCGATCAAAGCCCCGCTGAGCGAAGAAATGATCCAAGCCAAATACAAAGTGCCTGTCACAATCGCATAATACAACGGGTCAGGTCCGTATCTTTTAAACCTGGCGCTCCCTAAAACAAACGGTTCATCTGTAACTCCAAATGATAATAACCATCTCCACTTCCCGGCAGGCGCAATTCCCTGGGCCAAGGCGGCACCATAGAGCAAATTGCGCAGATTTAACAAAACGGTGGTAAAAAGAATATTGGTCAGATTTGCATCCGCCGCCAACATTGCCACGGTAACCATTTGGACAGACCCGGAAAAAACCAGCAGGGACATTCCCACGGTCTCCGCCAAACCGAATTTGGCTTGTGAAGCGAGTACACCATAAGATAAACCGTAGGCGGCAATGGCGATTGCTAATGGCAAAGCTTCAATCAAACCGGATCTTACGCTCTTTTTTTCATCCACTTTGCACACATCCCTTTCTCTTTTTTAAGGATGTAAACGAAAAACCAAAAGTATATTATAATTAACTTATAGTTTATTATAATATATAAAAGGATAAAATACCTTGTTTTTTAATCAAAGGAGGAAAAAATGGACATCGAAAGTCCGTGGGAAGAAGGATCCGTGGGAAAGCGCATCGGCGCAAATCTGCGGCAATTACGAATCAACAGGGGGATTAGCCTGGAAGCTTTGGCCAAGCAAATCAATGTCAGCAAATTAACATTGATCAAAATCGAACGCGGCGAAGGGAACCCTACCCTGTCCGTCATCTGGAAAATCGCAAACGGCCTGAATATCCCGATTACCGCGCTGTTGTCGATTGAAGCGGATGTCTCCATCGCCCGCAAAAAGGACGGACTGAAGCTGAGCAGCTCAAACGAGGTGTTTGTCGCTGAACCATTGTTTTCTTCTTATGGCTCGTTTGAACTTTATCGGGGTTACTTGCAGCCGGGAGGGGAATATCTGTCGGAAGCGCACCGGCCAGGGGTGATGGAATTTGTAACCGTTATGTCCGGCCGGTTAACGGTCGAAGTGGACCGGGAAACTTACTGCTTGGATGAGTACGATTCCATTCGTTTTAAAGGAGATCGTCCCCATAAATATATCAATCCATCCTCTGCGTTGACGATCCTTCACTTTGTCATTTCCTATACTCATCCCTAGAGGAACGAAGAGGCTTTCGCTCTTTGCCAACAGCCTCCATCCCTTCATTCGGGAGATCTGAAACGGTTTTTCCCTCGTCTATTTCTTGGCGGACAGAGGGAAACCATCATCTCCCTTCCTTTTTGCTCATCAACAGGAACGGTTTATGCATTGTTTTGCGTATACGTAGTTGGTTTGTATAACAAACCAATTTGTATAAAAAATCAATTTCCTTCTCTTGAATAATCACCTATGACATTGTGATCCATCTCCCCCTCCTTGCGAAAGGATGTATTTCTCATACTTACTCATTTTGCTTCTTTTCTATCTTTGCTCGTATAAAATTCGCTATAATGATTTTGTAGGTGATTCATGTGAAAACAATCGAATACTTTTTGGAATTACGTCTACAACTCAAAGATATTAAAGAATATCAATCGTTCTATATGAGCATCAGCGAATTGGCAGATTTGCTTTATTGCACCCCGCGCAATGCAAAGCGATTGTTAAAAAGCATGGAGAATGAAGGACTCATCTATTGGAAACCGGGCGGAGGACGGGGAAATCGGTCCAAACTGCAATTCAGGCGATCCTTAAACGATATTTTGCCTTTCTATGTTCAATGTTTGGTTGGACAGGGAAAATTCAAAGAGGCGATCCGCTGGATCAAAAGCGAAGGGGTTCCCCGCGAAGCCCGCGAGCAATGTTATCGGTTGTTGTTGAAGGAGTTAAGTTTTCCTCATATTCAGGTCAATGAATTAAACCAACTGAAAAAAAATCCGTCTCAATCATTCACCCCGACCATGATTGCCACCACAACCGGCAGATGGCTGCTGATCGATCGTGAACATTCACATAAGGGAAAATCGCAGAAAATGAAATTGAAATAGCTTCATAACAGATCCCCTCCTTCCGGGATGAACCGTACAGGAGGGGATCTGGTTATTTTGCCACGTCTTCTTTTCCTTTAACAAGAGGAGCGATCCGGTCGATGCGATTAGTCCAAATCCATCCATTATAGTCCGGCGGGATTCGCTTTAAATCCCCTGCCGTATCAAATCCTCGGGAGAAATCTCCGCTCCCCGCGACAAGGATCACCCGGGTTCCGGCCTGATCCATCCGGTCGAGAAAACGGGTGGGCCATCCCCACAACAACGGGGCAAACTTCTCCGGGATATGCAATTCCGTCTTTTCGCACGCTTCCGGTACCACCCCTGTCCAGCCGATCGCCAAATAGCGCAAAAGGCATCCCTTTTCCGTCGCCTTGGACATAACCCGCATATCGGGCAGCTTTTTCTTGAGCGCTGCGATCGGTTCGTCACCACCATATACCGCCAACTGCTCACGTCTTTCAACCGGCAGTTTGGCCAGGTGGTCGGCCAGCTGAATCCCCTCTGTCGGGTCATTGCTTTTCACATCGATCAAAAACATCCGGTTCGGAAATGCCTCCAACACTTCCTCGAGCGATGGCATAAGACCAACGCCTTTGCCCCGGAATGGGTAGGTTTTGCCACCGTCAGCCGTGTAGCCGTATCCGATATCCAGGGACTTCAACTCTTTCATCGTATGGTCGCGGGTCACCCCGGTTCCGTTGGTGCGACAGTCAAGGGTCCAGTCGTGAAAGATGGCAAACTGACCATCCTTCGTCGGTTGCACGTCAAATTCAACCATATCGGCTCCCTTGTTAAAAGCGGCCCGCATCGAAGCTATCGTGTTTTCCAGATAGGGATGTTCCAGCGGGTAAATGCGCTGTGCGGTACAAGTGTCATTTGTCAGTCCGGTCATGTTAAAAGTTTGGGCCAACCCCCGGTGCGCAAGAAGATGCGGCTGCCCGGCGGGCGCTTTTGCAAACAGCGAGCTGTTGTTAACATAAATGAAAATGAGAATCGCGAAGCAGATCCAAAAACTTTTTCGTTTCAGCACTTTTTTAGCAAATTTCCCTAACCTGTTAGATCCTCTCATATTCCCCTCCACTATCCGATAAGAGCGATTCAACATCGATTGTATCAGGGAATCACGTTTAAAAAAGGTTCCTTTTCCTTCGTGTTTGTCCCCGTTTTGGCAAAAATTAAAAAAGGATGTTCATCCCTGCTTAAGGAGCCGGTCTATATCGTGAAGGGATCATTTTATCTCAATATTATTTTTTGGATAAAATAGTGTATTGCTCGATATCTTTAACAATTCGATTGATGGATTGCTGCCAAAAGTCCGGCCGGGAAAGCTTTATATGAAAGTGATCGTCAGCTAATTCTTCTATGGGTTTTGTTCCTGATTCTTTTAGAAAATACGTAAACTTTTGGGCAAATTGCTTTCCTTCTTTCTTTGCTGTTTCCAGAAGACCTACACTGAACAAATAACCAAAAGTATAAGGATAGTTGTAGAAAGGTACATCTGTTCTGTAAAACTGTATTGCTTTTATCCATTGAAAAGGCTGATATTGACTGAGACTGCCTCCAAAAGCTTCCTTCTGAGCTTCCATCGACAATTCCTCAATTTGACTGGCACTCAAGGGCCCAGATTTCCTTTTTTCATAGAAACGGGTTTCAAACAAATAAGCTCCCCTGACGGCCATCAGGTAATTGATACTCCTTTGCATTTTCCAATTGAGCAAGGATTTTTTCGTTTTTCGATCTTTTGACTCCCGGATCACGGTATCCACCAAAGCCAATTCAAAGAAAATGGAAGAGGTTTCGGCAATCGTCATTGGAAATTGGTCTTCCAGCAAGAATAAGGAGAGGCGGTCTTCCAGTTGACGATAATGCCAAGCGTGTCCCAGTTCATGAGCCAGAATCCGAACGCTCTCCATATTATTGTCATAGCGAAGGGAAATACGGGATTCCTTATCACTGATAAATGGAGCACAGAATCCATTTGAGGGCTTGTGCTTAAACGGTACGGCGTCCACCCACCTGTTGGCAAGGGCATATTGGGCAAAGTCACCCATATCCGGGCTCAGATCGTTTAACGCTTGAATGATCCATTCTACCCCACTGGGGAAAGGAATGGATTCCTGATGATCGTCGAGGGATAGCGTCATCAGTTGGTGCCATGAGAGTTGACTTTCTCCGGATTCGGATGCTTTCAAACCGAGATATGGAATAAGCTGAGGAAGATATCCATCAATTGCTTTCCACATTGCATCCAGCGTGGACCGGGCAATGCGATTTGATTTTAATGATTCTTCCAACAAATCTTTTTTGGCGGAACCGCAGAGTGTCAATCGAAAGCCGGCAATATGATTCAACACGGACGCAAATAACCCGGAATCCCGTTCCAAGGTTTGCGTAAGCGATTTGAACAGTCGTTCGCGCTGATATGGATCTGGATCGTTTAAGGCAATTCGATTCGCCTCACCGATTTTTTTTGATTTGCCTCGTCATGGACTGTGACTTCCAGTTTGTTCCGAAGCTGGATATACAAATCCTCCCATGCTTTCAACCCATCCACGGCAAGCTCCGCTGCAAAATCCTCCAAGACTCGGTAAGGGGAATTTCTTGTCTCGCGAAGTGCGGAAATTTCTGAAATAAAAGGGCGAATGGCAGGTTGATGAATCAGTTGTTCGAACTGATCATCGCTCATGGAGGCGAGACGGTGCCCCAAATCAGACAATAGGGTACGTATTCTGACTTTCAGAGAGGAGACACGGCTTTGTAATGAGGTAAGAATGGGATGTCCAGGGGTTTCAGCAGAAAGGCAATAATAAAATGAGTCTGCTTTTTCAATCTGTCTGACTGATTGAGATAAAAACAGAAGTTGGTCTTCATTGATCAAGTCAAAATCAGCGGATGATGTTTGAAAACGGTCGCTTAAACAAGTCAATGCAACCTCTAATTCCTTCAATTCTTTGGAAAGTGTGACTTCGATTTCTCCAGGATACAGGGAGTGGAGATCCCAGCGTGTTGGTCCGTCTGCCATCGGTTTCAATATGCAAATCCCTCCTTAAGTCCTGACTTTAAAGGCTACCTGTTTTAATATTCAGACATCCTCCCTTCAAATCTTATTTTTATATGAATTCATCACATTCATCAATCTTTCAGCTGCATGATCGCCAAAACATAACTCCAAATTTGCTTTTGATTCAGCAGCTGCTTCAGATGAATAAGCAAACATTTTTTCCTCATATATTTCGATTGCTTTTGAAACATTGTTTTGATTATCCATAATCGCTAACGCTAAATGATAAGCATCAAACATCGCCAGATTGACGCCTTCACCGGCAAACGGAGACATTAAGTGTGCAGCATCTCCAATCAGCGTGATCCTTGGATGGCGTTGCCATTTAAATCCGACTGGTAACATATAAATTCGCCGGGGAATTATTGTATCTTCTGCATAACGAATATAATTTTTCAATTGTTCATCCCAGTCGCCAAATAAGTCCAAAATGGCCTCTTTTGCTTTTTTCGGTTTGTTAAAAGGAATACCGCAACGGTCCAACCAATCCCGATTCACTTTCAGGCCAACATACACCTTAATCGTACCATTTCCGTTTAACTGACCAATAATGCCTTTTCCTTCATCAAGAGCAAATACTGTACCACGTTTATGAAATGACGCCAAATCAGGATGGTTCACAGCTGCGTTTACCACATTCATTTCCAACATCGTAAGACCTGAATAAGAAATATCCTCAGAAGCCAGTATTGGCCGCACCCGGGAAAATGCACCGTCTGCACCGATCACCAAATCTGCAATCTCAATCTGTCCGTTTTCAAAATGCAATTCGGTTTTGCCATTTTCCAATGGGATGCATTTATCAAGTTTATATCCATATTGAATGCACTCTTTATCTAACGCATTTAATAGTAATGCACATAATTCCCCCCGATCTATTTCCGGCCTGGCCCCATATTCTTCATCTGCATCCTCATCCAAATAAATCTTTCCTGTTTTATCAAACAAACGAAAGTCTTCACCCTCAAAACGGGCTTTGCTCAGAAATTGTTCATATACACCTGCTTCTTTTAAAACTAACTGCCCAGTATCTTCGTGAATATCCAAAGATCCACCTCTCTCCATATTTTTATCATCGGGTTCACGTTCATAAATAGTCGCTTTTATTCCGTTACGCTGTAAAATCAGGGCTAACATCAAGCCGCCCGGACCGCCACCGATGATCGCAATTGACTTTTCTTGCAATGTCATGATCCAAAACTCCTTTCCAAAAAAATTAGTTAACCTTATAAAATAATAAGAGCACCTAATTTGTTTTGTCAATGAATAAATTCCTATTATTCAGGATACTGGATAAACAGATGGGTATAAACTTTCTGGTCAATGTTTTTTAAAATCCCCTGATAAATTCTCCGCTGAAACGATTTTTCCCCATACCATTCCTAACTTCAGGTCAAATCTTTTAACTGCAAAACTTGATAAAGTGATCCCAATCATTGTCACTCATATAAAAACCATCTGCTCTTTTCTCATATTTAATGCCCTTTTCATCCATACATTTTACATTCGGCGAAAGATCACCATGATTTTTTCGTGGTTCTGTCGATGAACAGCCAACCATAACAAGCATTAAGAGAGATAAAGTGGAGATGGACATGAAAAGGTTTCTCATCCTAATTCCTCCCTTCAAGGATATCTTATACTAATACAAACAATAAAACTAATCAAAATTTTATTATACATAATAATTATCTGAACGAGAAGTGAATGATTCTTTTTTCGGTACGGTGACCCCTGTTTTTATATTCGGATCACCCCGACATCGAATATAATATATAAACGCTGATAGAGAAAGGAGCGGTCCCATGCTGGCGACTTTAAAAACCGTTCTGGTTGGAAAGACAAAAACCTTTCTTTTTCCTCTTGAGGGAAAACCGTGGCACAGCGCAATTAACAAAACAGAAACAGAAGGTGCCGTCTGGCTTGGAAGGACCAAACTTGAGGGGGATGATCAAGCGGATTTGAAGCATCATGGCGGACCGGAAAAGGCAGTACTGGGTTATGCTGACTCCCATTATCCCCTTTGGCGGCAGGAATTGAACCTCAGCGATTTTACCTACGGCGCATTTGGCGAAAATTTTGTCATCACTGATCAAACGGAAGAAACCGTATGCATCGGGGATATCTATCAAATCGGAAAGGCCATCTTGCAGATTTCCCAACCGCGTATTCCATGTTGGAAACCTGCCCGCCTTTGGGGGATCGATGATCTGACCAAGCGGATGGAAACAACCGGGCGGACCGGCTGGTATTTTCGCGTTCTGCAGGAAGGGGAGGTTCAAGCCGGGGAACAAGTGAGATTGCTTGATCGCCCCCACTCCGAATGGACAGTCTCCAAATGCAATGATCTTCTCCACCATAAGAAAGGTGATCAGAAAGCGTTCCTGGAGCTGGCTGCTTGTCCCGCATTGGCTGAAAGTTGGAGGAACATGTTAACCAAGCTGGCCGCGCGCATGTGACTTCTGCCTTTACCGGAGACGGGCCTTTTTTCACGGTCCGTTATTCATGAACCAGATGTTGGTTTATATTCATCTGAATCAAAATCAGTTCGTGATCAGGGGATAATTCAAAAATGTTCATTCCGGTATTATCCTGGCTGAGACGGCGATAGTTGCTCAGCGGCATCCCCAACATACCGGCGAGATAAATACGGTTAAACGAACTGTGAGCAACCACCAAAACCGTATCATCCGGATGCTTTTGCGCAAGTTCGGCAAAAAAGGACCTGCCCCGCTCCAATACCTCACAGGCTGTTTCCCCAGTACGACCTGCCCTGAATACTGCCGGGTTCTGGCACCACATTTCCCAGGATTCAGGGTCGGTCTTTGTAAACTCCGGCCGCGTTTTCCCTTCCCACTCTCCGAAATCCACCTCAACGATTCGCTCATCGCTCCGAACCGGAAGATCATGGTGCCGGGCGATGATTTCGGCAGTCGCACGCGCGCGTTTTAAAGTGGAGGCATAAGCGGCCGTAAAAGGAACCCCTTGCAAATACTCACTCACCCATTCGGCTTGTCTTTTTCCTGTCGCGGATAAATTGAGATCCGTCCGCCCGCAGTACCGGTTACCGTCATGATTCCATTCTGTCTCTCCATGCCTCAGCAAATAGACTCTGGTCAATCCGTTCCCTCCCACCGAAACATCCTTTTAATCGATAAAAGCATGGTAAGTAACGTATTTGAAGCAACATGGCTCGCGCCGCGGCAGTATAAATTGCAGCAACCTCTTCCCCCGATAAATTCTCGATATCCCGCAGGCATAACGTTCAATAAACGCGACTCCTTCCAGCTTAGCAGCAAAAGACACGGAAGCAGAAAGGGGGTCAATCCGAAAAGGAAACATATCCGCTGTTTACCTTGCCCCCGGCATCCAACAGCCTCCCGGATGCCGATGATTATAAAGGTGACCGTGCCAAACGTCAATCTTTTGGCCGGTCACCCTTTTTACGACCAAGGTTGCGACAGTCATCGCATTTCCTTCTCCGGGATGGATCGCACCACGAGGTATTCGGGCGGCTTAGGGGATACTGCTCCAATCCGTGATATGACGCACTACCGTTTGGATCTGTGCTTGTATTTGACAACCGGCCACTTCTCCTTCCGCAGCGCGTTCATCAACTCCGGCCCTGCATGCAAGTTGTCCTCTACCAGATCCCATGGAGTCAGCGCCATCCACTGGTTCAGCGACACATCAGCAAAACGGTCACTTTTGAACATCTCCAAAAACCACAGGCTTTGATCACCGGTGTTCTGGATGTAGTGCCCGAATGCAAACGGTACGTATCCGACATCACCAGCCCGGTAATCGAAAGTGCGGGCCGTGCCATTGGCCGCGAATACCGTCATGCGTGCTGTTCCTGCGATGTAATACTGCCATTCGTCGTTATTCGGATGCCAATGCATTTCCCGCATTCCTCCCGGCTTGACTTCCACCAGAGCAGCCGCGATCCGGAGTGAAATGAGGAAGTTGGTGGAATCAGCTATTCGCACGGTTCCTCCCGGCGTTACGATTGGCTTCTGCGCGAGCAGCCGGTGTGTGAAGCTTATCGGAACTGTCCCATATGGACTTGATACCTTCTCCCTTTCCAATGGGCCGGGCACTTTTGACTGGAATATGTAACGCTGCTTCTTCGGAATATGGGCAAATGCCCTTTTCGGCACACCGAAATTTGCCGCCAGCACGTCCTTCGGTGTGTGCGCAAACCAATCGGAGATGGTGAACGTATCGAGGTCTGAGAAGTTGCCGTCATCAAAGACGAGCAGAAACTCGCATCCTTCCTCCAGCCCTTGAATCGAGTGTGGAATTCCGGGGGGAAAGTACCACAAATCACCCATACCGACATCGGCTATGAAATTCCGACCGTTCTGATCAACCACAGTGATCCGCGCACGACCCCAAAGCACGAAAGCCCACTCCGCTTGTTTATGCCAATGCAACTCCCGTACCCCGCCCGGCGTCAGATACATGTTCACCCCTGCGAGCGTCGTTGCGACCGGCAACTCTCTGGCTGTTATTTGCCGGGACCAGCCGCCATGATCCAACACCATATTGGTGTCGGAAAAAGAAAACTTCAAGTTAGGGATCGTCCCGGCATCCGTGGACGGTGGAACGAGCATGTCAGGATTCTCAAGGTCGCGCATCACATCTCGCGGGCCTAAATCAACCCCACCGGCGCCATCTTTTCGGATAGGCTGTGGAGCATAAATATATGGGTAATTCTCAGGTCGTCTCACCATGAAAACTCCCCTTTATTTATTTAATAATTCTTATAAATTAATCTATTATGCAAATTCGCAAATATGTGGAACAGGGGTTTGATTGGATACGCATTCGGCCAAAAAGTTCAGGGGGGATCATAATCTAGCAAAACACTTTCGCTGCATGGAAATAATACGGGCCCAGACTGGCTCCATTTGGGCTTTCATCACATATGTTGGTACAAAAAATGAGGAGCAAGGAGGATCTCCATATTTTTTCATATTAAGGAACTACAGTATGAAGCGAAGCCGGAACGTCCCGATCCGGTCTACGCCAAAAAATTACAGGAAATTCTGGGCGGACAATTTGGTGAGATTACTGTCGCCATGCAATATTTGTTTCAGGGATGGAACTGTCGCTGCAAAACCAAATCGAAATACCGGGACCTGCTCTTGGATACAGGAACAGAAGAACTGGCGCATGTGGAAATGATCGCCACGATGATTGCGCGCTTGTTGGATAAAGCTCCGGTCAAAGAACAGGAAGAAGCCGCCAAAAATCCGGTGATCGAAGCAGCTATGGGGGGAATGAACCCGCAACATGTCATCGTCTCCGGTTTGGGCGCCTCCCCCACCGACAGCGTCGGTTATCCGTGGAACGCCCGCTACACCATCGCCAGCGGGAATCTGCTCGCCGATTTCCGGGCCAATCTCAACGCGGAATCTCAAGGCCGGTGTTTTATTCTTCAAAATAAAAAATCAAAACGAAATTCAGGATTTGTCGGGATCTCTTTTGCTTTGGTGAATATATCGTTTCCAGTCTCCGCTTTTTACATATAAATCCTCCGAGACTCCCCGATTCCAAAGATAAACCCAGGCGATCGCTTTTTCTCCGTTTTGCAAATTCACTTCCCTTAATCGCCGTAAATAGAGACTACCTTCTTCATCATCCTCCTGATAATCCTCCAGCCAATCCAAATCTTTCAATACATCCCAATAGTACTCTTCTTTAATCACCATCAATTCCCCCTGAATCGTATCCTCTCCCTCAATCACGCACGGATAACTTAATTCCGTATTTACACTGTACATCTTTCCTTTCATCGCAGCCGGTATTTCGCTTGCCGTTTTATTTTGCAGAATCCGTTTATAATTTTCCAAGCCGGAACGTAATGTTCCGTAAACAAAAACAGGGATCTTTGTCATCTCATCTTTGCTCTTCATCTCATCATCTCCTTCATCACCATTACTCTACCAGACCGGCAAAAAAGAAAAAACCGGCTCCCCGATCCGAGGGTTGACGCCGGTTAAGATTCCAAACCAAGTGAGACTGAACCTATATTTTTTTTGCCTCTGTTACCTTTGCCCCATTTTCTCCGCTATAGTTTTGCTTGTATTCAACCAAGCCGATTTCGCATCCTTCCCCAATGATGACATTATTTCCCCGCACCACATCGGCCTTGATATTTTCGAGATCGAGATCATCCCCTTCAATCACTTCCGCTTTCAGGGTGTCATCAGCCAAAAGGAACAGCGACTTGATCAAGCGGTTAAAACGGGAACCGCCTTTCCTCACGCTGATCTTTTCTCCACCGATCTCCTTCGCACGGCAGGTCCCGTACAGCTTCACATCAATTGTGCCGGCGTTTAATAATCTGCCGATCGTAAAAATTCCGGAGGCCTCAAAAACTTCAGCTTCACAATCTTTCTCCACATCGATCGACCCTTTCAGCTTCAATTCCTCCACACTCAGGCAACCGTTCACTTTGGCAGCACCGGATATTTTCAAGGTTTTGCATTTCAGGTCATCGCTGCTGGATGTACCCTGGATATGAATTTCCTCAGAGTCCAACCTTCCCGAGAATTCTGCTGTTCCATTAATCGTTACTTTCTTTGCCTTTACATTCCCATCCACTTTCAGTGCACCGTTAACTTTTAAATGGCTGCACTCCAAATCTCCTGCAATCTTGCCCGTCCCACTGATTTTCACGTGATCAAACGTTCCTCCGGAAGCACTCCCGCTCCCGGAGATCACCAGGTCTCTCATCTTATCCCGTTCCACTCTGCATCCCCCGTTCTATTCCATCCTTAATCTCAATTCTTCCAAGAGATCAGCCAAACTCAAGCGCAGCAGAACATTCACTTCGGGATCAAAAAAGATCTCCGTTGCCCCCGCCAAAATAAACGCCGAAACCCCCATTTTGCGAATAAAAACGAGTTCTCCGTTTTTCCCTTTCAAGCCGCCGGCATGCAGAACCAAAGTTTTAAGCAGCAATTTCCCTTCTTCCAAGCTTATTTGCCCGCTTTGCAACGCCTTTTCCAGCACAAACAACTGAAAGATTTGATCAAAAGTGAAAACATTCTTCTCCCCGTTCTGCTCCGTAAAAATCCGGACAACCAACTCCGAAACAATGTTTCGTTTCAAACATTCTTCTTTTGACAGCGTAACTTGTTTAAGATCAGGCATAAAATGGCGGGCGATTTCATCCAGCGAAAGGTCATCCTTCATGCTTTTGATTTTGTTGATCCGCCCCAGGATCTTTTCACGTGGAAAAAATGTTTCCTGTCCGGTATAAGTAGATTTGCGGATAAACCAATCTTCCGGAATCAGATTTTTTCGTTTCCAACGGTATAGCTGGCCGTACGAAATCCCGGTCATCTCGAGCAGTTCCTTTTTGGAAATCAACTCTTGCTCCATCGCGAACACCCCCTCCGCTTTTATTGTAACATAACACTGTTACGTTGGAGAAGAGGTTTTTCATCTTTAAAAAACCTGATGCGGACGACGATAACCCTCTCGACAGGGGCTGCTCCACGATCCAGGCCCTTCATGAATCTGAAAAAAGTGAATCAGGAACAAAGCGTGACCGCCCTCGCAAGTGCAACCATTTTTTGCTATTCTGGAAGAAACCACGCTTGATTTACTAATCCGGACGGGGCTTTCCTTGGCGCCCGATTCTGATGGGGGATGCGAATGGACAAAATCATTTTCCTGGTAAATCCAAACGCCGGAAACAAAGAACTGATCACAAATGTCGATGCAGTATCCCGGCGCTTTCAAGAGATCGCCGATAAAATCGAGATTTGTCATACTTCCAGGCCGGGGGACAGTGCGAGAATTATCGGTGAACAGGGGGCATGTGCGGATCTCGTAATTGCTGTTGGCGGGGACGGAACCGTTCATGAATGCGTCAATGCGCTGGCAAAGTTAAGGAATCCGCCTTTATTCGCCATGCTGCCCGGCGGCACTTGCAACGACTTCGCCAGAACACTGGGCATCTCCCAGGACTACCGGGAAGCGGTTGAACAGATCATCCATTTAAAAGAGCGGAAAGTCGATATCGGAAAACACGGAGACCGCTATTTTCTCAACTTTTGGGGAATCGGACTCATCACGCAGGTCTCCGAAGAGATCCGCGGTGATTTAAAAGAGAAGTTTGGGCGCCTTTCCTACTATCTCAGCGCCGTGCAAACACTGAATCATCAGGAAGCGTTTGAACTGGATATCGAAGCGGATACTGCCGCTTTTAAAGGAAAAGCAACGATGGTGCTGGTTGGAAACGGCTCTTTTATCGGAGGGGTAAATGCTTACTTCCCGCAGAGCAGCGTCACCGACGGCTGGCTCGATGTCCTGATTTTCAAGGAGGTTTCCTTCAGTTCTTTCTGGTCGATGCTCACATCTTACCTGACTTCGGAAGAGCCGGAAGGAAAAGATCTGGTTTATTTTCACGCCAAAAAAGTCCGTGTAAAAACGACTCCCCCATTGAAAGTGGACTGTGACGGCGAAAAAAACAGTTATACCCCTGTAACCCTCTCCATCTTGCCCGGCCATCTGCGGATGGTGGTCGGGGATGACAAGGCCCTGAATGAGCGAAAAGGGTACCAGGATCCGTAAACCGTTAAAAAGACACGTCACTTTTGCTTTGCAACCGGCCACCATTTATTGATCATAATCGGGATAATGGTTCCACCCAACCCAAGCCCGAACGCGATCGCTCCCGAGATCAAAAAGGTTTGCGACGCCGATTGAATCGCGGCAATGTAATTGCTTTCCACCAGTTGTCTCATGGTGTGATAGGCGATCCCCCCGGGCACAAGAGGAATAATCCCGGAAACATTAAAGGCGAGAACCGGCATCCGGTAAATCCGGGCGAGACATTGGCTGATCGCTGTTACCGCAAACGAGGCCACTACCGTGGCAAAAACCTGGGCCAAATGGTTCCGGCTCGATAATCCCATATAAAGCACCCAACCGATCGCCCCGATCAGCCCGCCGGGAACCAACGCTTTTTTAGGAGCATTGAAAAGGATGCCAAAGCCTGCTGAAGCCATGAAACTGACTAAGAACGCAACGATCATTCAACATATCCCTTCCTTTTTCACTGCTTACCAGACGGCAATCACCACTGCAATGCCGGTTCCGATCGCAAACGCGGTTAAAAAAGCTTCAGCTCCCCTCAGCATTCCCGAAGACAAATGGCCTTTCATGAGATCACTGACGGCATCGGTGATCAGCACACCCGGAACAAAGGGCATGACCGAGCCGATGATAATGCGGTCAACCTCTTTTCCCAATCCGAACAAAACCGCCAGTTTCGCAACCACCCCAATGAGGCAGGACGCCAGAAGTTCGGAGAAAAATCGAACAGAAACAAATCGCTTTGAAAACAAAAAAAGAAAATAACCGAGTCCCCCATCGATAAAAGCCGGCAAAAAATCCTTCCAGCTCCCCTGAAACATCAGGGTAAAACAACCGCTCACCAACGCGGCTGCCGTGATTCTCATACCGGGCGGGTAGGGCGACGAATCCCGTTCCATCTGTTTCAATTTCTCTTTCACTTCTTCCAATGTACAAAATTCCCGGCTCACTTTTCGTGACAGATCGTTAACGAGGGTAACCCTGTGCAAATCGGTCGACCGTTTCGTTATCCGAACCAATTTGGTGTAATCCTCCGCTTGTCCCGGTTTCCTCATCGAAAGGATAATCACCGTTGGAGCCACAAAAACCTCAATCGATTCAATCCCGCCGCTCGATGCCAATCTTGCGATCGTATCTTCCACCCGATAGGTTTCCGCTCCGCTTTCCAGCAGCAACTTTCCCGCCAGCAAACAGATCTCCATCATTTCGCTTATGGAATGAGCGTGTTTCATTCGTAATCCCGCTTTCTCCCCTTTTGGTAGGATCGTTTTTCCGTTTATTGGAATCAAGTAAAGGCTCTTGCCTTGAAAGCAGGAGCCTTTCGCTCTTTTCCCGCATCCGGATCCGTTCCATCACCAACTGGCCTTTTTGACACCGGGAATTTGCCCTTTATAAGCCAATTCACGGAAGCAGATGCGGCAGAGCCCGAACTTGCGCAATACCGAATGCGGTCGTCCGCAACGTTTGCAACGCGTATAGGCGCGAACTTTGAATTTCGGTTGACGCTCGGACTTCACAATCATTGATTTTTTCGCCAACAGATTCCCTCCTTTTTTACGGAAATCAACGTGGTGATCCATCCGTATTTTGGAAAAGCCTTGTTTTATTATGTGATACAACCAAAAAATTAAAAGGAACCCTCTGTAAAAAGGCTCCTTTTAAAATATCCTCGCAGTTCAGCACTTCATCCCGTGCGCTGGGGATGGGCACTTTCATCGATCACCTGCCATGAACCAGACTTAAAGCATAGCGCTTTTCCCGTTCCAGCAGCCCTTGTTTCACTTTTTCCCATTCCTGATTGGTAATTGAATACAACACGGCGTTTCGGATATATCCATTGTGTAGGATACGTTCATTGCGCAAAATGCCCTCTTTAACGGCACCCAGACGCTCGATCGCCGCTTGAGACCGCAGATTGCGCTCATCGGTCTTCAGCTGAACCCGGATCAATCCCAGTTCTTCAAAGCAAAATTGCAACAGCAAAAACTTGGCTTCGGAATTGACAAACGTTCTCTGATACTCCACTCCGTACCAAGTCGATCCCAGTTCGCAGCATCGTTGCTTTCCGTTCATGTTAAAAAGCCTGGTCGCTCCGGCCACCTGGTTTGTATCCTTGATGATGACGACAAACGGTAAGGCCGTCTTTTCCAGGCGCAGTCGGATCGCTTCTGCCACCCAGTCTTCCATCTCTTTTTCCGTCCTTATCTCGGTCAGCGTATAGGTCCAGATCGACGGGTCGTTGATTTTGAAAAGCGGCTTTACATGCTCGAATTCCATCGGGACAAGCCGGATTCTTTTCCCTTCCAAAACAGGCGGATTTTCAAAGAGTGTGTCATTCATATTGTACGGCCCCTTCTATTCTTTCAGATAGGTGAATCGAACAATGTCCGAGGATCTCCCCGTCCCACTTCAGTTGCAACTCATCCCCGTTTTTAACTGCTCCCACGCCGGCCGGGGTTCCCGTATAGATGAGATCGCCGGGCCCGATGCCGAAATGGTCGGCGCAAAATGAAATGATTGTATCCAGGTCGAAAATCATGTCGCTGAGGCTGCCGCGCTGAACTTCTTCGCCATTTTTAATCAGGGAGAAAGAGCGGGCTTTGCACACTTCCGTCCCGGGAAATTCCCGAAACTCCGTGATGACGGCAGAGTTGGGAAATCCTTTGGCCAGAAGCCAGGGATGGCCTTTCTTTTTCAATTCGCTCTGTACATCGCGCAAGGTAAAATCGATGCCGAGGGCAAAACGATCCACCACATCCTCCGCTTTCATTCCCGTTTCGTACGGTTTGGCGATCTGAATGACAAACTCTGTTTCATAATGAATTTCCCCGCGGTCACCGGGCAAATCGATCACCTGCCCCCGGGCTTGGATAAGCGCATGAGTCGGTTTGGAAAAAATCATCGGAGATTTGGGAACCTCATTGCCCAGTTCCGCTGCATGCAAAACATAATTGCGGCCAACACAGTAAATATTGCGAATCGATTCCATTACTGGGACCTCTTTTCTTCTGTCATCTTTATTAAAAAAAGCAGGACTTCCCGCTTCATCTATTTTGATCAAGCGGGAAGGGTTTTCACTCAGTGTTGCTTAAAGCGCTTTGACCATTCCGCCGTCAACGAGCAGAGCCTGGCCGGTAATATAGGTATTGGCGAAGGAACCGAGGAAAGCTACGGCCCTGCCGAATTCTTCAGGCAGTCCATACCGGCCGAGCGGGATTTGTCCGCTCATTTCCGCTTTCACTTCGTCAACGGATTTCCCGCTTGCTTCGGCTTTGGCCTGATCCAATTCGGCTACGCGGTCTGTGGCGATCCGTCCGGGAGCAACTGTATTGACCAAAATTTGATCCTTGGCCAGTTCCACCGACAAACTCTTCGTCAGGGCATTTACCCCGGCACGGATCGTATTGGACAAAATCAGCCCCTGGATCGGCTGTTTGATGGAGGTCGAAGTGATCGTAACAATCCTTCCGCCTCCCTTGGCCCGCATATAAGGCAAGCTGGTCCGAATGAGCCGGATCGCGCTGAGCAAATTGAGTTCAAATGCCCCCATCCATGCCTCATCGGCAAAGTCGTCAAACGTCCCTCCCGGAGGACCACCGGCATTGGTCACAAGCACATCCAGACCGTTTCCGGCCTCCGCTGCCGTCTTCACCGCCCGCTCGATATCTTCTTCCCGCGTCACATCCATTTGTACTACAGTCACTTTTTGCCCTGTCGCCAATTCAATTTCCCCCGCCGCCCGCTTCAGTTCTTCCAGGTTGCGGCTCGCGATGGTCACCTTGGCACCTTCCCGCGCAAACTCAAGTGCACTTGCCTTCCCCAGTCCTTTGCTTGCTGCTGTAACCAGAACTGATTTTCCCTTTAATCCCAAATCCATTGCTTCATTCCTCCTTCTCTTTCTAATCATAGAATGAAAAGTTATCTTCCTGCCACTCACTTATTCCCCCGTGCAGGCTTCATGGAGCAAGTCGGCGAGATGGACTGCTTTCATCCGGTTTTCCAAACCGGCCCTCCTGATCCCCAGACGCATCTGCAGCAAACAACCCGGATTGGAAGTGACCAAAATCTCCGCATCGGTTTCTCTGACCGCCTCCATTTTCCGGTCGAGCACCTTCATGGAAGTCTCATATTGGATCAAATTGTAAATACCGGCTGAACCGCAACATTCCCCGGCTCCGCATAGTTCAACCACTTCGGCCCCCGGAAGGGAGTGAAGTAACTTTCGGGGAGCGGAAATAACATTTTGTACATTTCTGAGATGGCAGGAGTCCTGATAGGTAATACGACAGGAAATCTTCTTCTTAAAGGGGAGCGGCCCGCATTCCTCCAACAGCGTACTGAGATCCCGGCACTTTGCGGCAAAGGCCTGCGCTCTTTTCGCCCATTCCGGCTCATCCGACAGCAAGTGGTGATACTCGGCCAGCATTGCTCCGCATCCTCCCGCATTGGTAACCACCCAATCGGCACCGGACCTTTCAAACGCTTCGATGTTGCGTTTGGCCAGCTTCTTGGCCTGACTGATTTTACCTGCATGAGCATGAAGCGCCCCGCAACAGGTTTGCCCTTTGGGCAGAATGGTTTCGCATCCGACTGCGGCTAACAATTCGATACTCTTTCGGTTCGTCTCAAAAAAGAGCGAGTCCATGATACAACCCGTAAAAAAAGCAACACGGGCTTTTTTCCCCTTGCGTGGAGCGAGCCTCTCTTTCCTTCCAAAAAAAGAGAGAGGAAAGGGGGCCGCAGGCAACGCCGCAGCAAACTCCCCCAAATGGTATGGCAAGAACCGGCTGAACCCCAAGACTTCAACCAATCTGGCAAACCCCGTCTTTTGGTAAAACCACAGTATCCCGCTCAGTGCTTTTAAACGGCCGGGATATGGAAACAACCACTGAAAAATGAGTTTCTCCAACCAGCGGAACAGCGGCGTTTCCGCTTTTTTCTCCTGTTTGGCCCCGTGAATCGCCTGTTTGGCGCCTTCCAAAATTACGCCGTACTTCACTTCCGCCGGACAGGCCACTTCGCAGGCACGACAGCCCAGACACAGGTCAATCGGCCCGGCCAGATGCTGCAACACATCGATTTTCCCCTCCGCCGCCGCTTTTACCAAGGCGATCCTGCCGCGGGGTGAGGCTGATTCTTTTTCCAACACCTTGTATGTCGGGCAAACCGGAAGGCAATACCCGCACTTGACACACTTGAATGTCTCATCATGAGGAAGGAGCTTTTGCCATTCATTCACTCGGTCAACACCACCCGCGTTTGACCCGGCTGCGGAAAGATTTTAAACGGATTCAAAATATTGTTCGGATCCCATGCCTGTTTGATGCGGCGCATCATATCCAGACCGGCGGGACCGAGCTCCATCTCCATAAAGGCAGGCTTCATGGTTCCGATGCCGTGCTCTCCCGACAAGGTTCCGCCCAATTCCACCGCGGCTTTGAAAATCTCTGCAACAGCTTCTTCAACCCGCTTCATCTCATCCCGATCCCTGCTGTCGGCAATAATATTGGGATGCAAATTTCCATCTCCCGCATGCCCGAACACGACCAGATGGAGCTGGTACTTTTCCCTGATTTGCCTGAGCCGCTCCAGCATCTCCGGAATTTTGCTGCGCGGCACCGTCGCATCCTCGGAGATTTTCGTCGGTTTTACCTGACTGATTGCCGGAGATACCAGCTTTCTCGCTTTCCAAAGTTCCGCCCGTTCCGCTTCATCCGCGGCCAGCCGCACCTCCCTGGCTGCATATTGCCGGCAAATTTGCGCTGCTTTTCGGATTTCCTCGTCAACCGCCGCCGGGTGCCCGTCCACTTCCAGCAGAAGAATTGCTGCTGCATCAAGCGGCAACCCCGACGGTTGATAGTTTTCCACGGCCCGGATCGAGGCTTGATCCATCATCTCCAGCTTTGCCGGAAGGATGCCGTTTTTCAGGATACCGCTGATGGCCCGCCCGGAATCGACAATCTCATCAAAAATGGCCATCAGCGCTTTACGGGCCGGAGGTTTGGGAATAAGGCGGAGAACCGCTTTGGTAATGATGCCGAGCGTTCCTTCCGAACCGACGATCAAGGAGGTGAGATCATATCCGGTTACATTTTTGACCGTCATCCCTCCGGTGCGGATGATCTCTCCCTGCGGAGTAACCACTTCCAGCCCGATAACATAATGCTTGGTCACCCCGTATTTGAGCCCGTGGGGGCCCCCGGAATTTTCGGCCAGGTTCCCACCGATTGTCGAAACGTTGGAACTGCTGGGGTCGGGCGGGTAGAAGAGCCCTGCTTTCTCCGCTTCCCTTTGCAGTTCTGCCGTCGTAATCCCCGGCTCGACGAAGGCGATTAAATTGTCCCGGTCAATCCTGAGCAATTTATTCATCCGCGTCATCGCCAGGACGATCCCGCCGGCCACGGGAAGAGGGCCGCCGCTGAGGGAAGTCCCTCCTCCCCTCGGCGTCACGGGAATTTGTTCCCGGTTGGCCAGCTTCATAATTTCCGCGATTTCCGTCGCGCTTTGCGGAAAGACGACAACATCCGGAAGATAGGTTCCAAAAGACGCATCAAACGCATAGGTGTAACGCTCATCGAGCGAAAGCAAAACTCGCTCCTCATCCGTGATGCGAATCAGCTCCTTTACAATACTTGGATCCAACCCCATCTCCTCTCCCCTCCTTCCTGCTTCCACCAAACGAAGAACCTGCCGCTTCACCCAGGCCAAAATCCTTCCACACTTGTCATATAATCAGATGTCTATTTAGTAATTTTCTATTAATAAAGCGATAATCCTATCTGTTTTTAATATTTTTTGTCCTCCGCTCAATTAAAATAGAAGTAATTTCCCCATTCGTTACGAATATATATTTGAACAGCATTAAAAGGAGGAAGTTGCATGAACAGGCTGATAAAGCTGATTTTACTCTCCGTTTTTGTAACCGGAACCATTTTCATGACCTCCATTGCCGGCGCTCATGCTGCAACAGGGGCACAAATGAAAGCCTTGTCGGAAAGCCCGAAACAGGTTGTCGCCAAAACGGTTAAGCTGGCTTCTCACGGAAAAACCATCAACAGTGAAAGATTTGGCATCGGTTCAAAAGGAACTTGCATTCAAAAGGTTTGGGGACAGCCTGATCAAGGCTCAGATGAAGCATATCTTTACTACAATGATCGAAAAATATCTTTTCAACTCGAAAACAACCGGGTCACCTGGATTACTTCTTTTGATCAAAGACTGGAGAACATCACGGTCACCGACGTAGAAGAAACAGCCGGAAAACCTGAGCAGGTCGTTTACGGGGAGGACGGGATTTACTTTCAATACAAAGAAGGAAAATATCGACTTGAATTCGTATTTTATTATGATGAAAACAATAAACCCGGAACATTCAAAGAAATTTACGTTCATAAAAAATAAATGATGTTGGCCAAACCGCCCCATTGGAAAACCGGGCGGTTTTTGTCTACGAGAGCCATACTCCGCTTCCGATTTCGATTGCCGTTAACGGAAAAGCCCATTCCCGCAAAATCGGGAACAGGCTTTTGTATTACGTCCAAATGCGGCGGCGAATGTCGAGAAAAGAATAAATGACGCTGCTTGCCAATCGCTCCGGTTCAACATCGAGGGCAATCACTTTCTTATGATTCCATCGTGTGAGCGCCTTTTTCCGTTCGGACATGAGTTCCTCCACGGCAATTTGCCGGTAGACATCCAGTTCATGATTCGGTTCTTTTTGCAAAATCTCGGTCCACTTCGGTTCCTGCATCGAAACAGTCAAAACGAGGTGGCGTTTTTTCGCCAGGGTTACCATGCGGTACAACGAATCGGCAAAAGCAACGTTTGCCGCATCGGTAAACAACGTGACCAAGGTCTGCTTTTTCAGGAAAGGGGCGGCCGCCTCCCATGCAGCCAAGTAATCCGACTCGACATCATCCGGCGCTAAATCATAGACGCCTTCAATGATTTTATTGAGATAGGCCATCCCTTTTCCCGGCGGAATCATCCGCAACATCCGGTTTGAAAAAGCGATCACACTCACTTGCTCCCCCCGGTCCAGGGCAATCGCCGCATAGCCCAAAGCAGCTTCCAAAGCGCGATCCAAACGGGATTCCCCGTCATTCTGCACCCCCATCAGCCGTCCGCAGTCGATAAAAATCGCAACCTGTTGCCCTGTTTCCGGCTGATAGACATTACTGACCAGTTTGCCGCGCCGGGCCGTGCCCATCCAGTTGATTTGGCGCGGATCATCATCCGGACGGTATTCCCGGATATGGGAAAACTCCTGTCCCCGGCCAAAAACCCGCGCAATCGGCTGCCCTTCAGAGGCGGGCATGCTCCGGTAGAATCCCTGTTTTACCCGGCGAACCGGTTCCAAACGGGGATAAACATCGACGGCCAGCCGCGCCGGAATCCGCTCTTCATAATGAAACAACTTCCATTTGCTTTCCATGCGCACATGCAAATCGTGAAAGAAATGCTTTCCCCGGCGATGTGGCCGGGCCGTATAAACAATCGCCTGTTCTGTCTCTCTTTTCCACTCGATTTGAAATGTCCGCTGATTGACCGAAAACCCATGGGGGAAATCATCCCGCACCCACATCGTTCCGACCGCGGGAGCTGAAGCATGGAGCGACAGGCGGATCTGATTCTCTTCTCCGAGTTCAAACAGAGCCTTTGCTTCCCGTTTCCCCCCGAACTTCGGCATTTTCCTTAATTGGAGCAATTCGATCGCCACCAGCCCGAGCAGGATTCCGTTTGAAAGGAGGAAAAACAGACCGCCAAGCCCCCACCAAGCACCAAATCCGGTGATCAAAACACTGAAAAAAACCAGCCGCAGAAAGCGGGGGGCCGGGATGACCGCTCTACCTTGGAACCATTGAAGCTTCCATAATTTCTGCCAAAACATCATCCGCTTTCCATCCCTCCAGTTCCCCCTCAGGATATAAAAGGATGCGATGCCTGAGCGCCGGTTTGATCAATCTCTTTACGTCGTCCGGTGTCACAAAGGTCCGTCCGCTCATCGCAGCTTCCGCCTTGCTGAGGGACAGAATGGCTAGGCCCGCACGCGGACTGGCCCCCAGCATCACTTTGGGATGTCGGCGGGTGGCGCGCAACATTTGCAACAAATATTGAACGACCGAAGGATCAACAGATATTTGCTCCAAGTCATTACGTATCGCCAATATCTCTTCCATCCCGACGATCGGTTTCAAGGTTATTTCTTCTCTTCCCCCGATCCGGTGGCCGGCGAGCAACTGCTCCTCCTCCTTTTCCTCCGGATAATCGACAACCAGCTTGACGGCAAAGCGATCCAACTGCGCCTCGGGCAAGGAATACGTACCTTCATATTCAATCGGATTTTGTGTTGCGGCGACAAAAAAGAGTGGAGATAAGGTGTAAGTCTCCCCGTCAATTGTGATTTGTTTTTCTTCCATCGCTTCCAACAGGGCCGATTGCGTTTTCGGCGGTGTACGGTTAATTTCATCAGCAATCAGGATATCGGCAAAAATCGGGCCCTTCCGAAACGTAAACTTTCCCGATTGCATATCATACACTTTGGTTCCGGTCACATCGGAGGGCATCAGATCCGAAGTAAACTGCAGACGGGAACAGGAACAGTCGACGATTCGGGCCAGCGTCCGGACGAGCAACGTTTTTCCGAGTCCCGGAACTCCTTCCAAGAGGACATGTCCCCCGACCAAAAAGCTGGCCCACAGAAAACGGATATTCTCTTCCTGTCCGAGCACAACCTGATTGATGGCTTGCATCGCCTGTTCGCTCACCTTTTGGATGCGGTCAACGTTGATGACGTAACTCCCCACTGCTCAATCTCCTTTCTCAATTTCCGTAATGTCCGACTCCACTCCACAAAAATGTAGGAGGTCAGTTTTCGGTCTGCATCGGCTGCATCCTGAATCAGGCGGGCAATGTTTTCATAGTTTCGGCGAAATTCCGATCCCATCGCGACTTCCAGCTGATGCAGCAACTCCGCTTCCGATTCATGCCCCCGCATCCGCAGTTTTTGCAATATCGCCAAATGCAACTGTTCCTTCATAAAAAGCAGTGCTTCCATTCTCAGATTGGAACGGCGATACAATCTGGACATTGCATCAATATATTCCATCGAATCGCGTTTTTCGACCACTTGTTCCATTCGCGGAGAAGCAAATCGTTTTCCGCGGGCAAACAGCCATAAAAGTGTCAGCAAAACGATCTGCACCAGCACAAATCCGCCGTTGATCCCCAATGCGGCCAAAAAAGTGACTGCCGACGGCTCCGGGATCCCTTCATCCTGAATCGGAGGCAGCTCGTCCGTTTCCGTGGAGGGTGCTTCACCTTGTCCCAGCAAGGAGTGACTCGTTTCATCAAACCAAACCGCCTTCTGAAAGGGATTGGATACCATCCACAGCAACAGGGCAATGTGATCGGCCTTATCAATATTTTTATTTGCGATTATCGAGGGGTCCGGGACATAAACAATCCGCCCCTGACCTGACTGTTTATACCCAACCAACAGATGGTTTTGATCATCCTTCAGAACCGGAATAATTCCTTGTCTGGGAGCAATGCACGTGGCACTTTTCCAGCTCAGAAATTGAACTTCGTCCAGCCATTCCTGATGAAATTGCGGTTTTACCCTGACATACTCCTCACCGAATCGGCAGGATTGCCCCGAGAACCGGAAAGCTTTGCTCCAATCCGAATCAGGAGCAGACCATAACACCACCTGGTTTCCCCGGCTCACCCAGTTCAGCAATGCGCGGAGGCGCTCCGGATTCGGTTTATTTGTTTGCGGATTGACAAACATCAACGTATTTCCGGAACCGGAGGGCAGGTTATTTTCGGTTTCCAGCGGTTTCGCCGGAACACCCCGTTCAGACAAAAACTCCGACAATGCTTTTACCCCTGTCGGTTCCGGGTTTTGCGAAGACCAAGGAACTTTTTCCGCGACATTCGACCACTCAAGCCAGATCAGACCGGCGAGGAAGCAGGCAATGATGGCCAAGACGATTCCAATCCCGATTTTATTCTTCCGCATCTTTGTTCCCACTCTCTGCAAACTTCATCGCACCTTCTAAATAGCGCTCATATTCAGCCGGTTCAATCCGCATGTGTCCATACCAGATTTCATCAAACCGCTGGCTCAGCCGGCAAAAAAGAGACGCTTTTTCCGGCCACGTTTGACTGATCTGATCCCGTTGTTCCCCATTGGTCTGACCGGGGAGTTCTTCCAATTTCCGCCGTTTATATGTATAAAACAACACATAATGATATAACGCGCGAACAGCGAAACGGTAATCGCCCAGACCGGCATAACGCTCTGCTTTTTCAAGCCAAGGGATCTCCTGTTCCGGAGTTTCTTCATGGACCGGTCCTTTTTTCACCCGCTTCATCCAATAGCGGAGCAAAATCCATCCAATACCGAGAACCAGACAACAGAGGAAGAGAATGAAAATTCCCAGCATCGTGTCTTCCAGCAAAGACGAATTCATCCAGCCGGGAAGGTGAAATTGCGGCAAAGTCGTGGTTTGCCTGCCGTATTCGGGCTTTGCCAAAATCTCTTCCAATTGCCGGTGGGCCTTCTCAAAATCTGCAGCGATAAACACTCACCCCCATCAAAGGTGATGCAAAATGTCATGCCCTTCTTTCTTGATTCGTTCATTCACAAAAACCAATGCCAGATAAATCGGGATCACCGGATAAAGGAAGGGCGCGATGAGCAATTGATATCCGTACACAACGGTCAAAAGCAGCCAGTCTGGCGATGACACAACGGCCACTCCGTACAGTTCCGCGGGCACGAGATAAGGAATGGAGAGGATGAAGGAAAGAATAAATATATGCAAGGCGATCATCCCCGCTGAGCCTTTTGTCAAAGACCAACTCCGCTTCAGGGACCCCAGGACCGTCCCTCCCTCTTCATGGATCACCGGGATGACAAAAGAAAATTTGGCAAAGAAATAAAGCCCCGGCACGCAAATGGCCAGGAAAGAAACAAAAGAAGCGGCCAAGACCGAAAAATCCGCATCCGCGCCGGATTGTGTCAAAACAGCAATCGGAACACCGATGATCCCGATGATCACCAAAAAAAGGGCAAAATAGAACAAACATAAAATCAGCTGGGCAAGCCACACTTTTCGACCGTTTCGCCAGGCGGCGCGAAACAAAAATCGGAGGCCAGCTTCCCCGCTTTGAACTGACTGATATATTGCATTTTGCAAAAATGGGTAAAGAAAAAGGAGAAAAACCAATATTTCGGCAACTTCAACGCCGATCATTTCCATTGCCGATACTGCGCTTGGAGAAACCATCTGTTTCACATCCATCCAGTTAAACCACAGGGCAAACGGCAGATTCCCCAAAAATGACAACAACCAGTACGGTTTCAGATGACGGCGCAGTATGCGGAATACGCCATCCAACAGCTCCCGCTTCCCATATGGAGCATGGTATGAACGTTCCTTCACTGCCTCACCTCCCAACGAAAACATTATAACTGAATTCATTGCCTAAAGGTTGTGTCATACTGGAAAATTCTTTAACAGGATTGACAAAATACGCATGCTTATTTACAATTACTTTATCGCTTAAAAGCGTATAAGCTTAAAAGCAATAAAGAAAACCGTATATTTTCTCATCTGCAAGAAAAAAGTAGCCGTCAGTACGTACAGCAAACAGAGACCGGGTGGGTTGGTGCAAACCCGGGTGCCCTGCCGGTGAATTACAACTTGCCGTCAAAGATGAGGCAACCATAAAAGTGGGCAAATCAGGCGATTTGTCAAATAGGGTGGTACCGCGGAGCTTTCGTCCCTATGGTGACGGAGCTTTTTTTATTTTGTAAAGGAGTGAATGCCATGAGTTTTGTCTCACTGCAAACGAAGAAAATCCCGCCTCACCTGAAACGTTATATCGCCCGGCAAAAATATGAACGCTATACTCCGATCGATCAGGCCGTTTGGCGATATGTAATGAGGCAAAACGTTCATTTCTTCAAGGAGCGGGCTCATGCCGCATACCAGGACGGATTGGCGAAAACAGGCATTTTAATCGAACGGATTCCGCGCATTGAAGAAATGGATCAATGCCTGTCCCCGTTTGGCTGGGGCGCTGTCCCGATTGACGGCTTGATTCCCGGGGTGGCCTTTTTTGAATTTCAGGCGAACGGCTTATTGCCCATCGCCACCGACATTCGCACATTGGGGCATATCGCCTATACGCCTGCTCCGGACATTATTCATGAGGCAGCCGGACATGCACCCATTCTCAGCGATGAAACCTATGCCCGTTATGTGAAAACATTTGGGAAAATCGGTGCCAAAGCGTTGGCCAGCAGGGAAGAAAACGAGGTTTTTCAGGCAACGAGACGGTTAACCCAGGTAATGGAAAATCCTGAATCCACTCCCGATGATATCAGGAAAGCCGAACAGGAACTGCAGGAAAAACGGGCCGCCGCCACAACCGTATCAGAAGCAACGCTTATTTCCCGCTTGTACTGGTGGACAGTGGAATACGGTTTGATCGGTGATTGCGACAATCCCAAAATTTACGGCGCAGGCCTTCTCTCGTCGATCGGCGAAGGGCAGCATTGCCTTTCCGATCAGGTCAGAAAACTTCCGTTTGATTTGGAAACATGCATCGCGACGGACTATGATGTCACCAGACCGCAGCCGCAGCTGTTCGTCTGCCGGGATTTTGAGCAACTGATTGATGCGGTGGAAACATTCTCGGCGCGCATGGCTTTTCGCACAGGCGGAACGGAAGGACTGCAAAAAGCGATCGCTTCCGGCGATGTGGCAACGGTGGAGTACAACACCGGTTTACAAGTGAGCGGCGTGTTTACACACATGATCCGGGACGACAGAGGAGAAGCGGTTTACATGAAAACGACAGGACCGACCGCTCTCGCCTTTCATGGGAACGAATTACCCCGTCAGGGTACGAAACGCCATGCTTCCGGATTCGGTGCGCCGATCGGAAGAGTAGTGAAGCAAAATGGAAGCGGGGAGCCGGGAAGTACCATCGACTGGCACTGGGAAAGCGGTCTCCGGGTAACCGGCAGAGTATCAGACAGGATCGAAGAACATTCCCATCCGCTTTTGCTCACCCTGACCGACTGCACAGTCACTTACAGAGGCGAGACGCTTTTTCATCCCGATTGGGGCGAATACGATCTCGTAATTGGCCGGGAGATTGTGTCCGTGTTTGCCGGAGCTGCTGATCCTGGAAAATACTATGCCGATGAAGCAGAGCCGAAGCTGGATGAGGAACCGGTTCCTTCCTATTCTACCCTGGATCACTTATACCAGGCGGTGCGTGAAATCCGCGAAGGCAAAACATCGGTTGAGGCGTTGCCCTCAATTGCCCGCACCCTGGATGATATCTGCCCCGGCGATTGGCTCCTCCGCCTCGAAATCCTTGAAATTTGCAGGGATAAAGGAATTTACCGCCTTCTCGCCGACCGGATCCAACATGAACTGGAACAGTTGGGGCAGGATGACCCATCTCTCCATTCCCTGATCACCAACGGAATGCGTTTGTTAAACCGGGGAAACAGTTAAGAAAATCGTGCGGAGAAAAGAAAAGACCAGATCGCGGCAAAATGATTGCCTTCCGATCTGGTCTTTTCAATTTAACGGGGCAAAATGGCTTCAAAGGCAGCGCGATCCAACCGCTTCATCAGAGCAATCGCAAATGCTTTAGCCGCTTCGATATCCTCTTTGTCCACAACTGCTGCATGAGAGTGGATATAGCGGGCGCAGATGCCGATCGCTGCCGAGGGAATCCCGATGCCCGTCTGATGCGCCCTGCCCGCGTCTGTACCACCTTGGGAGACGAAAAACTGGTATGGAATATTTTCCGATTCCGCCGTATCGAGCAAAAAGTCCCTCATCCCGGGAAGCGTGATCATGGAACGGTCGTAAAGCCGAATAACCACTCCTTTTCCAATCTTGCCAAAGCCGTCATTCACGCCCGGAATATCGCCGGCCGGTCCGGAATCGACTGCAAAGAAGATATCGGGGTCAATCAACGTGGCTGCTGTTCCTGCGCCGCGCAAACCGACTTCTTCCTGCACTGTGGCCCCGGCATAGACCACGTTCGGATGATGAATATGTTTCAAGCCGTCCAGCAGCTCCAGGACAAGGCCACAGCCGAACCGGTTATCCCAGGCCTTGCTCAGCAAGCGTTTCCCACCTTCCATTTCCACGAACGGGAAATGGGGAACGGCAACATCCCCGGGGCGAATCCCCCATTCTCTCACTTCTTCTTCGCTTTCCGCTCCGATATCGATAAACATTTGCCCGATTTCCACCGGCTTCCGTCTTCGCTCCTCGCTCAAAAGATGAGGCGGAATGGAGCCGATGATCCCCGGAATGCGCTTGCCGGAGCGGTTGATCACGTCAACGCGCTGGGCCAACATCACCTGGGACCACCAACCGCCGAGGGGTTGAAACTTCAGAAATCCTTCACTGGTGATTTTGGTCACCATGAAGGCAACCTCATCCATATGACTGGCGACCATTACCTTGGGGCCGTTTGGATCACCTTTTTTCACCCCGAAAAGGCCGCCCAGCCGGTCCTGGATGATCTCTCCCGTATATTCGGATATGTATGAACGCATGATTTTTCTCACTTCATGCTCAAACCCCGGCGCACCGGGAGTCTGCGTTAACTTTTCAAAACGTTCCCATTGAATCGTTGCCATCCTTTACTCCTCCAACTCTATCGTTGATTCTGCCATCTCTTTCTTCCAACTTTTTCTTCCATTCCTGATAACGGCGATGAACGGTCGCACGGGACACATCATAGCCAAATCCTTTTAGTGTGGCAGCAATCTCTTCAAACGTCAGTTTCTTTTCTTTCAGGGCCACAATTTGCTCCATCGGCACTTCTTTTTTCTCTCTTCCTCCCATCCCCTGGTTTTTCAGATTTTTGGCCGGATTAAATCCTTTTTCCCGAATGGCCCGCCGCATGCCCCAGCTGATTTTCTGGTTCATCATTTTGCGCTGCAATTCTTCAACTTTGGCGATGATCGAGAGAACGGTCGATTCGCCGGCATCGAGTTCCAGTTCCCCTCCCTGTTGTTTGCAGAAGATGCGCACATTGTGACGGGACAACTGGTGAATGATCGCCAGCTTGGCTTCTCCGCGGCCGAGCCTTGTATCATCCTGAACCAGAAGCGCCTGAATTTTCTCTTTTTTGACCGCCTCCAGCATTTCATACAGCCCCCGGCGATCAAGGTCAAATCCGCTGTGCTGTTCCGCGATGGTCTGAACAGTCTCCATGTTTAATTCCCGCGCCCATTCCGATAACTCCTCGATTTGCCTTTCCAGGCTTGTTTCCTGTTCCTCTTTTTTGGTGCTGACCCTCGCATAGATCAAAGCTTTCATAAAGTAAAAACCATCATCCTCTCAAGTTCTTGCACAAAAACAGAGATTTGGGTAAAGTGTCTTAGAAGGAGTGATTCGAAATGATCGATCAACAACTGATCCAGCGCATTAATGAGCTGGCCCGCAAGAAAAAAGCAGAAGGACTGACAAACCAGGAAAAGCAGGAACAAGCCAGATTATATCAAGTCTACCTGAAAGCGATCCGCGGACAGGTCAAACAGCAGTTATCGCAAATCCGTTTCGTGGATAAGCAATGAAGCACATCATATCCATTATATAGCACGCATGATCATCATACAAATCCACCTCGTTTTTGACGGTGGATTGGCAAAAGGAGTGGAAATATTGAAACATTGGCTCGGGCCCCTGTGTTTATCGGCTGCCGCTGCCATTTGGGGAGGGATGTATGTGGTCAGCAAGGTGGTTTTGGCCTGCATTCCCTCGTGGATTTTACTGGAATGGCGATTTGTGATCGCCCTGTTCATCCTCGGGCTATGGGCTCTCCGCAAACGGGAATGGCGGGTAAAACCCGGGGATCTTTGGCTGTTTGCGCTGATCGGGCTCGTCGGCTATACAGGTTCAATCGGACTGCAGTTCATCGGCACTCACCTGTCAGGTGCGGCGATGGGATCATTGATCACCTCCGCTTCCCCTGCCCTCATCTCCCTGTTCGCATGGTGGATCTTGAAAGAAAAATTGAACTTATCCAAAACAAGTGCCCTTCTCCTCGCGACGATCGGGGTGCTGATCGTCAGCGACCTGACCGGGCTCACCGCTTCATCCCCTTCCTTTGCAGGAAATCTCGCTCTGATCGGCGCAGCGCTGACCTGGGCGCTTTACACCGTTTTATCCCGACTCAAAACCGTCACCTACACCTCTTTGACCGTTACCTTCTGGGCAAACACATTCGGGGTGATATTTACCGCACCGTTCTTCGTCTGGGAATACCGGAACCATCCGTTTACCGTTCCCCACAGTCTCTGGATCTGGATCGGCATTCTCTACATCGGCATCATCTCGACTGCTCTCGCCTTTTATCTCTGGAACAAAGGATTTGAATATGTGGATGCTGCCACCGGCTCGCTCTTTTTCTTCATCCAACCGATTGTCGGCAGTTTGCTGGGGGCATTCACCCTAGGGGAAAAACTCTCATGGAACTTCTATCTGGGGGCACTGCTCATCGCTGGCGGCATTTATCTGTCTGCACTGAAAAAATCGGATAAGCGTCACAGCCTGTCAAAAATGATGTAAAAAATTGTAGCAACTTCTCTTTTATTTTTGTTTTTTCAAAGGTTTCAATACAGTAAGATATAAAAAACATATTTCTACTAAAAACAATCCAGCGAAGGTGATACAGATGGATCTCACCCGGCCCTATCGCGTGGAAAAGGGGCAATACTATATCAGCACTGACCGGAAACGGTTGGATCTTTCCGTTATACAGCAATTTCTCAATCATCAATCCTACTGGGCGCAAAACCGCACACTGGAACAGATCAAACGTACCATAAACCACTCTCTCTGTTTTGGGCTCTATACAACAGACGGCAATCAGGCAGGATTCGCCCGTGTGGTCACCGACTATACAACTTTTGGCTACCTGGCGGATGTTTTTATTCTCCCGGAACACCGCAAACAGGGCCTGTCAAAATGGCTGCTTGAAACCATCCTCAATTGCCCCTGTTTGGCAGATATTCATCAATTTACGTTATATACAAGAGATGCGCACGGCCTGTACGCCCAATTCGGCTTTAAACGCCTGGAAGACCCGGAACGTTTCGACAAATTCATGGAATTGTTTCTTGCTCACAAGAAATTTCCGCAAACCAAAAAATCGAGGACCCTATGACGTCCTCGATTGCATTCCTGCCTTTCTCTTATTCCCCCAGCTCCTGCACCAGACGTTGGAATGTATGAAATGCCGGTTTCGGCGTGTAATCATCCCGCATAATGCCAAATTGATGAAAGAGATCATCCTTGGAACTGTCCGCATCCCGCAGGCCGAAGAGCTTATAATGGGTAATATTGAGTTCATGGCGCAATTGATAAACGGTGCGGATGATCAGCTCAAGCACTTCAGCCTGCCTTTCGTAAGTTCGGTCATGGCCGGTAAAGGGATTTTTGCCGGTGGGCCATCCGTTTTCAGCGATGTGGATCGGGATGGTGTCGGGAATTCCGGCTGTTCTGAGATTCACTTCGCGCAAACGACGCAGCAAGCGCTCTACTGAACCGGGAATCTCATCTGCGGAGAGTGGCTCTTCAAATACATCGACATAAAAATTATGGGCGACATAATCCAATGAATCTGTAAATGTCTCCCCTCCGATCCTGGCCAACTTCTCCCAGAAATCAGCAGCCGTTTTTGGGCCGTTGTCCGGTACGGAGCCAAAACCAATCTTCACTCCCACATTGGCTTTTTGTGTTTCTTCCTTTGCCGCAATAACCCCCTGCACCAACATTTGCACAATATTCGGATTTGCTCCGTCCATGAAGGTCAAATTGGGTTCATTGGTAATTTGCAGCGAAGCGATCTCGGAACCGTACTGTCTGATGATTTTCCGGATCAGCCCGAGCCAGCGCTCCATCTCTATGTCCGGAGCCAAAGAACCTACCGTCAAGTCTCCGATCAATCCCGACCGTACATATTTATCCACAATGGATAAAAGTTTCTCATCCGTGTCAGCCGGTCCTGTATAAACGAGATACATTCTGGGCAACAGTGATTTTGCCTTTCCCCGAAGACGTTTTAACGCAAGTTGAATCTGCTCATAGTCGTCCTCAGGCCCGACAGCCAAGCCGGCGGGCGTGCCGGCCACACCAAGCGGATAAATTCCGAACTTCAACCCTGGTGAATGCATTGAAAATCTCTCCTTCTCACTTGAAATTTGCCCCACATGGAACAACCTGCTCTGTTGTGGTAAACTAAGAAATCATTCCTTATTTCTCATCTGCACAAACAGTAAACATAAATTAACCTTTAACCCTTGATCAGTGCGATAAATCCCATAAAAAAAATAAATAATTATTTACTATCTGATCAACTCAATCATAAATTATCGTTGACTGATTGTCAACAGAGTCAGAGGAAAGGAAGTTGAGCGGTGCCTGCCAAAACCGAACAACTCGCAGCTAATATTATTCAGCTTCTTCCTTTGCTTCAGGACAAGCTGTTCAAACCTGCATTGCAGAATGCATCAAATCTTAAAAAACAGTCCGATTTAACCCATCTGCAATTTCACATTTTGGAGGAACTGTTCCCGATTGAAGACGGAATTTCGATGACCCGATTGGCCAAAAACATCAATATTTCCAAACAGCAATTAACCCCGTTGGTCAATAAGCTCGAGGAAAAGGAATATCTCATCAAAAGGCAGGATGTCAGCGACAGGCGATATGTCAAGCTCATGTTGACTGAAAAAGGAAAAAACCTGGTGAAAACGCGGTGGGAAGATATACATTCTTTGCTGATCAACCGGATCAATCAACTTGGTGAAGATGAAAGGATTGATCTGGACTACGCAATCCACAAGCTTCTTCGCATCCTTCAAAAAATGGAGTAATCCGGCATGATCAAGAAAATTACCCCACCTGATGCTGGCGGGGTAAACAATCATTTATCAAACGGAAAGCAATCAGCGGGGATTCCTGTCAATTATTTTCATCAAGGATCTCCACATATCCGTTGGTTCCATCCACACGGACATACTGACCATCCTTCAGAATCCGGGTCGCATTTTCCACACTGACAACGGCGGGAATGCCGTATTCCCGGGCCACGACGGAACCGTGGGTCATCATGCCCCCGACTTCCGTCACAAGTGCCTTGGCCGAATGGAACAAGGGCGTCCAACCGGGATCTGTGTAGGGAGCGACCAAGATGTCTCCTTTGTTCAGTTTTCCTTCTTCCAATCTGCGAACAACCTTGACATAGCCTTCCGCAACACCCGCGGAAGCAGGAATGCCGACCAAAGCCCCAGGCGGTGCCTGCTCGTTGCGGATGACCGCTGAAAATGTTTCCCCTTCACTGGTGATGACGAACGGAGGAGTCAGTTTTCGGTAAATCTCTTCCGATGCCTTGCGGGAACGGATCCGTTCATGAACTTCATCCTTTTTCAGGCGGTCTTCCAGCAAGGCGATCAATTCGTCCAGCCGCAAATAATAAACGTCCTCTTTCTGCTCAAACACCCCTTTTTTCACAAGGGTTTGGGCTTCTTCCAAAATGGTTTCCCGATAAAGAGAGAAATAACGAATCATGATATATTTGGGCAGTTCACGGATGCCCACTGTATTTCGGTAAAGAGAGATGAGCCGGGACATTTTTTTCGCTTTCCTGTTGCCGCAGCGCTCCTTCACCCGTTTAAGCAAGTCCTGAATCGCTTCATGGGCTTCCCGTTCTCCGTTTTTAAATTTTTCCCGGTGCTCTCCGGGGGCATTGCTTCTCATATGGCTGAGAATGGACGGGACGAGCATGGTGGGCGCTTCCCTGTAACGAACCCGTGTAATGTCGATTTCTCCGGGAGCCCTCATGCCGAATCTTTCCATGAACCGCTCCAATTCCGCCCGGAATGCGTCACCGCCTTCCACCCGGCTCAACCCCTCGTAAAACGTGCGGTCTTCTGCCTGTTCCAGGTACCGGACGACTTCGGGATAAGGTCTGGCCGCATCTGCCAAATCCCCGATCGCCAGCCCCATTTCGCTGGTGATGTTTCCGGGTGGAGACTTTTGAATGGAGGGGCTCAATTCTTCTCCCAGCCATTTTTTCAGTTTTCTATTGATGACCGGCAAGGCAATGAATCCGGCATAGGTGTAGGCCAAGGGATCGACGATCGTCTCAAAAACGGCTTGATCGCGGATCAACCGAATCCGTTCCGATCCGGTGCGTTGGGACAATGCCTGTCTGAACCGGGCCAAATCCTGTTCATATGTGGCAAAGGCCTTTTTCAGCGCGAGTTGCGGATCTTCCCAATACCAAATCTGGATCAACCGGGGAATGATCTTCCGGTACAGGCCCAACATCAATTTCAATGTACCGAATGCTTTTCGCATCCCGCCCCGCTTTGGTGCCAGCTTTTGAAAATCTTCGCTTTGGATCACTTTTTTCAGCGCCACCAGGTTATCATCGGCAACCGTGCTTTTGAGAATCTTTCGTTGAACCGGCTTCAGGAACAGGAAACCGGAACAATTCCAGTAAAGACGCCCGCCCACCTCAGGAAACTGAGAGGTGACATCATCAAGGGAAATGAGCGATTGAAAAACCGAGATCCCGAGCGGCTTCATATAATCGGTCATCATTTGCGAATGGCCAACCGAAAGATAGACGCAATATTCGCCATTCTTTGACGGTGGGACCGGATAGAGGGAAGTAATCGGGCGGCTTTGGAGAATATAGAGTTCATCGCCCTTCAAACACCACTCGATATCCTGCTCGGAACCGTAATGATTTTCGATTCTTCGTCCCAGTTCCGCCAACTCCAAGATTTTGTGGTCCGGGAGCACTTGTTCCTGGCGAAGTTCAGGCGGCAGTTCACGGATTTCCGTTCCGCCCTCCTGAACCGGAAAAACCCCTTTTTCTTTTTTGGCAATCTGTTTTTGGATAATCTCATAGTCCCGGACTTTGTACAAATCTGCCGTCACAATGCCGGAAACGAGCGCCTCTCCCAAACCAAATCCGGCATCGATGGAAACGGTGCGCCGATGTCCGGTGACTGGGTCTGCCGTAAACATAATGCCGGATGCTTCCGGAAAAACCATCTGCTGAACGACGACGGACAGGAAGACGGAGCGATGGTCAAATCCGTTATTGGCCCGGTAAGTGATGGCCCGATCGGTAAACAGGGACGCCCAGCATTTTTTGACGGCGTCGAGGAGTGCTTCTTCCCCTTTTACATTCAGATATGTTTCCTGCTGCCCGGCAAATGAGGCAGTTGGGAGGTCCTCGGCGGTCGCACTGGAGCGGACGGCATAAGCGTGCTCTTTGCCCAGCGCCTCCCAAGCTCCGACGATTGCCGATTGTATTTCCTCCGTTAACGGAAGCTCAAGCAGGTGGTTGCGGATTCTCTCCCCCCACATGCGGATCTCATCAAGCTGTTCCGGTTTTAAGCGATTTAACGCGTCCAGCCATTCATCCAACTCCCCGCTTTTGGCGATAAACTGGCGATAGGCCTCTGTTGTGACGCAAAATCCGGGCGGAACAGGAAAACCCGCTTTGGCCATTTCCCCCAGATTCGCACCCTTTCCGCCGACCATCGGCAAACAGTGGCGATCGATCTCATCAAAGCGAAGAACATAGCTCATCACTATTCACGTCCCCAATCTGTATGGTTATATTCACCCAAATCACTCAGCCTGGCTGTTCAAGCCTTTTCGCTGGTTCGGTAAACGCCGTATTTGAGGATATCGAGCATCTGTTTGTAATCATTAAACAACTCTTCCCATTGATCGAGGCCCTTCCCGGGCTGTTCCAAAGCCTGTTTCACCAGTTGCTGGGCAATGGCATTCAAGCTTAAAAAGATCAGGTAAATCGCTTTTTCCACATCCAGATCCTCGCGGAATTTCGAGCAATCGACTCCCTCCATCAGAAACGGCATGGCAATCTTTTGGAAATAAGCGATGCTTTGCTCCGCCTCGCGCGGGAACTTTGCCAAAATCTCGTTGTAAGCCGAAAGCAAAAAAGAGTAAAGAAGCGGTTGTTGCAAAAAATAACGATACTTGATTTCTCCCAGATACAGGATCCGGTCGAAAATGTCATCCGGCCAGTCCGCTGATGCCGGAACCACCTCCTTCATTTGACTGATATACTGCTGCACACAATGGTCAAAGGTAGCCAGGAAAAGATGTTTCTTGCTGCCAAAGTAGTGAAACAGCAGTCCTTTGGAAATGTCGGCTTCCTGGATGATCCGATTGGTTGATGCATTTTCATAACCGCGTTCCGCAAATTCGCGAATCGCCGCCTGAAGAATTTTTTCTCTTTTCTCTGCAGGAATCTGCTGGTAAAGATCATTCAATTTCGTATATCCCCTCCATTGACCACTTGGTCAACACGATTGATAAATCCATTTTAATTCCCATCGACCACTTGGTCAATAGGATAATTTGAGTGTTGCAGGAAAATCGGACACCGACATCGTAGTAATGAAATGGAACGAAATAAATGGAGGGATTGACATGGCCAAAGTGTTGATTCTGTCCGGCGATGCGGTCGAAGCGCTGGAGATCTTTTACCCCTATTACAGGCTGCTTGAGGAAGGACATGAAGTCACGATTGCCGCTCCGACCAAAAAGAAATTGCAAACGGTGGTCCATGATTTTGAACCGGGGATGGATACATTCACGGAAAAATTAGCATACGGTCTGGATGCGCATGCCTCCTTCTCCGAAATTAACCCGGCTGAGTATGACGGTCTTGTCATCCCTGGCGGAAGAGCGCCTGAATATATCCGGCTCGAAAAGGAAGTACCGGCCATCGTGCAACATTTTTTTGAAACAAATAAACCTGTTGCGGCTATTTGCCATGCTGCGCTCGTATTCAGCGTCGTTCCGGATAGCGTGCGCGGACGCCAGTTGACCGCCTATACCACTTGCCGTCCTGAAGTTGAAAGTGCAGGCGGACAATATATAAAGGAACCATTACATGTTGAAGGAAATTTGGTCTCCGCCCATGCATGGCCTGATCTTCCCGGATTCATGAGGGAATTTCTGAAGAAGTTGCCATAGACATCCTTGCGGAAAAACCTGATTTTAACCTCGATCAGAGGTTGTGATCAGGTTTTTCGCATTTATTTCATTGTTTTGTGATCATTTTCCCGGATCGCTTCGTCTAATACGCTGTTTTCCGACCGGCAGAAACGGGGTTGGCGGATGAGTTGCGGGCAATCCATTTGTTGGATGAAAGACGGCACCGATCGGCTGACTTGTTTTTTTCATTTCGGATAAATTCATCCTGTTGTTGTATTTCTTATAAGAGAAAAATCTTTGTTTGTGAAGCAAACCTTTTTATAAATAAATATTTAATCTCCCGAATTAGTGGCAAACCGAAGGAAAGTTTGAAATAATAGAAGGAAGAATAACTTACTTTAAGGAGAGTGCTAGCATGAGCTTACATAAGGAATGGATTCAATTTCAAGATGGTGATCAAACGTACCGACTGTACACCGCCAGGCCGGCACTGGCTGAAGGCCCGCTCCCGGCGATCATCGTCATTCAGGAAATATGGGGGACTGATGAACACATCCTGGACGTGACTGAGCGTTTTGCTAAAGCAGGTTATTTGGCCGTTTCCCCCGATTTGTTTGCCGAAAATGGACAACGTCCGCCTTCGATGACAAATGAGCGCATCACAAAGGTGAAACAGTTTCTGAATACAATTCCGCCAACGGCCTGGCACAGTCCGGAAAAGCGTGAAGCGGAGTTGAAAAAACTGCCCGAAGCGGTACGCAGCGAAATTGACGAGACGTTTCAAAATGTGTTTGGCAGCCTGGAAAAATTCCCGAAATTCATTGCTCAATTAAAAGCGACGGTTCGGTTCCTTTCTTCCGGGGAATACCGTCTCGTCAAAAAAATCGGATCCGTCGGCTTCTGCATGGGGGGTGCCCTTTCCGCTCTTTTGGCAACGGAAGTTCCGGATTTGGGCGGGGCAGTCATTTTTTACGGCCGCTTTCCGGATGAAGAAAGGATTGCCAAAATTGAATGTCCGGTCATCGGCTTTTTCGGCGAACTGGATGAGAGCATTAATGCCGGTCTGCCACAGTTTGTGGAAAACATGAAAAAAGCGGGGAAATCATTTAACTATAAAGTTTATCCAGGGGCACAACACGCTTTTTTCAATGATACACGCCCCTCTTACCACGCGGATGCCGCCCGCGATGCCTTTGCAAAAACCCTCTCGTTTTTCAATGACGTGCTCGGTCAATAAATTATTCATCCGGCCTGAGATCATTACCAATCCCAGGCTGGATGCCTTCCCACTCCTTAATCCCGTTCCCGGCTCAGATACTCGCTCGGATAAGACTCTCCTTCGGGGTGGTGGTTTTTAAATTGGCTCAACCTCCCGTTTTTATGCTCCCCCTTTTGCACCTTTGCCGTTTGCGGATGGTTATTCTCTCCTCTTTTGCCCTGTTTGTTTTCACTCATCGCTAAATCCTCCTTTACTCAGTAATCGACCTCATTTGCTTTCACTGCCGATTCATTTTCATACCACGGATTGATATGCACCAATACTTCCTGCACGTCATCAAAACGCTCCATCACGTTCTTTTTGATGGCACGGGAGATATCGTGCCCTTCCTGAACCGTCATCTCTCCCGGAACGCCGACACGCACATCCACGAGAATATAATGCCCGTGTTCCCGGGCCCGGATCCGGTCAATGCGCTTCACTCCCGGCACGGCGGATATGATCGCGGCAAATTGATCCAATTTTTCCTGGGCCACATTGCGCTCCATCAGGATATCGACCGCTTCCCTCCCCATATGGATGGCCACTTTGAGGATCAACAGAGAAACCACAATACTGGCGAGCGGGTCCCCGTATTCCAGATAGGGAATGCGGGCTTGGCGTCCCAAAAGAGCAAGGCCGATCCCGATCGCCGCAGCCAGAGAGGAATAGACATCTGACAGATGATCATAGGCGGTAGCGATTAATCCTTTGCTGTTTACTTTCCTGCCGATCCGGATGGTGTAAATATATAAGACCAGTTTAAACAGCAATGAAAAAACGGCCGCAATCAACGAGATGGCATGAGCTTTTGGCGGAGGCAGGAACAACGCTTCGATCGACTGATAAATCATCCAGATGGCAGCCAGAAAAAGAATCACCGCCACGATCCCCGAAGCAATCACCTCCGCCTTTCCATGTCCGTAAGGATGTTCACGATCGGCCGGCATGGTTGACACGCGCATGGAACCCAGCGTGGCAGCGGAAGCGACCACATCCGAAGCATTGTGAGCTCCGTCGGCGACTAGCGAGGGACTGCGATACAACCAACCGACCATAAATTTAACCAACGTGAGAAGAATATTGCTGACCAGGCTGACCCATGCGACAGCCATGGGAGATCTCATTCGCTTGTTCACATCATTCACCCATTTATACTCTTTACTTCTTCGCAAAAATTAAACAAAAAATCCCGGTCTCCGGTCGGGGACAATGTTTTCCGACTCCCGACGGAAAGAAAAAAGAGCGGCTCCGTGTCCGCTCTCCCGTTTATTGAAAAAATACTTGGTTGAAGCTTCTCTGTGTAAAGTTGTAAATCCGCCCGCCTTTCCGGTCAAGGAGCTGATTGGATGCGCCCTTCAATCTCCGCATGGAAAGGTTGCGGCAATTGTTTGATATATTGAATCAGAGCATCCAAATCAGTTGGTCCGATCACGACATTTTTCCCGCCGGTGAAAACCGTAAATCTGTCTCCCCCGCTTGCCAGAAAATTGTTGGTCGTGACGGTGTAGGTCTGGTTCAAATCGATCGGTGTACCGTCCGCTCCCGTCATGGAAACGATCCGGTCATCAGCCGGGCGGCTGGGATCCCAACGGTATTTCAAACCGGATATCTGCAACATATGGACGCGGTCGGGATCCTGGAATTGTTGATTGAGCAGTTGCTTGATCTGTTCTCCGGTCAATTCCATTTTCTCCAATTGGTTTCCGAAAGGCTGTGTTGTGTACAAATCGCCCCATGTCACATCCCCGGCAGGCAAATCTGCACGAATCCCCCCCGGGTTCATAAAGGCAAAGTCGGTATTCATGGCCGCACGTTGCGCATCGGCAATCAAGTTGCCCAGCGCCGACTCCCCTGCCTCATTTTGCGTCCGTGTGATGGCGGCAGCTGTCTTCCCGATCACCTGGTTGATCAGCGGACCCACTTTTTTCTCCGCCTCCGCTACCATTTTGGCTACCTGAGGATCGGGTTTGATTCTCTCCTGGTACGTAGTAACGATTTCCCCATGTTTGCTTGTCACATCTTTACTGCGGCGATCAATCGTCAAATCCACATCAGAAAAAGCAGTCCCATAACTGTAAGCTTGTACAATTAATTTTCCGGCAACGGTTCCGTTCAGATAAGTGTGGGTATGACCGGCAAAGATCACATCCACTTCCGGATCGATTTTCCGGGCAATATCTGCAATCGGCCCTTCAATCTTTCCTGTATCCCGGTTTTGATTTCCGCCTTCATGAGCCAGGACGATGATGGTATGAACTCCTTTTTGCTTCAAAACTTTTACCCAGCGATTGACAGCGGTCGCTTCATCGATAAATTCCACATCTTTGACGTGATCCGAAATGACGATCGAGGGAGTCGTCCTGGACACCACCCCGATAAAACCAATCGGTATTCCTTTGACACGTTTGATGGTGTATGGAGGAAGAATGGGTTGATGTGTCTGTTTATCCAAAACATTTGCACAGGTGTAAGGAAAGGAAGCCCCTTCAAAATCCCCGGTTTTCTCATGGTATCCCCCGTAGATCAGCCGCATCATTTCCGGGATGCCCTCGTCGAATTCGTGATTTCCGATGGTTCCTGCATCAAACCCCAAGGCGTTCAGGATCCGGATTGTCGGCTCATCCTGCAAAAGAGCGGATACAGGTGCGCTGGCTCCCACCATATCACCGGCTTGAACCAGCAGTGTATTCGGGTTTTCCTGCTCCCGCTTTTTCAGGTAAGCAGCCAGAACTGCGGCCGTGCCGACGGGTTTGCCGTCCACCATGTTCGTCTTATCCAACTGCCCGTGGAAATCATTGATGCCGAGCAATTGAACATGCAAGGAATGAGGCTCTTTCGCCGGGAATCGGAAAGCGGTCATAAGTGAAATTGAGCCAATGGCCAAAACCATCGACAGCAAAATCCGCCATGTTTTCATTCGCAGCATATTTCTCCCTCCCCTGAATTCATAAAAAATAAGAATAGTTTCATGCATTCATTAATATTTTAAATTAATAAGAAAAGTAAATCAAAATCGCAAATGTGCTAATACATCTTTACTTTGCCGCAGATCGAAAGGTTCAAAAATAAATTGACAGTGCATGAAGAATATGCTAAAATCCAAAAACAGTCAAACAGGAGAAAGGTGGTATTAATCTCAATCATGGGCCATCTGTTTGTATTCTAGGTTCTCTTCAGGCAAAGAGAAGAAGGTGAATGCAGACACTGCTTGCATAAAAGCAACCGGGGATTGGAAAGCGGTCTTCAAACCCTTTCTGATGCTCTCTTTGAATGTGCCCATGTATTGAGATCTTTTGTCCAGTCAGATTCCTCCCTTTCTCGTCCGGAACGGAATCTGCCTGATTAGCCGTGGGTGCAACTGCATTCACGGCTTTTTGCATGAAGAGGCGAAACGAAAAGGAACTGTCATGATTCAAGGATCAAGGGGGAATATCGATGCCCGTTCAATCGACGCAAAACAGTCCCAATCGGTCAGATTTATTGAAAAACCGGTTTGTTCAGGTCATCCTGTTGTCCGGGTTGCTTTTGCAAATTGGCATATGGGTTCGGAATTTCGCGGTATTGTTGTTTGTAATGGACAAAACCCACGGAGATGCGTTTGCCATCTCGATGATCTCTGTGGCCGAATTTGCCCCGATCTTTATCTTTTCATTTATCGGCGGCACTTTCGCCGACCGCTGGCGCCCCAAAAGGACCATGATCTGGTGCGATTTTTTAAGTGCGGCATCCATTTTTGCCGTGTTGCTGACACTCGTGTTTGGCACCTGGAGAGCCGTCTTTTTTGCCACGCTCGTATCGGCGATTTTATCCCAATTTTCCCAGCCGTCAGGGATGAAGCTGTTTAAGATGCATGTGCCCGGCGAACTGATTCAGATGGGAATGTCGATTTACCAAACCATGTTTGCCGTCTTCATGATTCTGGGCCCTGCATTGGGCACCTTCGTTTATCAGCAATGGGGGATCGTCGTGGCGATCGGCATTATGGGAATCTGCTTCCTGCTGTCAGCCTGCGTGCTATTCCTCCTCCCGCCGGACCGCGCGATGGAAGACGGGAATAAAACAGAAACATCCCTGCTCAAGGAAATGATGGATGGTGTTCGGTATGTATTGTCCAAACGGACGCTCACACTACTGGGAGCCTGCTTTCTGGCGGCCGGATTGGCGCTGGGCTTGATCCAGCCGATGGGGATCTTCCTCGTCACGGAACAATTGGGCTTGCCGAAAGAACAACTGCAATGGTTAATGACCGCCAGCGGATTGGGCATGATTCTCGGCGGCGGTGTCGCCATGAGCCAGTCCAAGACGGTTGCGCCCCAGAGATTATTGATGCTGGGCATGCTGATCAGTGCATTGGGCATGGCCGTTTCGGGATGGTCGACCATCTTGTGGCTGACGTTGCTGGTCCAATTTATTTCCGGGCTGGTGTTACCGATGATCCAGATCGGGATCAACACGATGATTTTGCAGAATTCCGATGAATCCTTCGTCGGCCGGGTCAACGGGATTTTGAGTCCCCTCTTCACCGGGGCGATGGTGGTCACCATGAGCATCGCCGGTTCGCTTAAAAACATGTGGTCGGTCGTGGTGATGTATGAAATCGCAGCCATTCTGTTTATCGCAGGTGCACTCACGATTCTCCCCCTCTACCGGCTGCCGGCCAACCCGTCTCCGGAAGGCTCGTCCACGCCGGAAACCAATTGAGAGGGCCCGCATCCGCGGCAACAGAGAATATACAACTTGACGGACTCGGTATTGACTTTATACCGTCCGCCTGTTTACAATGTGCAATGTATTCCAAATCGATATTTTGGGAGGACTATTAAAAAGATGTATCATGTCAGACTGCGATTCCCAACTTTGAACAAGTAATTTCATACGTTCAAAGGCTCTGCTTGTGTTTGCAGAGTAAACGGGATCAGTCTGCCCTTTTTTAAGTCTTCGTTTTTGCATAGAGAAGTCTGATATGAAGAAAGGCAGAGCCGGATCTGCCTTTCTTTTTTAATGTGATAACGGACTTTTCCTGAACAGACGAAGGTTTCTCATCGCTATTTCTCTCTTCAACCCGTACAGGGATAAAGACAGATTCTCCCTTTACTCTCAATCACAGGCAGCCGGTCTGTGATTTTTTCTTTTGAAGGGAAGAGAGTCTGATGAAAAAAGATCGTAAATCCCGCCGGGGGAAAATAACCCGGGGAGAACCTCCCAATTTTCTTGGACAACATTTAATGATTAATAAAAAGTTGCTCAAAGAAATGGTAGAAATGGCGAATATCAGCGAGACAGACACCGTTTTGGAATTGGGGGCCGGAAAAGGAGCATTGACAACCGTCCTCAATCAACGGGCCGGAAAGGTACTGGCGGTAGAATATGATGCCAGGTTTGTCGATGTCCTGAAACGAAAAACAGCGCAAAATCCAAATACCAAAATCATTCATCAAGACATTTTGAAAATTCACCTGCCAAAAAAACCGTTTGTGGTTGTGTCCAATATTCCATATTCCATTACGACGCCTATTTTAAAAATGCTGCTTAACAATCCTTCAAACAGCCTGCAAAGAGGGATCATCGTGATGGAAAAAGGAGCAGCCAAGCGATTCACATCAACATTCATAAAAAACTCCTATGTTTTGGCTTGGAGAATGTGGTTTGATCTCCGTTTCATCAAAGAGATTTCCCGAGAAAATTTTTCTCCTCCGCCAAGCGTCGATTCCGCCATGGTCATGATCACGAGAAAAAAGCAACCCATTATCGCAAAGAAAGACCATTCCGCTTTTTTGGGACTTGCAGACTATGCGCTCAGAGAACCGAAAGCGGCAGTCGAAACCGCGTTAAGAGGCATATTCACACCGACGCAAATGAAGCATCTGAGAAAAAACTTGGGAATCAAAAATGAGACGTCCATCGGGTTTTTAACGGAATCGCAATGGGGGATTCTTTTCAATACCATGACCCGGTATGTTCAGCGTCCGCTCTGGCCAAAAATTAAAAAGAAAAAATAAATACCTCAGCCCAAAAAACAACCGGCTTCTCCTGCTATATGCGGGAAGCCGGCTATTTTCTTGCCCTCTTCTCTCGCAGAACATGCACAAATCAATTTCAATCAGTTGGTAATATTGGAAATTTTACTTTTGGCTTTTGATTTTCACTTTTTTATAATAATCATTGGGTAGTTAATTCTTTTATTTATAAATCAACGAATTTTTATTTAGGAGATGATTACTCATGTGCGGCATTACCGGTTGGATTGATTGGAAAAGGGATCTGTCAAACGAGCGTCCCGTTTTGCAAAAAATGGCCGATGCCATTCGTCACCGCGGGCCGGATGCTGAAGGTTTTTGGTTATCCCCGCGTGCGGCGCTCGCTCATCGTCGTCTGATCGTGATCGACCCTGTTGGCGGTGCGCAGCCGATGCTTTACCGGACCGGAGAGAACACCGTTGCTCTCACCTATAACGGAGAAATCTACAATTTCCGTGAATTGCGCGAGGAGTTGGAAACGCTCGGACATACCTTTCAAACCAAATCGGATACCGAAGTTTTGCTTCACGCCTATCTGGAATGGGGAGAAGATTGCATACGGCGCCTGAACGGAATTTTTGCTTTTGCCATCTGGGATGAGAGAACGCAAAAGCTGTTTTTGGGGCGGGACCATCTCGGCGTGAAACCGCTGTTCTATGCCCAGCGTGACGGCATGGTGCTGTTCGCCTCTGAACTGAAAGCGCTGTTGGCCCATCCGGAGATCCGGCCCGAAGTGGATGCCGACGGTTTGGCGGAAATTTTTGCCCTCGGCCCGATGCGCACCCCGGGAGTCGGTGTTTTTCGAGGAATTAAGGAAGTTCGTGCCGGACATGCCGTTTCCATCACCGAGGAGCAAACCCGGGTTACGCAATATTGGCAATTGAAAAGCAAACCCTTTACCGATGATGTGGAAACCGCAATCGACTATATTCGCCATCTGTTGGAAGATACGGTAAAACGGCAATTGATTTCCGACATGCCAGTCGTTTCCATGCTTTCTGGCGGTTTGGACTCCAGCGGATTGACAGCCATTGCCGCCAAGGAATTCCGCGAGTCAGGCAAAACACTGCATACATACTCAATCGACTTTGTCGGCAGTGATCAGCATTTCCAAAAGGATTTGCTGCATGTGAGTTTGGATGCACCTTATGTTCAGATGGTATCCGACTTTGTCCATTCCCGTCACCATTCGATCGTTCTGAGCCATCTTGACCTGATCGACCATCTCTCCATTCCCACGCGGGCGCGTGACCTCCCGGGAATCGGCGAAATGGAAGCATCTCTCTACCTCCTCTTTCGCGAAATGAAAAAAGAAGCAACCGTCTCTTTATCCGGTGAATCAGCCGATGAAGTGTTCAGCGGTTATCCCTGGTTCCACCAGGAAGCATTTTTAAATTCGGGAACCTTCCCTTGGAATCAGAGCATCGCCTTTTTTGCCGAAGTTTTAAATGAAGACGCAAAGGCGAAAATCAAGCCGCAGGAGTACCGTCAGGCCCGCTATGAAGAAGCGCTCAATGAGTTCGACCGCCTCGACGGAGAATCAGAAATCGCCGCCAAGCAGCGCGAAATGTCCTATCTCTTTATCACCCGTTTTCTCCCGTTTATGCTCGACCGCAAAGACCGCATGAGCATGTACACCGGCTTTGAGGTACGCGTTCCCTTCTGCGACTACAGACTGGTTGAATATTTGTGGAATATGCCTTGGCAAGTGAAAAGTATCGGTGAGATTGAAAAAGGCATCTTGCGCCGCGCCCTCAAAGGCTATCTGCCTGAAGAAGTGCGGTGGCGCAAAAAAAGCGCATATCCGACAGCACAAGACCCCACCTATTACCGCTCGGTGCGCGAATGGATGAAAGAAGTGCTAAATGATCCCAATGCGCCGATCCTGCCGCTGATCAACAAGCAGCTGGTAGACGACATCGTCGAACATAAGTTTTCCGAAGCTCCCTTTGAAGTGGGAAAAATGATGGAATATCTGGTTCAGGTCAACTTCTGGTTGCAAGAATACCGGATCACCCTCGTTTAAAGAACATGCCCCTGTCTCCATTGCGGGAAAGGGGCATCTCTCATTTTTCCAGCAGGGCCAGCCGCACACCCAAAAGAGCATAAACAGCCGCCTTGACATAGCTGATCGATTTGGAACCCATTGATTTTTTCAACAGTTTTTCTCCCGCCATTCCGGAAAAAACAGAGACGAGGGAAAAAATCAGCAAGGCCTGGACAAAAAACAACCCGCCGAGCGTAATCATTTGCAGCGGAATTTTCCCCACAGCGGGAGAAATAAACTGGGGCAGAAACGCGAGAAAGAAAATGGACACCTTGGGATTGAGCACGTTCATCAGTATGCCGCGCTTATACAATGAGAAAAAACTCCTTTTTGGTTCAGTTGCCGATAAGCCCGACCGGCCGGTCTCCTTCAGCGACATCCAGGCCAGATACAAAAGATAGGCAGCCCCGGCATACTTCAGCAACTGAAAGGCAACCGCCGAATGATAGAGCAAAGCGGAAATCCCGACCGCCGCTGCAAAGGTATGGACGATCAAACCTGAACATAATCCAAGGGAAACAGCAATGCCATCCCGTTTTCCCTGGGAGACGCTCTGGGTGATCACAAACAGAAGATCCGGGCCGGGCAAAAGTGTCAGCGTGACCGACGCCATGAGAAAATAAAGGATATTGGCAAGTTCCACTCGCGCTCTCTCCCTTTTTTGTTTTTCTATTTGATTCGCAGGAAATCTCCCCGCCCACGCAAAAATTAATCATCTACTGCCAATTTTACAATGAATATTTGGTTATTCAAGATCTGATTAAAAAGAACAAATAAGAGAGACCGCGATTCTACGTGGCACCCCGAGAGATTCGCTGGAAGGAAATTTTGTCCTTGTTTTTTTGTTTTTCTATTAAATCCCCTGCAAAATCATATCTTCCTCAAAACAGATTTCGAAATTTCGAGATTCGGCAAGTAATTAAAAATAATGAGCTTGTAATGGAAGGTTAACAAGTTATAGTTGCCAATATCCCCAAATACTCTGACTCATTCTTTTTGAAAATCTTCACGGCTTGTCAGATAATGAATTACAGGTGAATGTTTGGGAAATGTTATCGAGCAAAGTGAGATGGGTTTGGCCATCTCACTTTTATTTTTCTAACGATTATTCGGTCGTGGCTGGCATCTCCATCAAGATTGCTTAAAAAGCATCATCCTGTGGGGGCCGATTCCATTCCTGTATCGTCCCCTTCACTCCTCCAAACCACTAGCAAAAATGGCTTGAAACCAAATGGGGCTTCAAGCCATTTTATCAATCGTCGTTCGCTGCCTCCAGGCCTAAAAGGAGAAGGTATCCGTACAGGAGCCGGTTTATTATTACAAATAGTTGCTATTGTACAGAGTCGATCAGGATTTCTTTAAAATGTTGTGCTGCTTTTGACATATATCGATCTTTAACCCATACAAGCGCAGTATCTGATTTTATGTTAGGTGTAATTTCCGCATATGATAATGTTCCTTTTGGTCTTAAACGAGTCGCCAATTTTGGGACAATGGCAATCCCAACACCGGAGTCTGCCAGTGTCAGCAGTGTCGCAACATCAGGACTTTCGCAAATAATTTTTGGGTTAATGCCAAATGCTTGACAGGCCTCAATAAATTGATTAAAGATCCCTTGCCCGCCTTGTCCGTGTAAAACCATGAGAGGATACTTATCAAGCTCCTCTATTGCAATCGTTTCCTTTTCGAAAATATTCCAATCCCTTGGTTGAACAGCAACAAGAGGTTCTGCTTGTAAGCGAACCATGGATAAATTTGTGGTTTGTAAGGGCAATCTTATTATGCCAAGCTCAATATCCCTATTCTGCAAGAGTTCCTCGACTCTGTAGGAATCTTCCACCCAAAGGTGAAAGGAAACGAGCGGATACTTTCGCTGAAAAGTTTGGATAGATCTGGGTAAGTAAGATATACAGGACATTACTGTACCTATTGACAGTTTCCCCCGAATACCGGCCCCTTGTTCCTTTACTTCCGATATCATTCCATCAACTGAATTTAAAATTTCCTTTGCTCTATGATAAAAAGTCCATCCGGCCGGAGTAAGATTTAACTTTTTGTTATTGCGTTCAATCAGCGTTACGCCAAGCTCCTCCTCCAGTGCTTTCAATTGCAGGCTAAGAGGAGGTTGAGCGATGTGCAGACGATTCGCAGCGCGTGTAATTTGTCCTTCTTCGACAATCGTTACAAAATAAAGCAGTTTCTTCAAATCCATGGCCAATCGCCTCTATCATATGTAATATATATGATTTGGATATATTATATATATTTTACTTATCTTCGAACTAGTGCTAACGTAAAAAATGTAAGTAACAAACGAAAGGTTATCCAATAGACCTACCATTTTGTAATCAATGTGCATGAGGTGATTTACGGATGGTTTACAGGGACTTGCGTTCGTTCTTGGAAAAGCTCGAAGAAGAAGGACAACTAGTGCGTATTACGCAACAAGTTTATCCTGAACCGGATTTAGGTTCAGCAGCTCGTGCAGTTAACAATCTTGGAGACCAAGCTCCTGCCCTGCTTTTCAACAACATTTTCGGTTATAACAACGGACGAGTGGCATTAAACGTCCATGGTTCATGGCCCAATGATTTCCCTGATGATTTGGCTCAATTAGTGATTCACCAGACACGCCCTAGTGACTCGATTATTTGATGCCAGTTAACTTGTAAGGTGGCAAACCGCAGGATTGCTCCCATTCATTTCACCTCCTTTAGAGCTTCAACCATGCCAAACCCTTGTGAACCATAAGAGCCGATCCCCGCCTCATAGATCACTTGTTGCATCTTCACCGGGGCCTCTACTTCCAATGGAACAAGATATCCCTTGATATTTTTATCCTTAAAACGGGTTAATACAGCCGCTTTACCCAGTTGGAATTTTTCGGGGCGGTAAAGTTGAATGTGTATCTCCTCCCCTTCCGGAAACTCTTCCTGCCAGCGCAGGTAGTACCAATTCTTTAATGAATTTCGCATACTGTCGTAAAAACGGCTATCCAAGGGATGGCTAAAGACGATTTGGTTATTTTTTTGTATCGGGATCACAATTGGGCTTAACGCTTTGTAGACCATGGTTTCGCTAAAAGATACAGGGGGCAGGAAACAGGTCTCCTGTAATGGGAACTTGAATTCAAACAGATCCAAATGCCCATTTGCCCATGCACCTTCAACAAACCGGTGAACGATCTCTGGCATGATCGAATCGATCTGAAAAGAAAGCGTACCTTTCACTTTCATGACCGAATCCAAGTTCACTCTTGAAGCGAAGTTGCACCGGGAAAAAACAAACGGTTTGTATCTTCTTCCTTTGTATTTCAAACCAGTGTTATGCAACCATTCGGACAGTTCAGGTGCGGCTTGCTTAATGCAACGATAGATATAACTGCTTATGTAGTAGCTCAGATCATAAGGCAACAGGATTTCTTTCGCTAAATGAAATTTCACTTCAACACGCATTTGAAAGAACGTCACCCCTTTCTTCTGTCGTAGAAATTATAATGTTGTTCTTTAAGGAGATTAATTCAAAATAATATTTTCTAATAAATCTATCAACTGCCGTTTTTATTTATCTTTCTGTATTTTATTCTAAAATCCTATTTTCACTTGCTTTTTCTGTGAACCTCCCGGGGATTTGATCAAGTCCAAAATTATGTGTAAATTTCCACGGTCAGAAAAAGTCGGCGTTCAACTTATGCGTGTGACTTTTGGCTGAGGTTTTTCTTTGGATTTTCG